>NZ_JBHJUV010000021.1:0-165082 GCF_042268025.1 Streptomyces sp. NPDC056161
TACCTGGCCTTCATGTGGGCCCACCCCGGCAAGCAACTCCTCTTCATGGGCCAGGAGTTCGCCCAGGGCGCCGAATGGTCCGAGGCCCACGGCCCCGACTGGTGGCTGCTCGACCCGGCCTACGGCGCCGAACCCGACCACCGCGGCGTCCGCGACCTGGTCCGCGACCTCAACACCGGCTACCGCGCCACCCCCGCCCTGTGGCAGCGCGACACCGACCCGGCCGGCTTCCAGTGGATCATCGGCGACACCCCGGAGGGCGCCGCCGACAACGTCCTCGCGTTCCTCCGGCTGGATGCGGAAGGGACGCCCCTGCTCGCGGTGTCCCACTTCTCCCCGGTGGTCCGCCACGGCTACCGGCTCGGCGTGCCCGACGGCGTCCCCGCCTGGCGGGAGATCCTCAACACGGACGCGGCCCGCTACGGCGGCAGCGGCGTCGGGCACCCGCGGCCGGTCGAACCGGAGCCGCAGGGCCGGCACGGGCGCCCCGCGAGCATCCGGCTGACCCTGCCCCCGCTGGCCACGGTGTGGCTGCGGCCTGCCTGACGCGCTCCGGTGCTCCCGTCCCGGCGCCCGGCCGGGACGGGTCGTTCAGTCGATCCCGGCGCGTTCCACCCCCGCCGTGATCCACCGCTGGAAGCAGAGGAAGACCAGCAGCAGCGGCAGGACCGAAACGGCCGCGGCGATGAACAGTTCGTGCAGCCGGACGGTCTGGGCGGTGGTGAAGGACGACAAGGCGACCTGCACGGTCCAGGCGCTCTGGTCCTGCCCGATCACCAGCGGCCACAGGAAGGAGTTCCACGCGCCGATGAAGACGATGGTCCCGACGGCGGCGAAGACCGGAGTCGCGTTGGGGACGACGATGCGCCAGTACGTACGCCAGTGGCCGAGCCCGTCGACGTGTGCCGCGTCCTCCAGGTCCCGCGGGAATCCCAGGAAGTACTGCCGGAAAATGAAGCAGGCGAACGCCGAGAAGAGCGTCGGGACGATCAGCCCCCGATAGGTCGAGATCCAGCCCAGCGAGGAGACCAGGACGAAGCTGGGCACGAACGTGACGGCGGCCGGGACCATCAGCGTGGCGAGAATGGCGTAGAAGACCTTGTTCGCGTGCCGGTAGGGAATGCGGGCAAGACCGTACCCGGCGAGCGAGCCGAGCAGCAGGGTGCCGAGGGTGGTGGTGACCGCGATCACGGCGGAGTTGAGCAGCGCGCGGGCGAAGGTCACGGAGGGATCGTCGAAGAGTTCCGTCACGTTCGACCACCGCAGGTGCGCGGGGAAGAAGGTCCACTCGGGCGAGGTGATGTCCCGCTCGCTCGAAAGGCCGTTGCGTAGAAGGAGGTAGAAGGGGATGAGGAAGAGGAGGGCCAGGGCGCACAGCAGCGCGAACCGCAGGGCCCGGCCGGCTCGTACCAGGGCGTCGTCCATGGTCAGTCCTCCCTCGTGCCGAGCCGGAACCAGCGGGACTGTCCGACGGTCACCACGGCGATGAGCAGCGTGAGGATCACCGCTCCCGCGCTGCCCACCCCGAGGTTCTGCCCCTGTCCGAGGGCGGTGTAGTAGAGGTACACCAGGGGCGGGCGGGCGTAGGGCGGGTAGCCGCGGGCGTTCGACAGGAGGTTGTAGAACTCGTCGAACGCCTGGAAGGAGTTGATGACCAGGAGCAGTCCCACCGCGACCGAGGTGGCGCGCAGTTGCGGCAGGGTGATGTGCCGCAGTACCTGCCGGCCGGGCCGTGCCCCGTCCACGGCAGCCGCCTCGTACAGCAGGGGGTCGATGCGCTGGAGGGCGGCCAGGAAAAGGATCATGTAGAAGCCGACCTGGAGCCACAGCCGTACCGTCACGATCACCAGCCAGTACCAGGGCGGGTCCGGGGTCGACAGCCAGGCGACCTGACCGGCGCCGAACCAGCCGAGCACGGTGTTGGCCAGCCCGAACCGCACCCCGTTGAACAGGGACATCTTCCAGATCAGCGCCGCGACGACATAGGAACAGGCGGTCGGCAGGAAGAACACCGAGCGGAAGAACGCCCGCGCCACGCGCACGCGGTTGACCATCAGGGCCAGCGCCAGGGACAGGACGAACGTCGTGGGCACGATGAAGGCGGTGAACACCAGGAAGGTGCGCAGGCTGCTGGTGAAGGCGTCGTCGGACAGTACCGCCGCATAGTTGTCGAGACCCACGAAACGGGTGGGTGTGACCGTGTTGTGGGCGTCGAAGAGGCTGAGGCCCACGCTCCACAGCAACGGCACGTACGTGAACAGCCCGAGCCCCAGCGCGAACGGTCCGACGAAGACCCAGAACCACAGGGTGTGGGAGCCGGCCAGGGAGCGGCGGGCGGGCCGGGCGGCGGGAATCGGGTCGGCCCGGGTCGCTCTCCGCGGTCCGCCGGCCCCTGGCGCGGCGGCCCCGTTCAGCTGAGCCGTCACGACTTCTTCTTCACGCGTGCGAGTTCGGCCGATACCTTCCGCACCAGCGCCCTCAGTTCGCGGTCCGGGTCGGCGCCGCCCTGGATGATACGGGTCAGCGCGTCCTGGTAAGCGGTGTTGGCGGTCGGGGTCCACAGCAGCGGCTGGGCGAAACCGTGCTCGGTGGTGAAGGCGACCGCGTCGGCCGCCGCTCCCGTCTTCAGCTTGGTGGCCTTCTTCGCGAGGGACATACGCGCCGGGATGTGGAATCCGTACGAGAGCGCGAAGTCCTCCTGATCGTCGAGCTGGTCCACCCACAGCCACCGCACGAATTCCTTCGCGGCCTCCTGGTGCCTGCTGCGGGCGCTGACCGCGCTGCCGTACGCGCCGACCGGGACGGCCGGACTGCCCGAGCCGTCCTTCGGGAACGGCAGAACCCCGAAGTCGTCGCCGAGTTCCTTCTGCACCTGGGGCAGGGCCCACAGCCCGGACCACTGCATGGCGGTCAGCCCCTGGAGGAACGCGGACGGGTCGGACCAGTCGGCGGGTGCGCCCAGGAGCAGCGACTTGTCGGCGTACAGCTGGTGGATCCTGGTCAGGACGCGGGCCGCGGCGGGGTCGTCGAAGCCGATCTCACCGTCCTCGGTGATCAGCTGGAGTCCGGCCGCGTACAGGGGAGTCCCGCCCAGGACGCCCGCGCCGCCGTCGTTGCCCAGGAAAAGCCCCTTGGTCTTCGGCGTGGTCAGCTTCCGGGCGGCGTCGACGAGCGCGTCCACCGTGGTCGGCGGCTCCACACCGGCGTCCTTCAGCAGGCTCTTGCGGTAGTAGAGCAGCTGCATGTCGATGGTCTGCGGGATGCCCCAGATCCGTCCGTCGTACGTCTTCGGCTTGAGGACGGCGGGGTTGAAGTCGTCCTTGACGCCGTCGAGCAGGTCGGTCAGGTCCACGACCTGACCGCCCTGGATCTGGTCGAGCGTGGGGCTGCCCTCGAAGACGTCCGGGCCGGAGTCGGTGAGCAGGGCGGCGGCGGTCTGCTGGTCGTAGTTACCGGGCCGCCACTGGACGGCGACCCGGGCCTTCTTGTACGCGGCGGCGTACCGCTCGACCGCCTGCTGGGTACCCGCCTCTCCGTACTGGTGATACCACTGCGACAGCTGGGTTCCCGAACCGCTCTGACTGCGCCCGGTGTTCGACCCGCAGGCTGTGAGCAGACCTACGCCCGCTCCCGCCGCCAGCAGGCCCCTGCGGCTGATACTCACGTTGTTTCCCTCACATTCCACGTCCGGGCACCGATGATTGTCCTTGACATTCGTGGCCGGAGTGTTGCTGCGGTATGTAGTCGACGGCGGGTGGAACTACCCACGTCCGGGCCGCTCATGCCAGGCTGTTCCACTCGTGCGGGAGTCCTGCCGGACACCCGGGGCGTACCGGACACCCGGGACGTACGGGAGTTCGAAGACCGTCAGGGGCCGGGCACGCAGAAGGGCCGTGGCGCCGCCCCCGGCGGGAGAGGCACCACGGCCGGTTTCCTTCACCAGCGGATATCAGACCGCCTGTCAGAAAAGCTCACTGCTCTGCGTGATCGGCCAGCCCGCGCGGCAGCGACCCCGAATACAGCACCCCCAGCCGCTGGGTGGCCCGGGTCAGGGCGACGTACAGGTCGCTGGTGCCGTACCGGGCCGGCTCCACCACCAGTACCGAGTCGAACTCCAGGCCCTTGGCCTGACGCGGGTCGAGCAGGACGACCGTCCGGGTCAGGTCGGGTTCGGCCGTGGCCGTGACCCCGTCGAGCCGGGCGGCGAGCGCCCGGTGCAGGTCGCGGGGGGCGATCACCGCGAGTCGGCCCTCGGTGGGGGTGAGTTCGGCGACCGCCTTCCCGACGGCGCCCGGCAGGTCGTCGGGCACCTGCCGCACCCATGGCCGTACCCCGGTCGAGCGGACCGAGCGGGGCGGTTCGAAGCCGGGGTGCTCGGCGCGGACCACGGCAGCGGCCAGGTCCATGATCTCGGCCGGGGTGCGGTAGTTGACGCCGAGGCGGGTGTGCGTCCAGCGGTCCTCGACGTACGGCGTGAGGATGCCGGACCAGGAGCCCACGCCCGCCGCCTCCGCCGTCTGGACCGGGTCGCCGACCAGGGTCATCGAGCGGGTCGGGCTGCGCCGCATCAGCAGCCGCCAGGCCATCGGCGACAGTTCCTGCGCCTCGTCGACGATGATGTGCCCGAACGCCCAGGTCCGGTCGGCCGCGGCCCGCTCCGCGGCGCTGCGGTGGTCGGCCTCCTCCTGCCGTTCGGCGAACCGCTCGGCGTCGATGATGTCGTGCGCGGACAGCACCTCGGAGCCCTCCGGATCGCCGTCCTCCTTGTCGTCGAACTCGAAGGTGCGGGAGGCGTAGGAGACGTCGAGGACACCCTGCGCGTAGGCGACCTGTTCCTCCCGCTCCTGCTCGGCCCGCGCCCGCAGCTCGCGGTCGTCCTCGCCGAGCAGTTCGGCCACCTCGTCGAGGAGCGGTACGTCCGCCACGGTCCACGCCCGGGTCACCGGACGGCGGATCGCGGCGGCGTCCTCCTCGCCCAGGTACCCCTCGGGACGGGCGAGGAAGTCCGCGAGCAGCCGCCGCGGGGTCAGCCGCGGCCACAACTGGTCGATGGCCGCCCAGACCTCGGGGTTCTCGTCGAGTTCGTCACGGATCTGGGTGATGTCGACGGCGTCGAGCAGGTTCGTGCCGTCGAACGGGTCCGTGCCGACGCGTTCGGCGACCATGTCGGTGAGCGTGTTGAGGATGTGGCCCTCGAAGTGCTCGCGGGCCACGTTGTGCGGCAGCCCGGCGGCCCGGGTGCGTTCGCGGGCGACGTTCACCAGGCCGTCGTCGAGTATCAGGATCTCGCGGTCGTGCTCGATCGCGATCACCGGGTCGGGCAGCGCCTGCCGGTCGCGCACCACGGCGGCAAGGACGTCGGCCATGTCGGCCCGGCCCTTCACCGCGGCGGCCCGAGGGGTGTCCTGGGCGGTCGCCCGCACCCCGGGGAACAGCTCGCCGACCGTGGCGAGCAGCACCCCGGTCTCACCCAGGGAGGGCAGCACCTCGCCGATGTAGCCGAGGAAGGCCGGGTTCGGGCCGACGATCAGGACCGCCCGCCGGGCCAGCAGTTCCCGGTACTCGTACAGCAGATAGGCCGCCCGGTGCAGCGCGACCGCGGTCTTGCCGGTGCCGGGGCCGCCCTCGACCACCAGCACCCCGCGGTGGGGCGCCCGGATGATCTCGTCCTGCTCGGCCTGGATGGTCTGCACGATGTCGCTCATCCGGCCGGTGCGCGCGGAGTTGAGCGCGGCCAGCAGTACGGCGTCCCCGGTCGGGTCCTCGTGGCCGGTGCGGGTGGCGTCGCCGAGGTCGAGGATCTCGTCGTGCAGGGAGGTGACCCGGCGGCCGTCGGTGGTGATGTGCCGACGCCGCCGGAGGCCCATCGGGGTGTGGCCGGTGGCCAGGTAGAAGGGGCGGGCGACATCGGCGCGCCAGTCGATGAGGAGCGGCGTGCGCTCGGCGTCGTCGGTGCGCAGCCCGATCCGGCCGATGTGGTGGCTGGTGCCCGAGGTCAGGTCGATACGGCCGAAGCAGAGCGAGCCGTCCACGGCGTTCAGCGCGGCGAGCAGCCCGGACCGCTCGGCGACCAGGATGTCCCGCTCCAGGCGGGCCTGCATGGGCTTGTCGCCCTGCGCGAGGGCGTCCGAGACGGAGGTCTCGGTGTCGCCGCGCAGCGCGTCCACGCGCGCGTACAGGCCGTCCATGAATTCCTGCTCACGACGCAATTCATCGTCGGGAAATTCGCTGTTTGACAATTCCGCTCCCGCCCGGATATACTGTGCTCACTGAACTTCTCCGCGACCTTTTCCAGTCAAGTCGCGAACCACTCAATATACCCAAAGAAATCCCCCGAGCGCAATTGCTCGGGGGATTTCTTTCGGCTGGCCGCGCGGGTCTACAGCACGTCGGACAGCTCCTCACGGAGCCTGCGCCCAGAGCGCGCCCCGACCATCGACCGCACCGGCTCGCCCGCCCGGAACACCAGGAACGTCGGCATCGCCTGCACCTGGTGGGCGAGGGTGGTCGCCGGATTGGCGTCCACATTCAGCTGCACTACCTTCAGCCGACCGCTCGTCTCGGCGGCGAGCGCGGCGAGCACCGGCGCCATCTGCCGGCACGGCGGACACCAGTCGGCGGTGAACTCCACCAGGACCGGCAGTTCGGATTCGAGCACCTCCGCCGTGAAATCCGCGTCCGTCACCTCGGCCACGCCGGCCGCCTCGGTCATCGTCCCCATCGTCCGTGCACTCCCAGTTCGCACTCGGGTTCCGGACCCCCCGGAACCTGCGCCTCGGCGGCCAGCGCGTCCCTGGACCGCTCCGCCCGCAGCAGCTGCCCGGCGACCTGCTCCCGCACCACCCGCAGCCGGCCGATGAGCGCGTCCACCTCGTCCAGCTTGCGCCGGTAGACGGCGAGCGAGGCGGGGCACGAGTCGCCCGCCGGGTGCCCGGCCCGCAGACACTCCACGAACGGCCGGGTCTCCTCCAGATCGAACCCGACGTCCTGCAACGTCCGGATCTGCCGGAGCAGCCGGAGGTCCCGCTCGTCGTAGGTGCGGTGCCCGTTGCCGTCGCGGCGCGCGGGCAGCAGCCCCCGTGCCTCGTAGTACCGCAGCGTCCGCGTGGTGGTGTCGGCCCGTGCGGCCAGCTCGCCGATGCGCATGTCCTCGACGGTAGGTCTTGACGTCGGGGTCAGGGCAACGGGCCGGCCATCCGGATCCTGGCGGGCGGCCGGCGGGACGGGAGAACAGGAGGACCGGCGGCGACAGAGGGGGGGGTGGGACCCGGCGGCGGGAGACAGCAGGACCGGGCGGCCGGAACGGGGGAGGTCCGGCCGCCCGGAGGCGGTGGCCGGACGCCCGGCCCGGGTTCAGGCCGCGCCGGACGTCCGGAGCGCAGGGCATGGGCGGGGGGCCGGTGCGGTAGCGGGCCGGGCCGCAGGCGGTGTGCGGAGACCGGGCGCGGCCCTGTACGGAAGGCCGGGTGCGGGGCCCGTACGGAGGACCGGGCGCGGCCCCCGTGCGGAAGCCCGGCGCCCGGCCCGCCGCGGCTGTCACGCCTTCGCCAGTTCCTTCTCGCTCCCGCCGCCGCCCGGCTGTTCCGGGAGTCCGGCGGACGCCGCCCGGTCGGCCTCGTCCAGCAGGGTCTTCTCGTCGAACGGCAGCTCACCGGCGAGCACCCGGCGGACGCGGTCCTGGTCGATCTCCTTGGTCCAGGTGCCGATCAGGACCGTGGCGATGGCGTTGCCCGCGAAGTTGGTCAGGGCGCGGGCCTCGCTCATGAACCGGTCGATGCCGACGATCAGGCCGACGCCGTCGACCAGCGCGGGCTTGTGCGACTGGAGACCGCCGGCCAGCGTGGCGAGACCGGCGCCGCTGACGCCCGCGGCGCCCTTGGAGGCGAGCAGCAGGAACAGCAGCAGCGGGATCTGCTCGCCGACCGACATCGGGGTGCCCAGGGCGTCCGCGATGTACAGCGAGGCCATCGTCATGTAGATCATCGTGCCGTCGAGGTTGAAGGAGTAGCCGGTCGGGACGGTGATGCCGACCACCGGCTTGCTGACGCCCAGGTGCTCCATCTTCGCGATGAGCCGCGGCAGCGCGGACTCGGAGGAGGAGGTGGAAAGGATCAGCAGGAACTCCCGGGCCAGGTACTTCAGCAGCATGAAGACGTTCAGCCCGGTCGCGATCCGCAGCAGCGCGCCGAGCACGACGAAGACGAACAGGATACAGGTGACGTAGAAGCCGAGCATCAGCACCGCGAGACTCTTCAGCGCCTCCACGCCGGACGAGCCGACCACCGCGGCGATGGCACCGAAGGCACCGATGGGCGCCGCCCACATCACCATGGCGAGGATGCGGAAGACGAGCCGCTGGATGTGCTCGATGCCGCGCAGCACCGGCTGGCCGAGCGGGCCCATCGCCTGCAACGCGAACCCGGTGAGCAGCGCGATCAGCAGCGTCTGGAGCACCTGGCCCTCGGTGAAGGCGGAGACGAACGTGGTCGGGATGATCGACAGCACGAAGTCCACCGGCGGCAGCGCGTCGCTGGACACCTGGTCGTGCCCGGTCGCCTTGATCGCTTCGGTCAGGTGCAGCCCGTCGCCCGGGTGCAGCACGTTGCCGACGACGAGCCCGATGGCGAGCGCGACCAGCGACATCACGAGGAAGTAGCCGATCGCGAAACCGCCGACCGCGCCGACCTTGGCGGCCTTGCGGACCGAGCCGATGCCCAGCACGATCGTGCAGAAGATGACCGGCGAGATCATCATCTTGATCAGGTTCACGAAGCCCGTGCCGAGCGGCTTCAGCTCGACCCCGAAGTCGGGCCAGATGAGCCCCACGGCGATGCCGAGCGCCACCGCGACGATCACGGCGATGTACAGATAATGGGTGCGGTCCCGCTTCACGGCGGGTGCGGCAGGTGCCGTTTCGGGTGCGCTGGCGGCCACGGCTGCCCTCCTTGACGTCTTCGTCGGCATCACCGGCGTGCGGCTCACGTCCGGGGGATACGGGGAATGCCGTGACTATCTCCCGGTCTGTGAGGCCGGTCACCCTTGCGTTCATTTAGTTCGCGCCCGGCCGGAGAGGCACACTGACGCCATGCGTGTCCCCGCTCTGCCCCGCCCCCGCAGCCTGGCCGGCCAGCTGTTCGCCATGCAGGCCGTGCTGATCGCGGTCGTGGTCGCCGGGTACGCGCTGTTCACCTACCTCAGCGACCGGGGCCAGGCCGAGGACGCGGCGGGCCGGCAGGCCACGGCGGTGGCCCGCTCGGTGGCGGACGCGCCGTCGGTGCGGGAGGCGATCCGCACGCCGGATCCCACGGCCCGGCTCCAGCCGTACGCGCTCCAGGTCCAGCGGGACACCGGGGTCGACTTCGTGACGATCATGAGTCCGGAAGGCATCCGCTGGACCCACCCGGACACCTCGGAGATCGGCAGGAAGTTCCTCGGGCACATCGGCCCCGCCCTGGAGGGGCGTTCCTTCACCGAGACGTACACCGGCACGCTCGGCCCGTCCGTGCGGGCCGTCACGCCCGTCCGGGACGGCAGCCGGGTCGTCGGCCTGGTGAGCGCCGGCATCCGGGTCGAGGCGATCAGCCAGCGGGTGCGGGACCAGCTCACGGCCATGGCCGGCGTGGCGGGCTGCGCCCTGGTGCTCGGCGGGGTGGGCACCTACGTGATCAACGCCCGGTTGCGCCGGCACACCCACGGCATGAACGCGACCGAGCTGAGCCGTATGCACGACTACCACCAGGCGGCGTTGCACGCGGTGCGCGAGGGGCTGCTGATGCTGGACGGACAGTTCCGGGTGGCCCTCATCAACGACGGCGGGCGGGAGTTGCTGGGCGTCGGCCCCGAGGAGGGGGTGGTGGGCAGGTCGGTGGCCGGTCTCGGGCTGCCCGCACCGCTCACCGGGGCGCTGCTCGCCTCGGAGCCGCGCGTCGACGAGGTGCATCTGACGGCGGACCGGGTGCTGGTCGTGAACACCTCGCCGGTGTCCTCGGGCGAGCGCCGCGGCACCGTCGTCACCCTCCGGGACGTCACCGAACTCCAGTCGCTCATGGGTGAGCTGGACTCCGAGCGGGGCTTCACCCAGGCGCTGCGCTCGCAGGCGCACGAGGCGGCGAACCGGCTGCACACGGTGGTCTCCCTGATCGAGCTGGGCCGCGCCGACGAGGCGGTGGAGTTCGCGACCGCCGAGCTGGAACTGGCCCAGGCGCTCACCGACCAGGTGGTGGCCGCGGTCGGCGAGCCGGTGCTTGCGGCCCTGCTGCTGGGCAAGACGGCGCAGGCCAACGAGCGGGGTGTGGAGCTGGTGGTGGCGCCGGAGAGCCGGCTGGACGACGGCCTGCTCCCGGCCCGGCTGCCGGCCCGCGACCTGGTGACGATCCTCGGCAATCTGATCGACAACGCGGTGGACGCGGCCCAGGGCAGCGTGGGGGCCCGGGTGACGGTCACGGCGTACACGGAGCGCGCGCGGGCGGGGGGCGGTGCCGAACTGGTGCTGCGGGTCTCGGACTCGGGCAGCGGGGTGGATCCCGACCACGCCGAGCTGGTATTCCAGCGGGGATTCAGTACCAAGCCGGCCGGGCCGCAGGGCCGCGGACTCGGGCTGGCCCTGGTGCGACAGGCGGTCACCCGGCAGGAGGGCACGTTGACGGTGACGGAGAGCGCCGAGGACGGTGAGGGCGGTGCGGTGTTCGAGGTCCGGCTGCCGCTCGGTACGGCGACGACGACGGCGACGACGGCGACGGGCGGGAACCCGCCGAGCACCCCGGAGAGAGGGCACGCATGACGGCGCACCAGCCCATCCGGGTCCTCGTCGTGGAGGACGACCCGGTCGCCGCGGACGCGCATGTGCTGTACGTGGGCCGGGTGCCGGGGTTCACCGCCGTGGGCAAGGCGCACACCGGAGCGGAGGCCCGGCGGGTGCTGGAGCGCACCCCGGTGGATCTGCTGCTGCTCGATCTGCACCTGCCGGACGTGCACGGCCTCCAGTTCGCCCGTTCGCTGCGCGCGGCCGGACACCACGCCGACGTGATAGCGGTGACCTCGGCCCGGGACCTGACCGTGGTGCGCGAGGGGGTGTCGCTGGGGGTCGTGCAGTACGTGCTGAAGCCGTTCACCTTCGCGACCCTGCGCGACCGGCTGCTGCGCTACGCCGAGTTCCACGCCGCCGCGGGCGAGGCCAGCGGGCAGGAGGAGGTGGACCGGGCGCTGGCGGTGCTGCGGGCGCCGGGCCCGGCCGCGCTGCCGAAGGGGCTGAGCGCGCCCACCCTCCAGCGGGTGACGGCGGCCCTGCGGGAGCACCCCGACGGTCTGACCGCGACCGGCGTCGCCGAGGCGGTCGGCATCTCCCGCATCACCGCCCGCCGCTACCTGGAGCACCTGGTCGACACCGGCCGGGCCGCCCGCAGCCCGCAGTACGGCACGGTGGGCCGGCCGGAGTTGCAGTACCGGTGGGTCACGGGGCAGTGAGGCGTGCCGCCCGGCGGGCGAGGGCGGCGTGCCCGGTGGAGCCCGCCCGCTCGTAGTCCTCGGCGGCGCGCAGCCAGTGCGCCCGCGCCCGCACCGCGTCGCCCGCGGTCTCGTGGACGAGGGCGAGGGCGTAGCGGGTCTGGCCCGCCTCGTGCCAGTCCTGGAACCTCTCGCAGATCTCCAGGCCGCTCAGGCAGGCGGCGACGGCCTCCTCGGTCCTGCCCGCCGCGTTGAGCGCGACGGCGTAGTTGTGCCAGGCCCGGCCCTCACGCGGGCAGTCGCCCATCTCCTGGTACAGGTCCAGCGCGCGGCGGAGCGCGTCGAGGGCCTCCGGTATCCGGGCGGCCTTGCGGAGCGCAAGTGCCAGGTTGTTCCAGGCACCTGCCTCGCCGTACCGGTCGCCCGCCTGCCGCAACAGCGCGAGCGCGCGCTGGAAGGCGTCGATGGCCTCGTCCGGCCGGCCGGTGGCTTCCAGTACGGCGGCCAGGTTGGAGACGGCCATGCCCTCGCCGCCCGCGTGCCGCAGGTCGTGGTACAGGGCGACGGCCCGCCGGGCCGCCTCGAACGCCTCCCGCAGCCGGCCGCTCCCCCGCAGCATGACGCCCAGCTGGTTCCAGGCGTCCGCCTCCCGACGCCGGTCCCCCGCGCGGTGCGCGGCTGCCCGGACGGCCCTGAACACCGTTGCTCCGTCGTCGAAGTACCGTCTGAACTGGAGGTACGTGCTGAGCGCGGCGGCCAGCTCCGCGGCTTCGGGGGCGAGGTGCGGTGCGGCGGCCCACCCGGTCGCGGCCACCAGGCCGGTGCGTTCCTCGTCCAGCCAGGCGAGTGCCTCGTCGCGGTCCCGGAAGGGCGCGGTCGCCGGTTTCCCGGCCCCGTACCGCACGTGCGAGTCCGCCGCCCTTGCCCGCCGGAGGTAGAAGGCCAGCACCCTCGCCCGGCTGTCGGCACGCTCTCGGGCGGTGGCCTCCCCCGACGCGTACTCCCGGACGAGGTCGTGCAGTCGCAGGCGGCCGCGCCGACTGCCCCTTTCCACCAGGTGGGCGCGTGCCAGGGCGGACAGCAGGCCCGGTGTGCCGGAACCGGTACCGAGAGCAGCGGTGACCGCGTCATGGTCCGAGTCCTTGCCCGGCATGAGGGCGAGCAGCCGCAGCAGCCGCGCCTGGGCCGCGGGCAACCGCCGGTAGGAGAGGTCGAACGCGGCCCGCACGCTGCGCTCCCCGTCGTCCAGCAGGTCGATCCGGCTGCGGCAGCCGGCCAGTTCGGCGGCGAGTTCGTGGACGGGGCGCCCCGGGTTCCCGGACAGCAGGGCCGCGGCGATCTGGAGGGCGAGCGGCAGGTGGCCGCAGAGGTCCGCGAGCCGGGCGGCCGACGCGGGGTCCTCGGCGATGCGGGCGTCGTCGGGGTCGGCCGTGTGCAGGGCGCGTTCGAGGAGGTCGTGGGAGGCGCGCGGCGACAGCTCGGCCACGGCGAGGAGGCGGGCGCCGAGGGCGGGGAGCCGGTGCCGGGAGGTGGTGAGCACGCGGTGTCCCGGGCCGCCCGGCAGGAGGGGCCGGACCTGCTCGGCGGTGGAGGCGTTGTCGGCGAACAGCAGGAGCGGCCCGCGGTCCCGGGCGAGGCCGGCGAGCAGGCTGCGGAACAGCGCGCCCCGCTCCTCGACCCGCCCCGGAAGGTGCGCGGGCGGCACCCCGAGCGCCCGCAGCAGGGACGGCAGGGCCAGGTCCGCCGTGGTCGGCGTGTGGTCGTAGCCGTGCAGGTCGACGAAGAGGGTGCCCCCGGGAAACCAGCCCAGCCCGCACGCCCGGTGTGCCGCGCGCAGGGCCAGCGCGGTCTTGCCGATGCCGCCGAGACCGGACAGGACGGTGACGGGCCCGGGAGCCTGGTCGTCGGCCGCGGCCCGGGGCGAGGGGTCGAGGGCCGCCAGCAGGACACGCAGTTCGGGCTCACGGCCGGAGAAGCCGGGCGGGCAGGCGGGCAGGGAGTCGAGTGCGGTGGGGACGGCTCCGTGGTGGTGCAGCGTCTCCACCTTGCCGATGACCGGACCGTGGAAGTCCGAACGGCCGAGGTCGATGTGGTCCCCGTACTCACCGCGCATCGTGCCCCCGCTCCTCGTCGGCCGGCGGACCACACCGTACGCCGTGCGTCATCCGGATCCGAGGTATCCCGCGTAGGACAGGACCTGCACGCCGAGTCCGAGCACCGCCACGGCCTCCACGACCGACATCGCGAGCAGACCGCCGCCGGTGGCTCCGGCGGCCCAGTAGACCGTGAGCCCGGCGAGTGGTACGAGGCAGAAGGCGAGCAGGTCGATGACGCACTGGAGGGCCTTGCGGGTGCGGCGGCGGCCGTCGGCGCGGTGGGCCGACTCCCAGGCGAACGCCTCGTCGGTGTCCGCGAGCCGGGCGAGCCTGGGGCCGAGGTCCTCGCGGACGTAGGCGCCGATCGCGGAGATCTTCTGGTCGTTGACCAGGTAGGTCCAGCCGAGGACCACGCACACCGGGGGCAGGGCGAGCAGCATGGCGGGCTGTCCGGCCTGGGCCGCCGCGGCGACGACGGCGGCCACCACGGTGAGGGTGACGTACAGCAGGTTGTCGCGGAAGCCGATCCGGGTCTTCTGCTCGTCCTTGACGGTCTGGTACTCGGTGAGCAGCAACTGGCCCACGGTGACATCTCGTTCCGGCACCCGCACCCCTTCCCCCGGCAGTACCTTGGCAGTGTGCCGCAGACACCGCCCACCGCTCTCGTCCTGACCGCGCTCGCGCTGGAGTACACGGCGGTGCGCGCCCATGTGGCCGGGCGCCGGGAACGGGTCCATGCCAACGGTACCCGGGTCGAGGTGGGGCAGCTGCCCGGAAGTTCCTGGCAGGTGGCCGTCGCCGAGCTGGGCGAGGGCGCCAGGACCGCCGCCGCGCTCACCGCCCCGCTCATCGACTGGCTGCGCCCGCGGGCCGTCCTCTTCGTCGGCGTCGCGGGCACCCTGAAGGACGACATCGCCCTCGGTGACGTGGTGGTGGGCACCAAGGTGTACGCGGTCCACGGCGGCAAGCGGACACCCGAGGGCCTGCTGGTCCGGCCGGAGTCCTGGTTCGGCTCCAACGCGCTGGTGCAGGCGGCCCGTTCGGCGGTACGGGACCTGCCGGACGTCCGCGCGCACTTCAAGCCGATCGCCACCGGTGACGTGGTCCTCGCGGACGCCGCGTCCGATCTCACCCGGCGGCTGCGCGAGCACTACAACGACGCGGCGGCGATCGAGACGGAGGGGGCAGGGGCGGCCCACGCGGCCCATCTGAGCGGGCAGGTCGACGCGTTGGTGATCCGCGGCATCAGCGACCGCGCCGACGGGGACAAGCAGCGGGCCGACGCCGCGGGTTCCCAGGAGCGGGCGGCCGGGCAGGCGGCGGCCGTCGCGGTGGCGGTGCTGCGCAGGCACGCGCCGGACCACGACGCCGGTGGCACCGCCGACCCCTCGGATGACTTCGGGGGACCCTACGGCGGTGACCACATCGACTTCCGGGGCGGGACCTTCCACGGGCCCGTCATCGGCAAGACGGTCGGCCCCGGCCACCGGGACGAGCGACACCGCCGCTGACCGCGCGGCGCACGGCGCCGGGACGATCTCGGTGAGCAATCCACCGCACATGCATTGACCTGACTAGACCATTCCTCCTACCTTCACGGAACCACCAGGCCACAACGCCGTGCGCCCGTAGGAGGTCCTGCCCGTGCGCCCCACCGCTGCCCTCACCGCCCTCCTCTCCGCCGCCCTCGCCGCCACCGCGCTCACCGCGTGCGGCGGCGGATCCGGCAGCAGCCCGGACACCGTGAAGATCAGCTTCAAGCAGTCGACGGACAACTCCGTCAAGGTGATGGACACCTACCTCACCGACATCAAGAAGCAGTTCGAGAAGCAGTACCCGGGCAAGAAGGTCGAGTTCGTGCCGATCAAGGCCGCGGACTCGGAGTACTACACCAAGCTCCAGCAGATGCTCCGCTCCCCCAAGACCGCGCCCGACCTGGTCTACGAGGACACGTTCCTCATCAACTCCGACATCACCAGCGGGTACTTGAAACCCCTGGACCCCTACCTCGCCAAGTGGCCGGACTGGAACCAGTTCATCGAGACCGCCAAGTCCGCGGCCAAGGGCGAGGACGGCAAGACGTACGGCGTCTCGGACGGCACCGACACCCGGGGACTCTGGTACGACAAGCAGGTGTTCGCGAAGGCCGGGCTCCCGGCCGACTGGCAGCCGAAGACCTGGGACGACGTGCTGGACGCCGCCCGTGCCGTCAAGGCGAAGGTGCCGGGTGTCATCCCGCTCAACGTGTACACGGGCAAGCCCGTCGGCGAGGCCGCCACGATGCAGGGCTTCGAGATGCTGCTGTACGGCACCGGCGAGGGCACCACGGATCCGCTGTACGACTCCGCGTCCAAGAAGTGGATCACCGCGGGGCAGGGCTTCAAGGACGCGCTGTCGTTCGTCGAGACCGTCTACAAGGAGAAGCTCGGTCCGGACGTGCCCGACGCCCTCGACCCCAACATCATGACCCGGGTCCGCGGCGAACTCCTGCCCGAGGGCAAGCTCGGCATCGCCCTCGACGGCTCGTGGCTCCCGCAGGACTGGCTGCCGGGCAGCGGCCACGAGTGGCCCGACTGGTCGAAGCGGCTCGGGCTCGCCGCCATGCCCACGCAAGCCGGCCAGGCTCCCGGGAAGGTGAGCATGTCCGGCGGCTGGACCTGGGCGATCCCCGCCAAGGCGGGCAATCCCGACCTGGCCTTCGACTTCGTCAAGGTGATGCAGACGAAGGCGAACGCGCAGAAGTGGTACATCGCCAACTCCGGCATCGCCGTGCGCAAGGACGTGGCGGGCGACCCCGCGTACGCGTCGGCGCAGCCCGGCATCAAGTTCTTCACCGACCTCGTCCCCAGCACGCACTACCGGCCCGCCTATCCGGCGTACCCGAAGGTCTCCACCGCCATCCAGGAGGCGATGGAGAGCGTGACGACGGGGGACGCGTCGGTCGACGAGGCGGCGAGCGCGTACGACGACGCGCTGAAGGCCGCGACCGACAACCAGGTCACCGAGAAGTGACCGGCGGCAGGCGGCCATGACCACCGCACCGCACCCGGGCCGGGCACCCGCCGCACCCGGCCCCGCGCCCGCCGCACCCGCGGCACCGTCCCGTCCGCGTGGGCTGCTGCGCCCGCTCGGCCGGGCGCTGCCCGTGGCCCCCGCCCTGGTGGTCCTGCTGCTGTTCCTGGCGGGCCCCATCGGCTACTGCGTCTACATCGCCTTCACCGACCTCCAGCTGACCGGCCAGGCGCACGCGTCGTTCGTCGGGTTCGCCAACTTCCGCGAGGCGTTCAAGGACGAGCAGTTCCTGAACGCCGTATGGCTGACGCTGGTGTTCACCGTGCTGTCGTCGCTGGTCGGCCAGAACACCCTGGGTCTCGCGCTGGCCGCGCTGATGCGGCGGGCCTCGAAGCCGGTGCGCACCCTGACCGGGGGTGTGGTGGTCACGGCCTGGGTGCTGCCGGAGGTCGTGGCGGGCTTCCTGCTGTACGCGTTCTTCCGCCGCGAGGGCACCTTGAACGCCGTCCTGGACTGGCTGCACCTGCCGTCCCAGAACTGGCTGTTCACGCTGCCCATCCTGGCCGTGTCGTTCGCGAACGTGTGGCGGGGCACGGCCTTCTCGATGCTGGTCTACTCGGCGGCGCTCGGTGAGATCCCGAAGGAGATCACGGAGGCGGCGGAGGTGGACGGCGCGGGCGGCTGGCGCCGCATGTGGCACATCACGCTCCCGTTGATCCGCCGCTCCATCGGCACCAACCTGATGCTCAACACCCTCCAGACACTGTCGGTGTTCGGGCTGATCTGGGTGATGACGCGGGGCGGTCCGGGCGACCGGAGCCAGACCCTGCCCCTGTTCATGTACGAACAGGCTTTCCAGAACAGCATGATCGGCTACGGCACCGCGGTGGCCCTGCTGCTGCTCCTGGTCGGTTCCCTGTTCTCCGTGGTCTATCTGCGCCTGCTGCGGACGGAGGTCTGACGCCGTGCCCCGCCCCCTCGCCGCCCGCCGCACCCGTCACCGGCTGGCCGCCGACGCCGGCCTGCTGGTCGTGGCCGTCGCGTTCGCACTGCCGCTCCTGTGGGTGGTGCTGTCCTCCCTGGATCCGCACGCCGACCTCAGGGTGAAGGCCCCCGACGGGCTCACCCTGGACAACTTCGACGCCGTCCTGAACGCGGACGTCACCTTCACGCCGCTGCTCAACAGCCTGATCCTGTGCGGCGGCGCGACACTGCTGACGGTGGTGTGCGCGGCGCTGGCGGCCTATCCGCTGTCCCGGTTCCGCTCCCGCCTGAACCGTCCGTTCCTGCTGACGATCCTGTTCGCCACGAGCCTGCCCATCACCGCGATCATGGTCCCGGTCTACGCGCTGTTCGTCCAGGTGAACCTGATCGACACGATGCAGGGCACCATCCTGTTCTTCGCGGCCT
The DNA here is from genome assembly GCF_042268025.1 of Streptomyces sp. NPDC056161. Classification (NCBI taxonomy): domain Bacteria; kingdom Bacillati; phylum Actinomycetota; class Actinomycetes; order Kitasatosporales; family Streptomycetaceae; genus Streptomyces; species Streptomyces sp. NPDC056161. Next base: position 17,961 of record NZ_JBHJUV010000021.1, read on the forward strand.
CCCAGCTCCCGTTCGCCATCTGGCTGATGAAGAACTTCATGGACGGTGTGCCGAAGGAGCTGGAGGAGGCGGCGTGGACGGACGGCGCGTCCTCGCTCCAGTCGCTCGTGCGGATCGTGCTGCCGCTGATGGGGCCGGGGGTCGCCGTCGTCACCGTGTTCTCGTTCGTGGCGATGTGGGGCAACTTCTTCGTCCCGTTCATGCTGCTGCTCACCCCGGACCAGTTGCCCGCCTCGGTCAGCATCAACGAGTTCTTCGGCAACCGGGGCATGGTGGCGTACGGGCAGCTGGCCGCGTTCTCGGTGGTCTACTCGACGCCGGTGATCCTGCTGTACGTGCTGGTCGCGAGGCGGCTGGGGGGAGGGTTCGCGCTGGGCGGCGCGGTCAAGGGCTGAGCCCGCCGGGCGCCGGACCGGCCCGCCCCGCGAGGGACGGGCCGCGCCTTCCCCGCGAGGGACGGGCCGCGCCTTCCCCGCGAGGGACGGGCCGCGCCCGTCTAGAAGACCGACTCCGCCTCGTCCATCCGGTCCTTGGGCACCGTCTTCAGCTCGGTGACCGCCTCGGCGAGCGGCGCCATCACGATGTCGGTGCCGCGCAGCGCGGTCATCCGCCCGAACCGGCCCTGGTGCGCGGCCTCCACCGCGTGCCAGCCGAAGCGGGTGGCGAGCACCCGGTCGTACGCGGTCGGTGTGCCGCCGCGCTGGACGTGCCCGAGGATGACCGGCTTGGCCTCCTTGCCGAGCCGCCGCTCCAGCTCGTACGCCAGGGCGGTGCCGATGCCCTGGAAGCGCTCGTGGCCGTACTGGTCGATCGCGCCCTTGCCGTAGTCCATGGAGCCCTCGACGGGGTGCGCGCCCTCGGCGACGCAGATGACCGCGAACTTCTTCCCGCGGTCGAACCGCTCCTCGACCATCGCGACCAGGTCGCCCGGGTCGAACGGCCGCTCGGGCAGGCAGATGCCGTGGGCGCCGCCGGCCATGCCGGACTCCAGGGCGATCCAGCCCGCGTGCCGGCCCATGACCTCGACGACCATCACCCGCTGGTGGGACTCGGCGGTGGTCTTGAGGCGGTCCATCGCCTCGGTGGCGACGCCGACGGCGGTGTCGAAGCCGAAGGTGCGGTCGGTGGCGGAGATGTCGTTGTCGATCGTCTTCGGGACGCCCACGACCGGCAGGCCGGCGTCGGAGAGCATCCGGGCCGCCGTCAGCGTGCCCTCGCCGCCGATCGGGATCAGCGCGTCGATCCCGAACTCGCCGACCATGTCGGTGGCCCGCTCGCACGCCTCGCGCAGCCGGTCGCGCTCCAGCCGTGAGGAGCCGAGGATGGTGCCGCCGCGGGACAGGATGCCGCTGACCGCGTCCAGGTCGAGGGTGCGGTAGTGGCCGTCGAGCAGCCCGCGGTAACCGTCCTCGAAGCCGATCATCTCGTCGCCGTAGTGCGTGACCGCCCGGTGCACGACCGACCGGATCACGGCGTTCAGGCCGGGGCAGTCGCCGCCTGCGGTGAGAACTCCGATGCGCATCCTGCTGTGTCTCCTGCTCGCTGTTGACGCCGGTGAGCAAGTCCGATTGTTTCATGTTCCGCAAGAGGGCAGGGTGGTGCCCCTGACAAGGGCTTTATCCATGGGCGAGAGTATTGTCAAGAGGGTGCCGTCCACCCAGGTGGGCGGTTTTCTGTGCACCGGTTCCACCGGGAGAATCGATGGAACTGCACATTTCCGAAAATATCGGAAATTCACGAAATACAGGACGGAGGGCACGCGTGACCCGCAGTGTGTACGTGACCGGGATCGACCGCGGCGACGGCCGCCAGGTCGTCGAGCTGGGCGTCATGGAGCTCCTGACCCGGCAGGTCGACCGGGTGGGCGTGTTCCGTCCGCTGGTGCACCACAGGCCCGACCGCCTCTTCGAGTTGCTGCGGGCGCGCTACCGGCTCGCCCAGGACCCGGCGACCGTGTACGGCATGGACTACCACGACGCCTCCGTCCTCCAGGCCGAGCGCGGCACCGACGACCTGGTGTCCGCCCTCGTCGACCGCTTCCACCTGGTCGCCCGCGACTACGACGTCGTCCTGGTCCTCGGCACCGACTTCGCCGACACGCAGCTGCCCGACGAGCTGTCCCTCAACGCCCGGCTCGCCAACGAGTTCGGCGCCTCGGTGATCCCGGTGGTGGGCGGCCGGGGGCAGAGCGCCGAGTCCGTGCCGGCCGAGACCCGCAACGCCTTCCGGGCGTACGCCGGGCTGGGCTGCGACGTACAGGCGATGGTCGCCAACCGGGTGGCGGGCGAGGACCGCGACGAGATCGCCGAGCGGCTCACCGGCCGGCTGCCGGTGCCCTGCTTCGTACTGCCGGACGAGCCCGCCCTGGCGGCGCCGACCGTCGCGCAGATCGGCCGGGCCCTCGACGCCGAGGTGCTGCTCGGCGACGAGACGGGACTCTCCCGGGACGCGCTCGGCTTCGTCTTCGGCGGCGCCATGCTGCCCAACCTGCTGGCCGCCCTGACCCCGGGCGCCCTCGTGGTGACCCCGGGCGACCGGGCCGACCTGGTCGTCGGTTCCCTCGCCGCGCACAGCGCCGGCACCCCGCCGATAGCCGGCGTGCTGCTCACCCTGGACGAGCGTCCCCCGGAGGGGGTCCTCACCCTGGCCGCCCGTCTCGCCCCCGGCACCCCGGTGCTGTCCGTGGCCGGCAACAGCTTCCCCACCGCCGAGCGGCTGTTCTCCCTGGAGGGCAAGCTGAGCGCGGACACCCCGCGCAAGGCGGAGACCGCGCTCGGCCTGTTCGAGCGGTACGTCGACACCGGCGACCTGCTCGACCGGGTCTCCGCGCCGAGCAGCGGCCGGGTCACCCCGATGATGTTCGAGCACAAGCTCCTGGAACAGGCCCGCGCGGACCGGCGCCGGGTGGTCCTGCCGGAGGGCACCGAGGAGCGGGTGCTGCGCGCCGCCGAGGTGCTGCTGCGGCGCGACGTGTGCGACCTGACCCTGCTCGGGCCCGTCGACCGGATCCGCAAGCAGGCCGCCGACCTCGGCATCGACCTGGGCGAGGCACAGCTGATCGACCCGGCCGCGTCCGAGCTGCGCGAGGTGTTCGCCGAGCGGTACGCCCGGCTGCGCGCCCACAAGGGCGTCACCGCCGAGCTGGCCCACGACGTCGTCGCCGACGTGAACTACTTCGGCACCCTGATGGTCCAGGAGGGCCTGGCGGACGGCATGGTCTCCGGGTCCGCGCACTCCACGGCGGCCACCATCCGGCCCGCGTTCGAGATCATCAGGACCCGCCCGGATGCGTCGATCGTCTCGTCGGTCTTCTTCATGTGCCTCGCCGACAAGGTGCTGGTCTACGGCGACTGCGCGGTCAACCCGGATCCGGACGCCGAGCAGCTCGCCGACATCGCGGTCCAGTCGGCGGCCACCGCCCGGCAGTTCGGCGTCCAGCCGCGGATCGCGATGCTGTCGTACTCCACCGGTACGTCCGGTGCGGGCGCCGACGTCGACAAGGTCCGCGAGGCCACCGAGCTGGTCCGGACCCGGCGGCCCGACCTGAAGATCGAGGGGCCGATCCAGTACGACGCGGCGGTGGAGCCCGTCGTCGCCGCGGCCAAGCTGCCGGACTCCGAGGTGGCCGGGCAGGCCAGCGTGCTGATCTTCCCGGACCTCAACACCGGCAACAACACCTACAAGGCCGTGCAGCGCTCGGCCGGCGCGATCGCCGTCGGACCGGTGCTCCAGGGCCTGCGCAAGCCGGTCAACGACCTGTCCCGGGGCGCGCTCGTCCAGGACATCGTCAACACCGTCGCCATCACGGCGATCCAGGCCCAGCACCCCGCCCCGCCCCCGCACGAGAAGGCAGCCGCCCCGTGACCGCCCACCCCTCGCCCGCCGCCGCCCCGTCCGACGGACCGCGCCCGGCCCGCACCGCCTCCCGGGTCCTCGTCCTCAACTCCGGTTCGTCGTCGCTGAAGTACCAGTTGCTGGACATGGCCGACGGCGGCGGCAGGCTCGCCGCCGGCCTGGTGGAGCGCATCGGCGAGCGGACCTCCCGGTTGAAGCACACCTGCCTGGCCACCGGGGAGACCCGGCGGCACGACGGCCCGGTCGCGGACCACGACACCGCCCTCAAGGCCGTCGCCGGTGAGCTGTCCCGGGACGGCATGGGCCTGGACTCACCGGAGCTGGCCGCGATCGGGCACCGCGTGGTGCACGGCGGCATGTTCTTCACCGAACCCACCGTCATCGACGACGGTGTGGTCACCGAGATCGAGCGGCTGGTCCCGCTCGCGCCGCTGCACAACCCCGCGAACCTCACCGGCATCCGCACGGCCCGGTCACTGCGCCCGGACCTGCCGCAGGTCGCGGTCTTCGACACGGCGTTCCACACGACGATGCCGGAGTACGCGGCCCGCTACGCGATCGACACGAGGCTCGCGGACCGCTACCGGGTGCGGCGCTACGGCTTCCACGGCACCTCGCACGCGTACGTCTCCCGGGCCACCGCACGACTGCTGGGCAAGGCGCCGGAGGAGGTCAACGTCATCGTGCTGCACCTGGGCAACGGGGCGTCGGCCTCGGCGGTCCGCGGCGGGCGGTGCGTGGACACCTCGATGGGTCTGACGCCCCTGGAGGGGCTGGTGATGGGGACCCGCTCGGGCGACCTGGATCCGGCCGTCATCTTCCATTTGCGACGCGTTGGCGGAATGTCCATGGACGAGATCGACACTCTCCTCAACAAGAGGAGCGGTCTGTTCGGCCTGTGCGGCGACAACGACATGCGGGAGATCCAGCGGCGGATCGACGAGGGCGACGCCGGGGCGCGGCTCGCCTTCGACATTTACGTGCACCGGCTGAGGAAATACCTCGGCGCCTACTACGCGGTGCTCGGCACGGTGGACGCGGTCGCCTTCACCGCCGGGGTCGGCGAGAACGCGGCGCCGGTGCGGGCGGCGGCCGTCGAGGGCCTGGCGGGGCTGGGCCTGGCGGTCGACCCGGAGTCGAACGCCGCGCCGGGCGACGGGGCCAGGCTGATCTCACCCGCCGGTGCGCGGGTGGCGGTGGCCGTGGTACCGACGGACGAGGAATGGGAGATTGCCGCACAGACCTACGCTGTGGTGAGAAAGGGCGACTGAGAAATTCGGCCGGCACTCGCCTGAGCGCGAACCCGCCCATTTGTATCTTCCACCAGCCGGAATATTCCGTAGCGAAACAAACCGATAGGATCGCCCCATGCGCCGTTCGAAAATCGTCTGTACTCTCGGCCCCGCGGTCGACTCCCACGAGATGCTCGTCTCCATGATCGAGGCGGGCATGAACGTGGCCCGGTTCAACTTCAGCCACGGCTCGCACGCCGAGCACCAGGCGCGGTACGACCGCGTCCGTGCCGCGGCCAAGGAGACCAACCGTGCCGTCGGCGTCCTCGCCGACCTCCAGGGCCCCAAGATCCGGCTGGAGACCTTCGCCGAGGGTCCGGTGGAGCTGGAGCGCGGTGACGAGTTCACCATCACGACCGAGGACGTCCCCGGCGACAAGAGCATCTGCGGCACGACGTACAAGGGCCTGCCGGGTGACGTGTCGCGCGGCGACCAGGTCCTGATCAACGACGGCAACGTCGAGCTGAAGGTCCTGGACGTCGAGGGCCCCCGGGTGCGCACGATCGTCATCGAGGGCGGCGTGGTCTCCGACCACAAGGGCATCAACCTGCCCGGCGCGGCCGTGAACGTGCCCGCGCTCAGCAACAAGGACATCGAGGACCTGCGGTTCGCGCTGCGCATGGGCTGCGACATGGTCGCGCTGTCCTTCGTCCGGGACGCCCGGGACGTGGCCGACGTCCACAAGGTGATGGACGAGGAGGGGCGTCGCGTCCCGGTCATCGCCAAGGTGGAGAAGCCGCAGGCGGTCAAGAACATGGAGGACGTCGTGATGGCGTTCGACGCCGTGATGGTCGCCCGCGGCGACCTGGCCGTCGAATACCCGCTGGAAAAGGTCCCCATGGTGCAGAAGCGCCTGATCGAGCTGTGCCGGCGCAACGCCAAGCCGGTGATCGTCGCGACCCAGATGATGGAGTCGATGATCACCAACTCCCGCCCGACCCGCGCCGAGGCGTCCGACGTGGCCAACGCGATCCTGGACGGCGCCGACGCGGTGATGCTGTCCGCCGAGTCGAGCGTGGGCGCGTACCCGGTCGAGACCGTCCGGACGATGTCGAGGATCGTCGACGCCGCCGACGAGGAGTTGCTCTCCAAGGGCCTCCAGCCGCTGGTCCAGGGCAAGAAGCCGCGCACGCAGGGCGGTTCGGTCGCCCGCGCGGCCTGTGAGATCGCGGACTTCCTCGGCGGTAAGGGCCTGATCGCCTTCACCCAGTCCGGGGACACCGCCCGCCGCCTGTCCCGCTACCGCGCCGTCCAGCCGATCATCGCCTTCACCCCGGACGAGTCCACCCGCAACCAGCTGACGCTCAGCTGGGGTGTCGACTCCCACGTCGTCCCGATCGTGAACAGCACCGACGAGATGGTCGACCTGGTCGACCTGGAGGTCACCAAGCTGGGCCGGTTCGACACGGGTGACACGTTCGTCATCACCGCCGGCTCGCCCCCCGGGGTCCCCGGCACCACGAACATGGTCCGCGTCCACCACCTGGGCGGCGAGACCAAGTAGCGAGCCCCACAAGGGCTTGGTACGACAGCGAGGGCGTCCCCTGTGACAGGGGGCGCCCTCGCTGTTCGGTCCACCGGCCGACGGCGCCCGGCTTCCCGGCGGGCCCGCGCCGTGCCGTGTCACCGGCCGCGCACAGCACTGTGGCCCGGTCCCGCCCGGGTGGGCGGGGCCGGGCCACAGCTCGTGCGGCTCCCGGACGGGCTCGCGCAGGCGCTCAGCCGGTGGTGTACACGTGCATGCCGGGCACGTGCAGGCTGCCGCCGAACTGGGCGGCCTGGACCACCTTCACGTCGGTGAAGTAGATCAGCGGGATGTTCAGCGGCGGCGGGCTGTCCGGGCTGAACGTCACGGGGATCAGACCGAACAGGTTCCCGGAGATGCTCTCCGTGTACATCACCGTGTCGCCGTCGCGGATGGTGGACGTCGAGCCGGGCGCGGCCTGCACGTGGTAGGTCTTGCCGGCGTCCTTGTCCTTGACCGTCTGGTGCAGGTCACCGATGTCGGTACCGCCGGAGATGACGTACTTCAGTACTTTCTTGGTGGTCCCGTTGGCGCACTTCACCTCGACGATGCCCTGGTAGTCGGCGTTTTTCAGGAGCAGTGAACTGGCGTCCAGGTTCCAGGGGTCGTCCGCCACCGGCAGCTTGTTGTCGACCCCGCCCGTGTCGTCACTGGCGACCGGGCAGTCGTCGGCGGAAGCGCTCGCCGACGAGCTGGGCGAGGCGACCGAGCCGGCCGCCTCGTCCACCGCGTCCGTGGTGTCCTTCACCGTCCTGGACACCTTGCCGGTGGTGTCCTTGACGGTGTCCCCGACCGACTTGGTGACCTTGTCGACCGTGTCCTTGACGGTGTCGCCGGGCGTCTTGTGACCCTCGGCGTCCTTGCCGTCGGCGGAGTCCGTCGCGGACGCCGACGGGGAGGGCATGGGGCTCGCGCTCGACGAGGAGCCCGCGTCCTTGGCACCCCCGGTGAGGATGCCGGTGAGCGCGCCCCCGAGGGAGCCGAGCAGCCCGCCGCCCGCGGACGCCGACGGGCCGGGCGTGGCGGCGCCCGAGCCCGAGGCGCCCGAACCGCTCGCCGACGACGCCGGCGACGCCGACTCGGACGCGGACGCGGACGGGCCGGGGGTGGCCTTGTCGTCGGAACCTGAATCCGACGAAGAAGCCTTGTGCGAGCCGTCCTTGGCGCCGTCGGCGGAGGCCGACGCCGGCGGGGTGGGGGTCGGCGTGGCCCGGTCCGCGGACTCGCTCGCGCTCGGGGAACCGGACGGCGACGGCGACGCGTCCGGCGACGCCTTCAGGGCCGCGACGCAGTCCTTGTACTCGTCGGCCGTCAGGCTCTTGGACGCCTTCGCCGACGCGTCGTTGTTGTCGGCGAGGGCGAGCGTGGACGTGAACCCCATGCCCATGATGACCGCCGTCGGCATCGCCACGGTAGCTATGGCCTTGCCGGCGGGCATGTGGAACCTGGTGAACAGCGGCTTTCTGGGTGCCGCATGGCGTGGCCCGGTTCTCGCACGGGACTTGTCCACATCGGTCCCGTGGGTCACCTCGTCAGCCGGCACTGTGCCTCCCGTTCGCCCCGTTGCGCGGGTTCGTTCCTGACAGGTCGTTCGCCTCGTAGACCGGGCTCGCCGGACCGGTCGGCACCGCGTCGGGGGCGCCGCCCTCGCCCGGGGCGCCGGCCGGGGCCTGCGGTGCCACCCGCACTCCCGGCGCCCACGACACGGCCATCGCCCCGCCGACCAGCGCGAGCAGGAAGCCGACGACGAAGCCGCCGAAGTTGGACACGGGGATGGACACGAGCGCCAGCAGGATCGCGGCGACTCCCGCGAAGGTCCGTACGTGCTGCTGGAACCAGAGGCTGATGCCCAGCACGACGAGCAACACGCCGATGATCAGGGATCCGGCTCCCGCGGTGGTGGCCATCGCAAGGGTCAGGTGCCCGACCTGGAGATGCGCGTACGGGAAGTACATGATCGGAAAGCCGGCGAGCAGGACGAACAGACCGCCCCAGAACGGACGGGTCCCCCGCCAGGCGCGGAACTGCAGCCTCCGGCGAGTGAACTGACCCGGCACGGCAGGAGTCTCGGCGCTCATGGAATACAGCTCCCTGGTACGGCATTGCTGTGGTGGTGATGTGCGCCGCGCGTGAAGACGCGGCCGGAGTGTGGACGGGCGGGGGCGCCACCGGCTCCCCCGCCCGTCAGTGAGTGCTCAGTAGCACTCGATCCCCTTGCCTTTGCCACTGCGCAGCGACATGTGCAGACCGCTCAGCTTGAAGGTTCCGGCAGTGGTCGCCCACGCCGTCTGCTCCACGCCGTACAGGTCCGCGGACTCGGCCTGCTGGGCGAATCCGTTCGGATTGGCCTGCTCCTTGCCGCCCTTCATGCCCGGACCCTTGCCCCCCTTGTCCGGGCCCGTGTCGCCGGCCGCCACGCCGATGTCGATGTTGTTGAACGTGGCGTCGGCGTGCAGGTCATCGATGTCGATGTACAGGTTCTTGGCCTGGACCTGGCGATTCTCGTCGTCGCTGTCACCCGCCTCCAGCCGCAGGGTGAAGTTGCCGAGCCCCGGAATCGGGGTGACGACCGACTGGCACATCTTCTGGATCGTGGCGTTTGAGAACGACGAGACCGCAACGGGGTGATTCGCCTTCTCACCGGTGAGGGTGTACCCCGAGTCGATCGCTCCGTACTGCGCGAAGCCCTCGCCGTGGAGATGCTCCGCCGTCACCTTGAACGACTGCCCCGACACACTGAACGACGCCGCGAGAGCGCCCTGCGCGAGGGCCACACCTATGCATGCCGTGGCGGCGACGCTGGGCACCATCACCACAGCGAACCGCTTCCATCTGGTCCCGCCACGCACCTGGGACTCCATGTTTCCTCCTTCTCGGACGTACATCTCCTGGCCCGGACTCGCCCCCAGTCGGCGGGTTGGCCGGGCAGGGATGGGAGAAGTGCTACGTCCTCGGAAAGGAGAGCGCCTGCGCTCAGGGACACGTACCGCGCCCGAAATCGCCGGCGATCACCCCCGAGCGACAACCACTGGTCGCGCCTGACACGCATCACGCACAACCTTGCCGGGCAGGCTTCGCCCTGGCGGCGAAGACCCCCCTGCCCGAGAGCCGGCGCCACTGCCGCCGACTCTGCTCGGTGGGGACCCAGTTGGTCCCGTTGCACCCGGCTGGTTGCCGGGGTACGGGAATGGACCGAGCGTCGCCGATCGTGGTGCATTCTGGCCGCGCGCACAAGGGGGTTCGTTACTGGCTAGTAACGACCGGATAACCGAAGCACGACTCAGCGGCCTCAGAACGCGACGCTCAGTCGTACCCAAGGGCAGAACAAAACCATTGACATCCGGGCCAAACCAGACAGACCAGCAGCCTTGATTTACTCCGAGTAACAGCGGCCGCGATTACCAAGATTTGGCAAAGCGCGGCCGCTCTGACGTCTCGTCGGCAAACCCTTCACTCGGGCATCACATGCCCTTGCGTTTAGCAACTGGTCAGAGCGGGGCCCGTGCCCCGCTCGGGAGCGGGTTCAGAACAGCGCCCGCGCGAGCGCCCTGCGCGCCCCGACGACCCGCGGATCGTCCGCCCCGACCACCTCGAACAGCTCCAGCAGTCGGCGTCGTACGGCGTCCCGGTCCTCACCCGCCGTGCGCCGCACGGTCTCGATGAGCCGCCCGAAGGCGTCCTCGACGTGCCCGCCGACCAGGTCCAGGTCGGCCGCCGCGATCTGCGCCTGCACATCACCCGGTTTCCCGGCGGCCTCTTTGCGCACCTGCGCCGGATCGGCGCCCTGCACCCGCTGGAGCAACTCGGCCTGGGCCAGGCCCAGTTTCGCCTCGGTGTTGCCCGGGTCGTCGCTCAGCACGTTCTGGTACGCCCGGACCGCACCGCCGAGGTCCCCCGCGTCCAGCGCCTGTACGGCGGCTTCCAGGAGGGCGTCGTAAGGACCGGCGGGCACCTCGGCCGGCTGGGCCTCACCCGGCTCGGCGTCCGGGTCGACGGTCAGACCGGTCAGCCCGAAGCGCTCCTCGGCGACCTGCACCAACTGGTCGAGGGTCTGCCGGATCTGCTGCTCCCCGGCGGCCCCCTGGAAGAGGGGCAGCGCCTGTCCCGCCACGACGGCGAAGACGGCCGGGATCCCCTGGATCCCGAACTGCTGCATCAGCATCTGGTTGGCGTCGACGTCGATCTTGGCGAGCAGGAAGCGCCCGTTGTACTCGACGGCCAGCCGCTCCAGGACCGGGCTCAGCTGCTTGCAGGGCTGACACCACTCGGCCCAGAAGTCGATGACGACCGGCACTTCGGCGGAGCGCTCCAGGACATCGCGCTCGAAGCCCGCCTCATCGACGTCGATGACGAGATCGGCCGGGGAGACGGCCCGCGTTCCGCCCTGCCGGGCGGTTTCGGCGCGCGTCTGCTCGGCCTTGGCCTTGGCCTCCTGGGCCGCCTTGACCGCGGCGAGGTCGACGACGCCGCTCATGGACATGTTCCGTGGCTGCATGCGCCTATCCTCCCCCGTTCCCGCGCGTGTGTGAAAAGCGATGTGAAATACGCCGGGTCCCCGCCCCACGCACCCGCTCGCCGTTCGCGTACGCGTTCGCCCGCGCACGTCCCGCACAGGCTTTCGCTACGACCCGTAGCGTAATGCCAACCGGGGCCGCGGCGGCACCGCTGTCCGGTGATCTCCCTCACGGCCACACAGAACCCGCCCGTCATCCCGCCCGTTATGGTCGGGGCATGCAGAGCCGCACCCCCGCTCCCCGCACGGGCCGCCCGCGCAGCGCTGCCGCGGACACCGCGATCCTGGCCGCGACCCGGCAGGCACTGGTCGAACTGGGGTGGTCGAAGCTCACGCTGGGGGACGTGGCGACGCGGGCGGGGGTCGCGAAGACGACGCTGTACCGGCGCTGGGCGGGCAAGAACGAACTCGTGGTGGACGCGGTGGCCGAACTCTTCGACGAACTCGAAGTGCCCGACCGCGGCAGCCTCGCCGCCGACGTCGAGGGCGTGGTCCTCCAGTTCGCCGCCCTGCTGGAGCTGCCCGCGGCGAAGACCGCGCTGATGGCGGTGGTCTCCGAGGCCACCCAGGACGCCGCGCTGCGCGGACGGATCCGGGAGGCGATCGTGGACCGGCAGAAGCGCCTGGTCGTCGAGGGACGCAGACGCGCCCAGGAACGCGGTGAGCTGCCGCCCGACGACGGGGAGCCCGGCCCCCAGGTCGATCTGGTCTTCGACATGGTCGCCGGGGCGGTGGTGCACCGGACGCTCGTCTCCTGCGAGCCGGTCGACACCGACTGGGTGTCCCGCTTCACCGCGGTCCTCCTGCGCGGCCTCACCGCGGCGGCGGCCTGAGCAGCCGCGCACGGTCCGCCGCGGATCGCCGCGGATCGCCGCGGATCCCCTTCCGCCGCTCCTCCCGAGAAGTTCACCCACCGTGCGAGGGCCGCCCCTTGCCTGAATGACATGTCTCCGTCACGCTACTGCTGGCCGTCTACTCGCATAGACAGCGCCCGTCCACTCGTATGGACAGCGCTCGGCCAGCTCCGTCCCGCTCGCACGTCACCCAACCCTTCGCCACAGGAGGACCGAGTCACGTGAGACCCAGACCCCGTCGCGGCGGCGCCGCCGTCTCGATCGCCGTATCCCTCATCGCCCTCACCGCCGGCCTGGCCGCCCCGTCCGCCGCGGCGGCGGACGGCGGCGCCCGCCCGTCCGCCTCCGCGGTCACCGCGGCCGAGGACGGCGCCGCGCGTGCCGTCGCCGGCTCGCTGTCCGACCGCGGGTGGAGCGCCCGCGTGCGCGAGGCGGCGCTCGGCTCGCGGGAGGTGCCCGTCACCGACCTCGCCGCGCGGGCCGACGACGGCCTGCACGGCGTCCTGAAGGACGCGGACCGCCGGATCCTGGCCGCCAAGGGCCTCGCCCCGGACACCGGTTCCCTGCTGCGGCTGCGGCTCGGCGCCGACTCCATGCGCGCCGCCCTGGCCGCCGGGCGGACCCCGTGGGTGGCGGCCGCCGGATCGGACGAGGACGCGGCCACCGTCACGGCGTACGACAGCCGCGGGCGCGCCCACACCCTCGACGCGCGCACGGCGCCCCGGCACCCGGTGTACGTCATCGACATCGACGGCTCCAAGGCCCTGTCGGCGGGCCTCGACGTGCTCGACCGGGAACTGGCCCGGCAGGGCCTGACCTCCGCCACCGCGCGCCCCTCGACACGCGCGGCCGGGGCCGGATTCTGGACCACCCGGATCAACCAGGTGCGGCTCTCCGACGACGAGGAACCCTGGATCAAGGGCGACGCGGAGATCTACACCCTCGTCACCGGCTTCGGCCAGGACGGCAAGGTGCGCGTCGACCCCGTCGACATGCCGTACCTCGACAACGACGGCGTCACCTACAGCCCGAACCAGATCCTGGTCAACTGGTCGCTGTACAAGTACGACCTGGCCGACGCCGTGATGATGGAGGACGACGGCAGCACCAACTACCAGGAGCTGGCCAAGGCCATCGCCTCGGTCCTGCTCACCGTCGTCGACCAGGGCGTGTACATCCCGCTCGTGAACGCCGTGCTGGACGCCCTCCCCGACAGCTGGTGGACGGACGACCCGGACTACGTCGACTCCTGGTACACCCTGGCGCAGGGCGACACCGGCACCCGCTACGGCGCCCGCGGCAACGGCTGGATGACCCTGGAGCCGTACTTCGTTGAGCAGTTCTGACCGGAACGGCAACGCGGCCGACGGGAAGATCCCGCCGGCCGCGCGGCCTGCCGCCCACCGCCGACCGGTCCGGCCGACCGCGGGCGGCAGGCCGTGGGCGGGCGAGCGCGGTCGGGCCGCTCAGAACCCCGCGGGTTCCGTGTACACCCCCCACTCGTCCCGCAGCGCGTCGCAGATCTCGCCGAGGGTCGCCTCGGCCCGTACCGCCTGAAGCATCGGCTCAATCATGTTGGCCCCGGAGCGCGCGGCGCCGAGCATCGCGGCCAGCGCGGAGCGCACCGCCGCGTCGTCCCGGGCCGCCTTCCGGGCGCCGAGCACCCGGACCTGTTCCCGCTCCACCTCGTGGCTGACCCGCAGGATCTCCAGGTCGCCGGTGACCGAGCCGGTGTTGACGTTGACGCCGACGACGTTCTTGTCGCCCTTCTCCAGGGACTGCTGGTAGCGGAACGCGGACTCCGCGATCTCCCCGGTGAACCAGCCGTCCTCGATCCCGCGCAGGATCCCGGAGGTGACCGGTCCGATCGGGTGGCGGCCGTCGGGGTGCGCCCGCAGCCCCCGCTCCTTTATCTGTTCGAAGATCTTCTCGGCGTCGGCCTCGATCCGGTCCGTCAGCTGCTCCACGTACCACGAACCGCCCAGCGGGTCGGCCACGTTGGCGACGCCGGTCTCCTCCATGAGCACCTGCTGGGTGCGCAGCGCGATCTCGGCGGCCTGCTCGCTCGGCAGCGCGAGGGTCTCGTCCAGCGCGTTGGTGTGCAGCGAGTTGGTCCCGCCGAGCACGGCGGCCAGCGCCTCCACGGCGGTGCGCACCACGTTGTTGTAGGGCTGCTGGGCGGTCAGCGACACCCCGGCGGTCTGCGTGTGGAACCGCAGCCACTGGGCCTTCTCGGTCCGCGCCCCGTACACGTCCCGCAGCCACCGGGCCCAGATCCGGCGTGCCGCGCGGAACTTGGCGATCTCCTCGAAGAAGTCGACGTGCGCGTCGAAGAAGAAGGACAGGCCCGGCGCGAAGACGTCGACGTCGAGGCCGCGCGAGAGGCCCAGCTCCACGTACCCGAACCCGTCCGCCAGCGTGTACGCCAGTTCCTGGGCGGCCGTGGACCCGGCCTCGCGGATGTGGTAGCCGGAGACGGACAGCGGCTTGTAGGCGGGGATGCCGGCCGCGCAGTACTCCATCAGGTCGCCGATCAGCCGCAGGTGCGGCTCGGGCTGGAACAGCCACTCCTTCTGGGCGATGTACTCCTTGAAGATGTCGGTCTGGAGCGTGCCGTTCAGGACGCCCGGGTCGACCCCCTGCCGCTCGGCGGCGACCAGGTACATGCAGAAGACGGGTACGGCGGGTCCGCTGATCGTCATCGAGGTCGTGACGTCGCCCAGTGGGATGTCCTTGAACAGGACCTCCATGTCCGCCGCCGAGTCGACGGCCACCCCGCAGTGGCCGACCTCGCCGAGCGAACGCGGGTCGTCGGAGTCGCGGCCCATCAGCGTGGGCATGTCGAAGGCGACGGAGAGCCCGCCGCCGCCCGCCGCCAGGATCATCTTGTAGCGCTCGTTGGTCTGCTCCGCGTTGCCGAACCCGGCGAACTGGCGGATCGTCCAGGTGCGCCCCCGGTAGCCGGTGGGATACAGGCCGCGGGTGAAGGGGTACTCCCCCGGCCAGCCGATCCGCTCGAACCCCTGGTAGGTGTCTCCGGGCCGCGGCCCGTACACCGGCTCCACGGGATCGCCGGAGAGCGTGGTGAAATCAGCGTCGCGCTTGCGCGCGGCGTCGTACCGGGCCTGCCAGCGGCTGCGGCCCTCCTCAATACCGTGAGCATCCATACGGACAAATTTACTAGGACGTCCTAGTAACTGTCGACGGCTGTGAGGCGGATGCCACAGGGAACGGCGCCCGTGACGCACGGGCGCCGGCGCAATCGTGCCGCGGCGCCCCGGGTCAGACCTTGGACGCGACCGCCGGTGCGGCCTCGGCGACCCTGGCCTCCAGCTCGTGGCTGATCCTGCGCTCCACGAAGAAGGCCGCCGTGGGCACGGTCCCCGCCAGCAGCACCCACAGCTGCTTGGCGACCGGCCACTTCGCCTTGGAGCCGAGGTCGAAGGCGCAGACCAGGTAGACCACGTACAGCCAGCCGTGTGCGATGGCGACCATCATGGTGAACTGTGCGGCGCCGTCGACGTGCAGGAGGTATTTCCCGATCATGCCGAGGCACAGCAGGACCAGCAGCACACCCGTGACGTAGGCCATGACGCGGTAGCGGGTCAGCACGCTCTTTTTCATGGGGACGAGCGTATCGACCCGATCCGGGAGATCTTGCCCCGGGTCACTCCTCGAAATCGTGCGCGGCCACCCGCAGCGGCCTGAGCATCGCGAAGATCTCCGCGCACTCCTGCGCGTCGTACGCACCGAGCCCGAAGTCCATGGCCATGAGGTCCTTGGTGGCCGCCTCGACGACCTCGCGCCCCTTCTCGGTGATCACGGCGAGCGTGCCGCGCCCGTCGTTCGGGTTGGGCCGCTTGTCCACCAGCCCCGAGCGCACCAGCCGGTCGACGGTGTTCGTCACCGACGTCGGGTGCACCATGAGCCGCTCGCCGATCTTCGACATCGGCAGTTCGCCCGCCTTGGAGAAGGTGAGCAGCACCAGCGCCTCGTAACGTGCGAACGTCAGCCCGTACGGCTTCACCACGGCGTCGACCTCGGCGAGCAGGATCTGGTGGGCCCGCATGATCGAGGTGATCGCGGGCATCGACGGCACGTTCCCCCATCGCTGCCGCCAGAGGTCGTCGGCACGCGCGATGGGGTCGAAGGGGAGGCTGAGAGGCTTCGGCACGCTCTCGACCCTACCGGCCGGTCATATGCCGGTCAGCTCCGTCTCGGCTTTCGGTCGCCCGGTACGCCAGCGCCAGCGCGCAGCCGCTCACCACCCCCAGCGCTCCGGCCCCGGCGACGGTCGCCCGCACCCCCGCCGCCTCGGCCGCCACGCCCGCCAGCGCCATGCCCACGCCCTGGACGGTCATCAGCCCCGCGCTCAGCACGGTCATCGCCCGGCCGCGCAGCTCCTCCGGCACGGCCCGGACGAACCGCTGGTCCAGGCCGAGCGTGTACGCGGACCCGGCGCCCGCGGCCAGCAGGAGCAGCAGCGAGGCCACGATGCCGGGGCGCAGCAGGTAGCCGAGGTAGGGCAGCAGGGTCAGGCAGACCAGCGGCTGCGCGATCCGCTCCCGGGCGGCCGGGCGCAGCCGCGCGCCCGCGTACAGCTCGCCCAGGACCGTCCCGACCGGCAGCGCGCACATCAGCAGGCCGAGTCCGGCGGATCCCGCGCCGAGCGCGTCCGCGTACGGGGCGGCCAGCGCCTCCGGGACGACGGAGAACATCGCCGGCAGCCAGAACAGGAGCAGCAGCACGCGCACCCGCCGGTCGGCGAACAGCCGCCGGACTCCGGCGCGGGCGTCGCCGGGCGCGTCCGTGCCCCGGGCCCGCGCGGGCCGCCCGCGGGTGCCGAGGCGCAGCAGCAGGGCCGAGCAGAGGAAGGTGCCGACGGTGATCAGCAGCGCGTGCCGGGGCGAGAGGACGGTGAGCAGCAGCCCGCCCAGCCCGTACCCGACGAGCAGGGCGCTCTGCGCCACGATCCGCAGCAGCGAACGGCCGAGCACGAACAGATCGCCGCCGCCGAGGACGTCGGCGAGGGTCGCCATGCGGGTCCCGGAGAACACCGGGGCGACGACGGCGAGGCAGCAGCGCAGCGCGAGCAGCGCGCCGATGCCGGTCCCGGGCAGCGCCATGACCGCGACGCACCCCGCGCACACCAGATCGCACCCGACCAGCACCCGGCGGGCCGGGAAGCGGTCGGCGACCCCGGCGAGCAGCGTGCCGCCCACCACGTACGGCAGGAAGCCGAGCGCGAAGGCCAGCGCGCTCAGCAGGGGCGAGCCGGTGAGGTCGTAGACGAGCACCGACAGCGCGACCTCGCTGACGATCACGCCGAGCATGGACAGCGTGTGGGCGGCGAAGACGGTCCGGAACTCGGGCACGGCGAAGACCCGGGCGTACCCGGCGGGCGAGACGGCCGGCGCGGCGGACCCGGGCGGTACGGCGGACCCGGGCGGCGCGGGCGGTGCCTGGGGGTCTGGCGGTATGTGCTGGTCAAGTGGTACGGGTGGGTCCGGCGGCGGGTGCCGGTCCGATGGGTCCGGCAGCAGGTGCTGATCCGATGGGTCCGGCAGCAGGTGCTGATCCGATGGCAGGTGCCGGGCTGCCGGCAGGTGCTGGTCCGATGTCACGCTCGGCAGCGTGCACGCGGACGGGCCGACGGCGTAGAGATTCGGTGTCCGCCGAATCAGTGCCCCCGAATCGGTGCACCGCCGAACCCCGTCGGCGGTACGCACCGCATGCCCACGCCGTCGCCCCGGGAGGAGCGCCATGCCGTCACTGCTGCACTTCGAGGAGATCGACTTCCTGCGGTGCCGGTTCGCGGTGTCGCCCCTGTGGGAGACGCACCAGGCGGTGCGCACGCTCAAGCTCCCGGGCCGGCACGGCTACCACACGCCCTGGCTGCGGCGCATCCGCACGGCCGCGGCCGGCCTCGACCTGACCCCGCTGTGGCTGCTGATGCCGCGCCACGGCCATACGCCGGACTGGTTCGGGCCGCCCCCGATCGGCCCGGCGGCCACCTTCGAGGAGGAGATCGCGGCCGTGCGCGCGGCCGATCCGGCGGCGGCCCGCGAGGACACCGCCCGGTCGCTCGCGGCGACCCCGGGTGCGTCCTGGTCGCCGTACGGCCGGGCCTGGCTGGCCGACCCCGCCCGGATGATCCGGGAGCTGGCGGACGCCCTGGAGGAGGTCTGGCAGGTGCTGATCGCCCCCGACTGGCCGCGGCTGCGCGCACTGCTGGAGGCGGACATCGCCTTCCACTCCAGGCGGTTCGCCCAGGTCGGTCTCGGCGGGCTGCTGCCGGAGATCAGCGAGCGGTGCAGTTGGCAGGGCGGCACGCTGAGCGTGGCGTCGCCCGGCCGGCACGAGCGGCGGCTTGAGGGGCGGGGTCTGGTGCTGATGCCGAGCGTGTTCGTCTGGCCGCACGTCGTCAGCGACTTCGACCCGCCCTGGCAGCCCGCCCTGGTCTACCCGGCCCGCGGCATCGGCGGCCTGTGGTCCGGGCCGACCGGCCACGCCCCCGACTCGCTGGTACGGCTGCTGGGGCGGGGCCGGGCCGCCGTGCTCGGCGCGCTCGACGAGCCGTCGTCCACGACGGTGCTCGCCCGCCGCCTCGGGCTCGCCCCGTCCTCGGTGTCCGCGCACCTGTCGGTGCTGCGCGGCTCCGGCCTGCTGACCGCGCGCCGCTACGGCCACGAGGTGCTGTACGAACGGACTCCGCTGGGCATCGCGCTGGCCTCGGGAGAGCCGCGGTAGGCCGGGACGCCGGACGCTTCCCCGCACGGACCCACCCCGGACCACGGCCCACGTCCCCGCACGGACCCGCCGCGCGCCAGGTCCCGTTCCCCCGCACCGGCCCCGCCGCGGCCCCGCCGCACATCCCCGCACGAGCCCCGTCGCCGGCCACGAGCACGGGCGGCTGCCCGGCGTCGGTCACCCGGTGTCGGTTCACCCGGTGTCGGTTCACCCGGCGCCGGTTCAGCGGCGGCCCGTGCGGCGCAGATGGTGACGGACCGCGCGCTGGGCGACCGGGCCGAGTTCGTCCAGCGCGGCCACCAGGGCACCGAGTTGTTCCAGGGCGTCCAGGGCCGCCTGGGCGCCCCGGTCGTCCACCCCCTCGTACAGCTCGATGCCCACGAAGGCGGCGGCGACCGCACGGGCCAGGCCCGCGGGGTCGGTCAGACCGGCGAGCGGGGTGGCCGCCAGGACCCGGGTGAGGACCGCTTCGATCTCGGTGATCCACAGGTCGAGGCCGGCCGCCGTGGCCGGGCCGAGGGCCGCGTGGGTCTGGGCGCCGGCCAGCAGCTGGCCGAGCAACGCGACCTGGCCGTCGGCCCGTTCCTGCTCGTGGACGGCGCGGCCGACGGCCAGCAGGTCGGCGAGCGAGGTGACGGCGGCGAGGCGGGTGCGGTACCGGGAGACCGCCTGCTCGGCGCCGTAGCGGCAGGCGGCGGCGAGGAGTTCGTCCACCGAGCCGAAGTGGTAGAAGACGAGCGCCTGGTTGACCCCGGCCGCCGCCGCGACCGTACGGGCCGACGTCCCGGCGATGCCCTGTTCGGTGAGGGTCCGCAACGCGCCCTGAAGGAGCTTGGTCTTCGTCTCCAGGGACTTCGCCGTCTCCGGACTCATGCGCGCGCCTCCCGGCGTACCGGACGCCGGCGGGGGTGTCGCCGGCCTGCCGCGGGGGCCGCCGCCGTCACGACGGGTGCTCCGGGGAACGTCATGAAGGGCTCTCCAACGAGCACAGCAGGCGCGGGGCACGCGCGCGTGCGGGCGGGGTGCGCAGGCAGCGGCGGGCGGCGGGGGTGCCGGGCAGGGGCGCCTTGAACAGCGCGAGGGACATGGCGACGAGCAGGAGCAGCGGGCACAGGTACGCCACGGCGGGGCCCAGCGCGCCGAACGGGCCGCCCGGGGAGCCGAGCGCGAGGCCGGTGCCGCCCGCGGTGAGCAGGAGGGCCCGGACCAGCAGCTCGGCCAGCCAGTTCAGCAGGGCGCGCTCGGGGGTGATCCCGCGCTCCAGCCACAGCCGCAGCCGGTCGAAGGACCAGGCCGTCGCCCAGGCCATCAGCGGGCGCAGCAGCAGCCGGTCGGCGACCACGCCGAGGGCGCCCCCGCGGGGGCGGTAGTCGTAGCCGGTGAGGAAGCGGACGCCGTCGCCGTCGGGGACGTAGCGGAGGTAGCCGCCGCCCTCTGTGATCGGGGAGAGCGGGTGCGCGGAGGCGAAGCGCAGGGCGGAGGCGCGGCTGCCGTCGGGCCGCTCCTTCTGCCCGGCCGTGATGCCGATGCCGGAGACCGTGAGGAAGGGCAGCACGCGCGTGGCGTACCGGAACCGCCGGGGTCCGTCCTCGGCGCCCGGGATGCGGGTGATCCGGGTGAACCGCAGGTCCCAGCGGCGGCGCTGGACGGGATCCTGCGTACGGTCCCAGAGCGCGTCGAGACCGGCACGTACACGTGTCTCCGCGTAGAGCCCCACCTGATTCCCCCAAGCCGGACCGCAGTTGAGCGATCGCTCAACCACCCGACGGCAACGTACACCCGTTTGAGCGATCGCTCAAACTATTGAACAGGCGGGAGTACGGCGGGAGATGAAGAACCCCGGCCCTGGAGGGGCCGGGGTTCCGGTGGGCCGCAGTTCCCGTGGGCCGGGGTTTTCGTGGGCCGGGGTTTCTCGCGGGCCGGGGTTTCTCGCGGGCCGGGGTTTCTCGTGGGCCGGGGTTTCTCGTGGGCCGGATTTCTCGTGGGCCGGATTTCTCGTGGGCCGGGTGGCCGGGCTCAGCCGGCCAGGTGGCGCTCCACGGTCTCGACCTTGGAGGTGAGGCCGTCGGTGACACCGGGCCTGATGTCCGCCTTGACCACCAGGGACACGCGCGGCGCGCGCTCCTGCACGACGGCGACGGCACGCTTCACGACGTCCATGACCTCGTCCCACTCCCCTTCGACGGAGGTGAACATGGCGTCGGTGCGGTTGGGCAGCCCGGACTCGCGCACGACGCGGACGGCGTCGGCGACGTACTCCCCGACGTCCTCGCCGACGCCCAGCGGTGTCACGGAGAAGGCGACGATCATGCGTTGACCACCCCTTCCTTGCGGGCGCGGGCGGCGATCACCGCGTCCTCGGCCGCCCGGCGCAGCTTGCGCTCGGCGAAGAAGCCGCCGGTGGGCAGGACCGAGAGGACGAAGTAGAGGGCGGCGGTCTTCAGGCTCCACTTGGCGCGGTTCCAGGCGTCGGCCCAGAAGATCACGTACAGGATGAACAGGACGCCGTGGATCGAGCCCATCACGGGCACCGCGTTGAAGTCCGTGGTCCGCTTCAGCACGGAGCAGATCAGCAGGAGGAGGAAGGACACGGCCTCGGGGGCGGAGACCAGGCGGAGGCGGCGGAGGGCGGTGGCGGTCTTGATGTCCACGGGTCACCTTCGGTGGGAGTGGGGTCGGCAGGTCGTGCGGCGCCGGTTTGTGAACGCAAGCACAAACATCCACCCATTGTGGCAAACCGCGGAGACGCACTCGGGAGGGGGGCCGACCGCGGGCGCGGTGCCACCCGGGCGACGGTCCCGTCCGGCGCGCCGGTCTCCCGCCGGGGAGCCCGGCGCGCCGCGTCGTCGGCCCGAACCCCTCCCCGGCCAGGCGCGCGCCCGCTACCGTCGCCGGGTGGCGATGTTTCGACTTGAAGGCAGCAGGGTGCTCGCCGTCGACATGACCGGGGACGCCGTGAAGGCGAAGAACGGGGCGATGGTCGCGTACGACGGGCGGATGAGTTTCAAGAAGCTGACCGGGGGCGGTGAGGGGCTGCGCGGCATGGTGACCCGGCGGATCACCGGTGAGCAGATGACCGTGATGGAGGTGAAGGGGCACGGCACGTGCTGGTTCGCGGACCGGGCCGCGGAGATCAACCTCGTCGATCTCCAGGGGGACAAGCTGTACGTGGAGTCGAGCAATCTGCTCGCGACCGATGCCGGGCTGCGCACGGGGACGACGTTCACCGGCCTGCGGGGCGCCTCGCAGGGCAACGGGCTGTTCACGACCACCGTCGAGGGCCGCGGACAGGCCGCGATCATGTCGGACGGGCCGGCGGTGGTGCTGCGGGTCAGCCCGCAGTACCCGCTGGTCGTCGACCCCGGCGCCTACATCGCCCACCAGGGCGACGTGCGGCAGACCTTCCAGTCGGGGGTGACCTTCCGCACCTTCCTCGGCGAGGGCGGCGGCGAGGCGTTCCAGATCCGGTTCGAGGGGAACGGCCTGGTGTACGTGCAGCCGAGTGAGCGCAACACCGTCGCGGGGGATGTGTGAGATGGGGCTGCGCGAGGTCAATTCGAAGATGGTGGAGGCCACCGTGGTGCCCGGCCGGCGGCTGTACAGCCAGCGCGGCGCCATGCTCGCCTACCGGGGCGACGTCTCCTTCACGCCCAACATCCAGGGCGGCCAGGGCGGTCTGATGTCGATGCTCGGCCGCCGGGTGGCGGGCGAGGCCACCCCGCTGATGTCCGTCGAGGGCAGCGGCACCGTGTTCTTCG
This sequence comes from Streptomyces sp. NPDC056161, assembly GCF_042268025.1. Classification (NCBI taxonomy): domain Bacteria; kingdom Bacillati; phylum Actinomycetota; class Actinomycetes; order Kitasatosporales; family Streptomycetaceae; genus Streptomyces; species Streptomyces sp. NPDC056161. The sequence goes on from NZ_JBHJUV010000021.1 coordinate 40,508, forward strand.
GGCACGGCGGCCACCACGTGCAGGTGATCAACCTCGCCGGCGACACCCTGTACGTGGAGGCGGACCGGCTGCTCGCCTTCGAGGGCACGCTCCAGCAGGGGACGATGTTCATGGGCTCCCAGGGCGGGGTCATGGGGATGGTGCGCGGGCAGGTCACCGGGCAGGGGCTGTTCACCACGACGCTCAAGGGGCACGGGGCGGTGGCCGTGATGGCGCACGGCGGGGTGTTCGAGCTGGCGATCACGCCGCAGCGTCCGGTGCACGTGGACCCGCAGGCGTACGTCGCCCACCACGGCGACGTACGCAACAAGCTGTCCACCGCCCTGGGCTGGCGCGAGATGGTGGGCCGCGGCAGCGGCGAGGCGTTCCAGCTGGAGCTGAGCGGGAACGGCACGGTGTACGTCCAGGCCTCGGAGGAGAAGCTGTGAGCGGCTACGGAGGTCCGGGCGCCGGGCCGGTGGTGTACGACCCGATGACGCTGCCCGCCGACGACAACGTCAACAGCTACACCTTCTGCGTGGAGCTGTTGAGCGGGCAGTGGTTCCTGCAGAAGGGGAAGATGATCGCCTACTACGGGGCGATCGAGTTCAACGGCATCGGGCACGGACGGCTGGACCGGCTGGTGCGCACGTCGTTCCATTCGCCGTTGCACGCGAGCGACTGGGTGGTGGCGGAGGGCTCGGGCAAGATGCTGCTCGCCGACCGGGCCTTCGATGTCAATTCGTTCGACCTGGACGACGGCAATCTGACCATTCGCGCGGGCAACCTGCTCGCGTTTCAGCCGACTCTTGCGCTCAAACAGTCGATCGTGCCCGGGTTTCTGACCCTCATCGGAACCGGGAAGTTCGTGGCGGCGTCCAACGGTCCGGTGGTCTTCATGGAGCCCCCGCTCCGGGTGGACCCGCAGGCACTGGTCGGCTGGGCCGACTGCCCCTCCCCGTGCCACCACTACGACCACGGGTACCTGACCGGTGTCATGGGCGGCCTGCGCGCGATGACGGGCCTCGGCGGGGCCTCCGGGGAGGAGCACCAGTTCGAGTTCGTGGGCGCCGGCACGGTACTGCTCCAGTCGACCGAGAAACTGATGGAGGAGCAGTTCACGGGGGCCGTTCCGCACGAGCCCGGGGTGCCCGGCGGCGGGGCGTCCGGCGGTCATGGACCGGGGCAGGGCGCACCACGCCTGCCCGGACAGCTGGGGGACCTCCAGCGCCGCTTCGGGCTGTGAGCGATAGTCTGCGGAGTGTGATGTCGAACGCGTGCCCAGGAACACGCCACTCCCATTAGTTCGCCTTTCAACTTCTTAGGTAGACTTCATTCATGGAGACCGAGACGGCCACGCGCTGGCTGACCGATGCGGAGCAGTGCGCCTGGCGCACCCACCTGGAGGTCAACAAGCTGTTGACGTACCAGCTCGAAAAGGATCTGCAGCCGTTCGGACTGACGATGAACGACTACGAGATCCTGGTGAATCTCTCCGAGTCCGAGGACGTGCGGATGCGGATGAGCGACCTCGCGTCCGCCACCCTCCAGTCCAAGAGCCGGCTCTCGCACCAGATCACCCGTCTGGAGAACGCCGGCCTGGTGCGGCGCGAGAACTGCGAGTCCGACCGGCGGGGGCTGTACGCCGTGCTGACCGAGCGCGGCATGGAGACGATGCGGAAGGTCGCGCCGCATCACGTGGCATCGGTGCGCAGGCACTTCATCGACCTGCTGGCGCCGGAGTCCCTGGTGGAGCTGGAGAAGGGCCTGAAGCCGATCGCCGAGCACCTGAGGGGCCAGCGGGGCCGCCCCTGAACCCGCGGGCGGCCGGACGGCGGGCCGGGCCGGTTCAGGTCCCGTCCGCCGCGGCACGCCGGACCGCGCCCAGCGCGGCCACGGCGGTCACCACGCCCGTCAGCAGGAAGCACATCCCGAGCGGCAGCCGCCCGACGAGCAGCCCGGCGAGCGGCGCGCCGCTCGAACTCCCGGCGTTGACGGCCGTGTTCACCCAGGCCCCCGCCCGGGTCCGGTGCCCCGCCGCGGCCGTCTCGTCCGCCAGCAGGTACGCGGTCGTCAGCGCGGGGGCGATGAAGACGCCCGCACAGGCCATGGCGGCGGTGAGCGTGACCAGGCCCGGTGCGAGGCCCGCCGCGGCCACCACGCCGCCGAGGCCCGCCGCGCACCACGGCAGGCGTACCCGGGCGGGGGCCCGCCAGTCGACGGCGCCGTTCAGCAGCCCGCCCAGCGCGCTGCCCGCCGAGAGCGCGGCCAGCATCCAGGGCACCACGGCGTCGTCGTACGCGTGGCGCGTCACGAAGGCCATCACCAGCAGCTCCACCGCGCTCAGCACGAGCCCGACGGCCGCGGCCACCACGACGGGGGCCGGCAGTCCCCGGCCGCCCGCGAACCGGCGCCGCGGCCGGTCCCGGTGGGCGGCGGCCCTGGCCCGCGGGCCGGCCACCGCCGGGGACGCCATGAACACGAGCGTGCCCGCCACGTTCAGCACGGCGCTCAGCAGCACGCCGCCGGCCGGCGGCGCGTACGGCAGCAGCGCGCCGACCAGCACGGGACCGGTCACGAACAACAGTTCCTCGGCGACCCCGTCCAGGCTGTACGCCCGTTGCAGCAGCCGCCGGTCGGCGACGAGTTCGGCCCACAGGGCGCGCATGGTGGGCCCCAGCGGCGGCGCGCAGGCGCCCGCGAGGGCGGCGGCCACGCCGATCGCCGCCGCCGACGCCCCGGGGCGCCAGGTCAGCGCCGCCAGGGCGCACAGCAGGACGCCGTACACCGACGCCATGGGGACGAGGGCCCGGCGCGGGCCGTACCGGTCCACCAGGGCCGCCCGCACGGGCAGCAGGAAGACGGTCGCGGCGCCGAACAGGCCCATCACCGCGCCCGCGACGGCGTACGACCCGGTGGCCCGGGTGACGGAGAGCAGCACAGACAGCGACACCGTGCCGTACGACAGGCGGGCGACGAGGGCGGCGGCGAAGGTACGGCGCGCGTGCGGGACGCGCAGGACGGCGGCGTACGACGGCCGCGGGAGGGCGGCGGGGCGCGACGAAGCGGGCGCGGACATGAGTGGGGTTCCTCAAGGCGGGCGTGGCGGGGGACACCGGGACGCCGCGCAGGCCGGCGGTCACGAGGGACCGGGCACGGTACGCGCGGCCACGGTGCGCACTACGCCAAGGAGAGGAACATGCGGCTCAACGTACCAGCAGCCCCGACATCCCGACGACGCGCCCGGCAGGCACCGGCACGGCCGGGGTCGGCGAGCGCCCGCTCCGCCGCCGTGCGGCCGGGGTCGGCCGGTGTCCGGTACGCCCTGGCCCGCGCCCCCGGCCGCAGACGACGGGCACCCGCCCCGCCCGGCGCCCGCCCCGGCCACCGCACCACCGGACCACCGGACCACCGGACCACCGGACCACCGGACCGACACTCCCGCCGCCGAGCACACCCCCGCCCGCACGCCCGGTCCTCGCCCCGGTCCTCGCCCCGCGGCTCGTGGCTCGCGGCCTGCCCGGGGCGTAGCTCGCCGGGCGGGGTGTCGGAGGGGGCCTGGCCCCGCCCGCCCTGACGCGTGCCCGACGCGGCCTCGCCCGCGGGCCAGGGCCCGCCGTGGCCGACGACCGCGAAAGGCGGCCGACCGGCGTGGCGACCCCGTCACCGCCCTCGGCGGCCCGCACCACGCGGGCAGCCGCGCGTCAGCTCTCCGTGAGGTCCGCCACCAGTTGGTCCGCGGCGCCGTACGGGTCCAGTTCGCCCGCGACGATCCGTTCCGCGAGGGCGGTCAGGTGGCGGTCGCCGGGCAGGCCGCCGATGCGTTCGCGCAGGGCCGTGACGGCGATCGTCTCGACCTCGCGGGCGGCGCGGGCCAGTCGGCGTTCGGCCAGCACGCCCCGCTCCTCCATCCAGGCCCGGTGCTTCTCCAGCGCCTCCACGACCTCGTCGATGCCCTCCGCGCGGGAGGCGACCGTCTTCACGATGGGCGGGCGCCAGTCGCCGGGGCCGCGGGACTCGCCGAGGCCGAGCATGTGGTTCAGTTCCCGGGCCGTGGCGTCGGCGCCGTCCCGGTCGGCCTTGTTGACGACGTACACGTCACCGATCTCCAGGATCCCCGCCTTCGCCGCCTGGATGCCGTCGCCCATCCCGGGGGCGAGCAGGACGACGGACGTGTCGGCCTGGGAGGCGATCTCCACCTCGGACTGGCCGACGCCGACCGTCTCGACGAGGATCACGTCGCAGCCCGCCGCGTCCAGGACGCGGATCGCCTGCGGGGCGGCCCAGGCGAGGCCGCCGAGGTGGCCGCGGGTGGCCATGGAGCGGATGTAGACGCCGGGGTCGGAGGCGTGCTCCGACATGCGCACCCGGTCGCCGAGCAGCGCCCCGCCGGAGAACGGGGAGGAGGGGTCGACGGCCAGCACGCCGACCCGCCGGCCCTCCTTGCGGTAGGCCGCCACCAGCGCCGACGTCGTCGTCGACTTGCCGACGCCCGGGGAACCGGTGAGGCCGACCACGTACGCGGTGCCGGTCAGCGGCGCGAGCGCCGCCATGACCTCCCTGAGCTGCGGGGACGCCCCCTCCACCAGGGAGATCAGCCGGGCCACGGCCCGCGGCCGGCCGTCCCTGGCCTGGGCCACCAGAGAGGAGACGTCCTGCATCGCTGCTCCGTTCGCTCGCTCGACGTGCCCGCGGCCTTGTGCCGTACGGGCGGACTCAGGCCCTCGGCACCCGCACGATCAGCGCGTCACCCTGACCGCCGCCCCCGCACAGGGCGGCGGCGCCGACCCCGCCGCCGCGGCGCTTCAGCTCCAGCGCCAGGTGCAGCACGAGCCGGGCGCCGGACATGCCGATCGGGTGGCCGAGGGCGATGGCACCCCCGTTGACGTTCACCTTTTCGGTGGATACGCCGAGGTCCTTCATTGACTGGACGGCCACGGCGGCGAATGCCTCGTTGATCTCGATCAGATCGAGGTCGGAGACGTCCAGGCCGTCCTTCTTCAGGGCCTGCCGGATCGCGTTCGACGGCTGCGACTGGAGGCTGTTGTCCGGGCCCGCCACGTTCCCGTGCGCGCCGATCTCCGCGAGCCAGTCGAGACCCAGTTCCTCGGCCTTGGCCCTGCTCATGACGACGACGGCCGCGGCGCCGTCCGAGATCTGCGAGGAGCTGCCCGCGGTGATCGTGCCGTCCTTGGTGAAGGCCGGGCGCAGCCGGCCGAGCGTCTGAACGGTGGTGTCGCCGCGGATGCCCTCGTCCTCGCTGAACAGGACCGGGTCGCCCTTGCGCTGCGGGATCTCCACCGGGGTGATCTCGGCCTCGAAGACGCCGTTCTTCTGGGCGGCGGCGGCCCGCTGGTGGGAGAGGGCGGCGACCTCGTCCTGCGCCGGGCGGCCGATGCCGAGGCGCGTGTTGTGCTTCTCGGTGGACTCGCCCATGGGAATGGCCTCCCACGGGTCGGTCAGGCCGTCGTGGGCCATGGCGTCGAGCACTTCGACCGCGCCGTACTTGTAGCCCTCGCGGGACTTCGGGAGCAGGTGGGGGGCGTTGGTCATGGACTCCTGGCCGCCGGCCACCACGATGTCGAACTCACCCGCGCGGATCAGCTGATCGGCGAGGGCGATGGCGTCGAGCCCGGACAGGCAGACCTTGTTGACGGTGAGCGCCGGCACGCTCATGGGGATGCCGGCCTTGACCGCGGCCTGCCGGGCCGGGATCTGCCCCGCCCCGGCCTGGAGCACCTGCCCCATGATCACGTACTGGACCTGGTCGCCGCCGATCCCCGCACGGTCGAGGGCGGCCTTGATCGCGAAGCCGCCGAGGTCGGCTCCCGAGAAGGACTTGAGCGAGCCGAGCAGCCGTCCCATCGGAGTCCGGGCACCTGCGACGATGACGGAGGTCGTGCTGTTCGTAGCGGACATGAGGTGCGATCCCCTTCCAGCTGCACAGAAGCTGAGGAGTGAACGAGGGTTTACATCGAATGTACTGAGAGGCGCTCACGGCCGTCATCGGCCTTTCGGTGTGATCGCGCGCACGTTGCGTAACCACCTCCGGAGCGCTCCACTGATTCCATGCTGACGCGAATCGACCACATCGGGATTGCCTGTCATGACCTCGACGCAACGGTCGAGTTCTACCGGGCCACGTACGGCTTCGAGGTCTTCCACACCGAGGTCAACGAGGAACAGGGCGTACGCGAGGCCATGCTCAAGATCAACGATACGTCCGACGGCGGCGCTTCGTACCTCCAGCTGCTGGAACCGGTCCGGGAGGACTCCCCGGTCGGGAAGTGGCTGGCGAAGAACGGCGAGGGCGTGCACCACATCGCCTTCGGCACGGCGGACGTGGACGCGGACGCCGCGGACATCCGCGGCAAGGGCGTACGCGTCCTGTACGAAGAGCCACGGCGCGGCTCCATGGGGTCGCGCATCACCTTCCTGCACCCGAAGGACTGCCACGGCGTACTGACAGAACTGGTCACTTCGGCGCCTGTTGAGTCACCTGGGCACTGACCCGCGTACATAAGGGCCGGTAGGGTTGGGACCGGTCGCCCCGGAAGGCGGGGCGGCCCGGTCCTGCCGTCAAAGGTGGCATCTGCCGCGCGACGTCTGGCACGCACGCTCGCCGCGTTGCCAAAGGCCCTGGTAGCTCCGCTACGAGGACCTTCCGGCACCTTGCGGTCGCCTGCACCGGACACCGTGCGGCACGCCCTGTGGGCGTACGATTCCTCCTTTGCCGGAAGGACCACCGGGGTCCGGGTTTCGGGGGACGAGCGCCGGGGCGGCAGCCCGCGCTCCGCCGTTGATCTGACACCATTCCCCGGGGGCCCCGTTCGGCGGACGGACGGAGCTCGTTCGGAGAAACTTGCGACCAGGGGACGGATGGGACCGCGCAGTGCGGGGCTACGAGAGCCAGGAGCGAGAGCCGGCGGCTGACGTCGACCACCTCTCTCGGTTCGAGGCCGAGATGAAGCGGCTGAAGACCGAGCGGGAAAAGGCGATCCAGCACGCCGAGGACCTCGGCTACCAGGTCGAGGTGCTGCGCGCCAAGCTGCACGAGGCGCGGCGCACCGTCATGTCCCGGCCCGCCTACGACGGCGGTGACCTCGGCTACCAGGCCGAGCAGATGCTGCGCAACGCCCAGATGCAGGCCGACCAGCTGCGCCAGGACGCCGAGCGCGAGCTGAGCCAGGTCCGCGCGCAGACCCAGCGCATCCTCCAGGAGCACGCCGAGCAGGCCGCCCGGCTCCAGGCGGAGCTGCACCAGGAGGCGGTCACCCGCCGCCAGCAGCTGGACCAGGAGCTGGCCGAGCGCCGGCAGACCGTCGAGTCGCACGTCAACGAGAACGTGGCGTGGGCGGAGCAGCTGCGCGCCCGTTCCGAGTCGCAGGCCCGCCGGCTGCTCGACGAGTCACGCGCCGAGGCGGAGCAGGCCATGGCCGCCGCCCGCACCGAGGCCGAGCGGCTGACCGCCGCGGCCCGGCAGCGGCTCCAGGCCGAGGCCGAGAGCACCCGCGCCGAGGCCGAGCAGGTGCTGCGCCGGGCCCGCGCCGACGCCGAACGGCTGCTGAACGCCGCCTCCACGCAGGCCCAGGAGGCCACCGACCACGCCGAGCAGCTGCGCACCTCCACCGCGTCCGAGTCGGACGCGGCCCGCCGGCAGGCCGGTGAGCTGAGCCGGGCCGCCGAGCAGCGGATGTCCGAGGCCGACACGGCGCTGCGCGAGGCGCGCAGCGAGGCGGAGAAGCTCGTCACCGAGGCGAAGGAGACCGCCGCCAAGGCGCTGGCCGGCGCGGAGGCGACCAACGAGCAGCGCACGCGCACCGCCAAGGAGCAGGTCGCGCGGCTGGTCAGCGAGGCCACGAAGGACGCCGAGAACACCAAGGCGGAGGCCGAGCAGGTCGTCGCCGACGCCCGCACCGAGGCCGAGAAGATCGTCGCCGAGGCCGGCGAGAAGGCCCGTACGGCCACCGCCGAGGAGGCGGCCTCCCAGCTGTCGAAGGCCGCGAAGACCGCCGAGGACGTCCTCAACAAGGCGGCCGAGGAGGCCAAGCGGACCACCAAGGCGGCGGCCGAGGAGGCCGAGCGGATCCGTACCGAGGCGGAGACCGAGGCGGACCGGCTGCGCGCCGAGGCGCACGACATCGCCGAGCAGCTCAAGGGCGCGGCGAAGGACGACACCAAGGAGTACCGGGCCAAGACGGTCGAGTTGCAGGAGGAGGCCCGCCGGCTGCGCGGCGAGGCCGAGCAGCTGCGGGCCGACGCGGTCGCCGAGGGCGAGAGCATCCGGGCCGAGGCCCGGCGCGAGGCGGTCCAGCAGATCGAGGAGGCGGCCGGCTCCGCCGAGGAACTGCTGGCCAAGGCCAAGGCGGACGCGGACGAGCTGCGCCAGGCGGCCACGACGGACAGCGAGAAGGTCCGTACGGAGGCCATCGAACGGGCGACGACGCTGCGCCGGCAGGCCGAGGAGACCCTGGAGCGCACCCGCAAGGAGGCCGAGCGGCACCGTGCCGAGGCCGCCGAGCAGGCCGAGAAGACCACGACGGAGGCCGAGCGGGCCGCGCGCGAGCTGCGCGAGGAGACCGATCAGGCGGTCGCGGCCCGGCGCACGGAAGCGGCCGAGGAGCTGACCCGGCTGCACGCCGAGGCCGATCAGCGGCTGACCGCCGCCGAGCAGGCGCTGTCCGAGGCCCGCGAGGAGGCCGCCGGCATCCGCCGCGAGGCCGCCGAGGAGACCGAGCGGCTGCGCACCGAGGCCGCCGAGCGGATCCGTACGCTCCAGCAGCAGGCCGAGGCCGAGGCGGAGCGGCTGCGCACCGAGGCCGCCGCCGACGCCTCGGCGTCCCGCGCGGAGGGCGAGGCCGTCGCCGTACGCCTGCGTTCGGAGGCCGCGGCCGAGGCGGAGCGGCTGAAGACGGAGGCGCAGGACACCGCCGACCGGGTGCGGGCCGAGGCGCAGGCCGCCGCGGAGCGGCTGGCCACGGAGGCGTCCGAGACGCTGGCCGCGGCCCAGGAGGAGGCCGTCCGGCGCCGCCGCGAGGCCGAGGAACTCCTCGGCTCCGCCCGCCAGGAGGCCGACCAGGAACGCGAGCGGGCCCGCGAGCAGAGCGAGGAGCTGCTGGCCTCGGCGCGCAAGCGGGTCGAGGACGCGCAGGCCGAGGCGGTCCGGCTGGTCGAGGAGGCCGACCGGCGTGCCACCGAGATGGTGGCGGCGGCCGAGCAGCACGCCCAGCAGGTCCGGGACTCCGTGGCCGGGCTGCACGAGCAGGCCCAGGAGGAGATCGCCGGGCTGCGCTCGGCGGCCGAGCACGCCGCGGAGCGGACCCGGCGGGAGGCCGAGGAGGAGGCGGACCGGGTCCGCGCCGACGCCTACGCCGAGCGGGAGCGGGCCGGTGACGACGCGAGCCGGATGCGCCGCGAGGCCCAGGAGGAGTCGGAGGCGGCCCGCGCGCTCGCCGAGCGGACCACGGCGGAGGCGATCGCCGAGGCGGAGCGGTTGCGTTCGGACGCGGCCGCGCACGCCCAGCGGGTGCGCACCGAGGCTTCGGACACCATCGCCGAGGCCGAGCAGGCCGCCACGCGCACGCGTGCGGAGGCCCGCGAGGACGCCAACCGCATCCGGTCGGACGCGGCGACGCAGGCGGACACGCTGATCACCGAGGCGCGGAGCGAGGCCGAACGGCTCCAGTCGGAGACCGCCGCCGAGGCCGAGCGGGTGCGGGCCGAGTCGGTCGCCCAGGCGGAGCAGCTGATCTCGGACGCGACCGGGGACGCGGAACGGCTGCGCGCCGAGGCCGCCGAGACCGTCGGCTCGGCGCAGCAGCACGCCGAGCGGATCCGCAGCGACTCCGAACGGGTCAGGAACGAGGCGGAGGCGGAGGCCGAGCGGCTGGTGTCCGCCGCGCGCGACGAGTCCGACCGGTTGCTGGACGAGGCCCGCAAGGAGGCCAACAAACGGCGCTCCGAGGCGGCCGAACAGGTCGACACCCTCATCACGGAGACCACGGCGGAGGCCGACAAGCTGCTCACGGAGGCGCAGCAGCAGGCCCACAAGACCACCGCGGACGCCGAGGCGCAGGCCGACACGATGGTGGGCGCGGCCCGCAGCGAGGCCGACCGGCTGGTGTCCGAGGCGACGGTCGAGGGCAACTCGCTGGTGGAGAGGGCCCGTACGGACGCCGACGAGCTGCTGGTCGGCGCCCGCCGGGACGCCACCGCGATCCGGGAGCGCGCGGAGGAGCTGCGCGAGCGGCTCACGGGCGAGATCGAGGAACTGCACGAGCGGGCCCGCCGCGAGGCCGCCGAGACGATGAAGTCGACCGGCGACCGCTGCGACGCGCTCATCAAGGCCGCCGAGGAACAGCTCGCCAAGGCGCAGGCGAAGGCCAAGGAGATCGTCTCGGAGGCCAACTCCGAGGCGGGCAAGGTCCGTATCGCCGCCGTCAAGAAGGCCGAGGGTCTGCTCAAGGAGGCCGAGCAGAAGAAGTCGGCGCTCGTCAAGGAGGCCGAGGCGCTGAAGGCCGAGGCGATCCGCGAGGCCAGGCGCACGGTCGAGGAAGGCAAGCGCGAACTTGAGATCCTGGTGCGCCGCCGCGAGGACATCAACGCGGAGATCTCCCGTGTCCAGGACGTCCTGGAGGCGTTGGAGTCCTTCGAGGCCCCGTCGTCCGGCAAGGACCCGGGGGTCAAGGCGGGCGCGACGGTCGGCGCTCCCCGATCGGGTGGCAAGTCGTCAGAAGGCTAGCGGGCAGAGCACGTTCTGGTATGTTCTGGGGCCTTTGACCAAGTCCTTGGCAAGCCGTCCACAGGTCAGCCACTCAAAAGGGGTGTCATTCTCCAGATCAAACACGCATCCGCTCGATGACACACCGCTTCGGCGCCTAGGATTCCACCTATCACCTCACCGGTCTCTTTCGACAGGAACCCCATGAGCGACACTTCCCCCTACGGCTTCGAGCTTGTGCGGCGTGGGTACGACCGCGCTCAGGTGGACGAACGGATCTCCAAACTCGTCTCCGACCGTGACAGCGCGCTCACCCGCATCACCGCTCTGGAAAAGCGCATCGAGGAACTGCACCTCGAAACGCAGAACGCCCAGGCTCAGGTAAGCGACGCGGAGCCGTCGTACGCAGGTCTCGGCGCGCGTGTCGAGAAGATCCTCCGCCTCGCCGAGGAGGAGGCCAAGGACCTGCGCGACGAGGCCCGCCGGGCGGCCGAGCAGCACCGCGAGCTGGCCGAGTCGGCGGCTCAGCAGGTGCGCAACGACGCCGAGTCGTTCGCCGCCGAGCGCAAGGCCAAGGCCGAGGACGAGGGCGTCCGGATCGTCGACAAGGCCAAGAGCGACGCCTCGCAGCTGCGCACCGACGCGCAGAAGGACGCGCAGTCCAAGCGCGAGGAGGCGGACGCCCTCTTCGAGGAGACCCGTGCCAAGGCCGCCCAGGCCGCCGCCGACTTCGAGACGAACCTCGCCAAGCGCCGCGAGCAGTCCGAGCGCGACCTGGCCTCGCGTCAGCAGAAGGCCGAGAAGCGCCTGGCCGAGATCGAGCACCGCGCGGAGCAGCTGCGCCTGGAGGCCGAGAAGCTGCGCACCGACGCGGAGCGCCGTGCCCGCCAGACGGTGGAGACGGCCCAGCGCCAGGCCGAGGACATCGTGGCCGACGCCAACGCCAAGGCCGACCGGATCCGCTCGGAGTCCGAGCGCGAGCTGGCGGCGCTCACCAACCGCCGCGACAGCATCAACGCCCAGCTGACGAACGTGCGCGAGATGCTCGCCACGCTCACCGGCGCCGCGGTGGCCGCGGCCGGTTCCCCGGTCGAGGACGAGCCGATCTCCCGGGGTGTGCCGGCGCAGCAGTCGCGCTGACACCCGCCGTACACCGGCTGAACAGTGACGAAACCCTCTGCCACTCCGGGTGGCAGAGGGCTTCGTCGCGTCTTAGCGTGTCCGCATGATTGAGCTGGCGGGGCTGACCAAGCGGTACGGCGACAAGGTCGCGGTGGACGACCTCACGTTCGCCGTGCGGCCGGGTGTCGTCACGGGCTTCCTGGGGCCCAACGGTGCCGGCAAGTCCACGACCATGCGGATGATCCTCGGGCTCGACCATCCCACCGCGGGCGACGTCCGCATAGACGGCAAGCACTACGACCAGCTGACGGACCCCCTGACATACATCGGTGCGCTGCTGGACGCGAAGGCCATGCACGGCGGGCGGAGCGCCTACAACCATCTGCTGTGTCTGGCGCAGAGCAACGGGATCCCGGCCGGCCGGGTGAACGAGGTGCTGGACACGGTGGGGCTGACAGCGGTGGCCCGGAAGAAGGCCAAGGGGTTCTCGCTCGGGATGGGGCAGCGGCTCGGGATCGCGGGCGCGCTGCTCGGCGACCCGCGGATCCTGATGTTCGACGAGCCGGTCAACGGGCTCGACCCCGAGGGCATCCACTGGATCCGGAACCTGATGAAGTCTCTGGCCGCGCAGGGCCGGACCGTGTTCGTCTCCAGCCATCTGATGAGCGAGATGGCGCTGACCGCCGACCATCTCGTGGTGATCGGGCAGGGGCGGCTGCTCGCCGACACCTCCATGGCCGGTTTCATCCGGGAGAACTCGCGGTCGTACGTCCGTATCCGCACCCCGCAGCGGGAGCGGCTGCTCGACGTGCTGCACCAGGACGGGATCACGGTCGTCCAGACAGGTGGCGGCACGTTGGAGGCGGAGGGCGGCAAGGCCGAGCGGATCGGCGAGCTGGCCGCCCGGCACGGGGTCGTGCTGCACGAGCTGAGCCCGCAGCAGGCATCCCTCGAAGAAGCGTTCATGCAGCTGACGGCGGAGTCGGTGGAGTACCACGCGCACTCCGAGACCACCCCGGTCCCGCGGGACTGGGGTGCCGACTGGAAGGGAGCCTGAGCCATGGCGGCCGCGCAGGTCATCCGGTCCGAGTGGACGAAGATCCGGTCCGTGGCGTCGACGGTGTGGACCCTGTCCCTCGCCGTGGTCGTCACGATCGCCCTCGGCATGCTGATCTCCGCCCTGTCGCGGAGCCAGTTCGACGACATGCCCGCCCGGGAGCGGGTGTCCTTCGACCCCACGTACGTGAGTTTCGCGGGCATGACCCTCGGCCAGCTCGCGCTGATCGTGTTCGGGGTGCTGGTGGTGTCGAACGAGTACAGCACCGGCATGATCCGCACCTCGCTGGCCGCGGTCCCGCGCCGCGGCACGTTCCTGTCCGGCAAGATCGCGGTGGCCACCGCGCTGGCGCTGGTGGTCGGCATGGCGACGAGCTTCGCCGCGTTCTTCCTCGGGCAGGCGATGCTCGGCTCCCACCGGACGCAGCTCGGCGACCCCGGGGTGCTGCGGGCGGTGGTCGGCGGCGGGCTCTACATGACCCTGATCGCCGTGTTCTCGATGGGCGTCGCCTCGATGCTGCGCTCACCGCTGCTGTCGCTCGGCATCCTGATGCCGTTCTTCTTCCTGATCTCGAACATCCTCGGCAACGTCGACGCCACGAAGAAGATCGGCCGGTTCCTGCCCGACCAGGCCGGCAGCCGGATCATGCGGGTGGTGCCCCGGGTGGACGACAACCCCCCGTACGGGCCCTGGGGCGGCCTCGGCATCATGGTGCTGTGGGTGCTCGCGGCCCTGATCGGCGGTTACGTCCTGTTGAAGAAGCGGGACGCGTAGTGATCGCGGGCCTTTGCGTTCCCTTGGGTGGAACCGTCAGCGCCCCGATAAGCTCCTAACCCTTACGGGGGCGTGGCCCCGTCGTCCTGAACTGTTCGAGGCAAACCTTCCGATGGGGACCGGAGCATGATCGAGGCTGTCGGCCTGACCAAGCGGTACGGCGACAAGACCGCCGTCCACAACCTTTCCTTCCAGGTGCGGCCCGGGGCCGTCACCGGCTTCCTCGGGCCGAACGGCTCGGGCAAGTCGACGACCATGCGGATGATCCTCGGCCTGGACAATCCCACCGCGGGCTCGGTGACGATCGGCGGCTACCCCTTCCGGAAGCTGCCGAACGCTCCCCGCCAGGTGGGCGCGCTGCTCGACGCGAAGGCGGTGCACGGCGGCCGGGCCGCGCGCAGCCACCTGCTCTGCCTGGCGCAGCTGTCCGGCATCCCGGCCCGCCGGGTGGACGAGGTGCTCGGCGTCGTCGGTCTCCAGGAGGTGGCCAGGAGGCGGTCCAAGGGCTTCTCGCTCGGTATGGGCCAGCGGCTGGGCATCGCGGCGGCGCTGCTCGGCGACCCCCAGGTGCTGCTGTTCGACGAGCCGGTCAACGGACTCGACCCCGAGGGCATCCTGTGGGTGCGCAACCTGATGAAGGCGCTCGCCGCGGAGGGGCGGACGGTGTTCGTCTCCAGCCATCTGATGAGCGAGATGGCGCTGACCGCCGACCACCTGATCGTCATCGGGCGCGGACAGCTGCTCGCCGACATGAGTGTGTCGGACTTCATCTCGGCCAACTCCGCCGACTTCGCGCGCGTGCGAACGCCGGACACCGAGCCCAAGCTGCGCGAGAAGCTGACCTCCGCGCTCACCGAGGCGGGCGGGCACGTACTGCCGGAGCAGGACGGCGCGCTGCGCGTCACGGGGCTGCCGCTCCCCCGCATCAGCGATCTGGCGCACGAGGCCGACGTACGGCTGTGGGAGCTGTCGCCGCACCAGGCGTCGCTCGAAGAGGCGTACATGCGCATGACGCAGGGTGCCGTCGACTACCGCTCCACCATCGACCAGAGGGCGGGGCTCCAGCAGCCGCTGCCGCCCGGGGCGCAGCCGCCGATGCCGGTACCGGGTCAGGGCCAGCCCGGCTGGTACGCCCCGCCGGCGCCCCAGCAGGGCGGTCAGCCGTTCGCGACGCCTCCGGGGCAGCAGGGGCCCGGCGCGGCGCCCGCGGGACCGTACGGCGGACAGGGAGGGCCCGCCGGGCCGTACGGTGCGGCGGGCGGCGCGCCCAATCCGTACAGCGCGCCGGCGGCACCCGCCGCGGGGCACCCGAACCCGTACGCCCAGCCGGCCCCGCAGCCGCCCCGGGCGCAGCCTCCGGCGGCCGCGCCGGCCCAGCCGGCCGCCCAGCCGGCCGCACCCGCCGCACCCGCCGCGCCCCCCGCGCCCGCCGCCGACCCGACCGAGCCCGAGGACGCCCGATGAGCACCCACCAGCCCCCGATGCCCCAGGCAGCGCCGGACACGGCGCTGCGGCAGCCGGCGCCCGACGGGTCGTACCCCGGTTACACCTCGCCGATCCCGGTGGTGCGCACGCACCTCGGGCATGCGCTCGCCTCCGAGTGGACGAAGATCAAGTCGGTGCGTTCGACCATGTGGACGCTCGGCGTGTTCATCGTCCTGGTGGTCGGCATCGGCCTGCTGGCCGGCCTGCTGGTCAGCCGCGCGGCGTCGGCCTCGTCCGGTGACAACTCACTGGCCCTCGGCTTCTTCGGACTGCTGCTGGGCAGCATGTGCATCATCACGCTGGGCGTGCTGACCACCGCGTCGGAGTACGGCACGGGCATGATCCGTACGACGATGACGGCCTGCCCGTCCCGGGTGCGGGTACTGGCCGCGAAGGCGATCGTGTTCTTCACCCTCGCCTTCGTCATCACACTGGTGTGCACCGTCGTCGTCGCCCTGGCGCAGACCTCCATGCTGGACAGCGTCCCCGGCGCGCGGACGCCGAGCGGCGCGGAGTGGCTGAAGGGCACGGTGGGCGTCAGCCTGTACGTCGCGCTGCTCGGACTGCTCTCGCTCGCCGTCGGCTCGATCATCCGGCACTCGGCGGGCGCGATCACCATCATGATCGGCGTCCTGCTCGCTCCGCTGGTGATCGCGCTGTTCATGTTCTCGGCGTCGCTGGAGAAGGTGCGCGAGGCCCTGTTCGAGTACTCGATCCCGAACCAGATGAGCATCTTCTACTCCAACTCGCTGAGCCGTTCCGGTCCGTCGGGCTGGGATCCGCTGTGGATCGCGCTGGGCGTGACGGCGGTCATGTTCGCGGTGGCTTGCTTGTCGCTGGAGAAGCGGGACGTGTAGCTCCGCTGGTTGGGCGGGGAGGGGGCGGGGGTTCGTGGGGTGTTCCGGGGAGTTGGCGGCTGCGGGTGTGTGGGGGCTGGGCGCGCAGTTCCCCGCGCCCCTTCGGGGGTGACAGGCCGTCCCGCGACCGCCGCCACGTCGTGGCTGGGCGCGCAGTTCCCCGCGCCCCTTGGGGGCGCGACGTCGTGGCTGGGCGCGCAGTTCCCCGCGCCCCTTGGGGGCGCGACGTCGTGGCTGGGCGCGCAGTTCCCCGCGCCCCTTCGGGGCGCGACGTCGTGGCTGGGCGCGTAGTTCCACCGCGCCTCTTTGGGGGGTCAGAAGCGGGGGGTGTTCCGGGGGCGTTGTACTCGGGTGGTGCGGCGGTCCTTCGCGTTCCAGCAGGCCTTGTGCCAGTGGCGGCGGTCGTCGACGCCCGCGTGCTCCGGCCAGGCCACCACGTGCGGGACGCCGGACGGGATCACCTGGTCGCAGCCGGGGCAGCGGTACGTCTTGCCCTCGGCGCTGGCACCGGCGACATGGCGCACGCTCCACTCCTCGCCCTGCCAGGACTCCGTGGACTGCCAGCCGCCGTAGCGACCGGCGCGGTCGTCCTCGGCGCTCCGGCCGGACGAGGCCGCGCCCTTGGGGTCCTTGGGCCGGTTGCGACGCGGGGACACGGGACACCTCACGGGGCTGTACGGGAAGCAGGGGCCGTGTCCAGCCTACGCGGCGCGCACGGGGGTAGGCGAAGGACGTCAAACCGTATAAGTCGCCGCCCAGAACGATGCATTCCGCCGACAATCCGCACAGCCCTTCCCAGGCCGTGTCCTCGGCACGTGGCGGGCGGTTATGCCGGGGTGGGGGAGCTCCGCGTCGGAGCCAGGAAAGCAGGAAGCACCATGCGCGTTGGAACTTTTGTGCTGGCCGCCCAGTTCCCCGGGCAGGGCCAGGGGGAGGCGCTGCACCGGGCGGTCCGTTCGGCGGAGGCCGCCGAGGAAGCGGGGCTCGACGCGGTCTGGCTGGCCGAGCACCATTTCGTACCGTACGGCACTTGTCCGTCCGCGATCACCCTGGCCGCGCTGCTGCTCGGCCGCACCCGCCGCATCCGGGTCGGCACGGCCGTCAGCGTGCTGCCCACGGCCCATCCGGTCGCCCTCGGCGAACAGGCCGCGCTGCTGCACGTCACGAGCCGGGGGCGCTTCACCCTGGGCGTGGGCCGCGGCGGCCCCTGGGTGGATCTGGAGGTGTTCGGCTCGGGCCTCGCGGCGTACGAGCGGGGGTTCCCGGAATCACTCGATCTGCTGGTGCGCTGGCTGCGCGAACCGGCGGTCGCCGCCGCGGGCGAGCGGTTCACCTTCCGCGAGGTGCCCGTCGTGCCCCGCCCGGTGGAGGCCCTGACGGAGCTGCCGGGACCCGAGGTCGTGGTGGCCTGCACCTCGCGGGCGAGCGTGCGGCTGGCGGCCGAGCACGGTCTCGCGATGCTGCTCGGGATGCACGTCGGGGACGAGGAGAAGGCCGAGATGATCGCCGCGTGGCGGCAGTACGCGCGCGCGGTGGGACGGCCCGCGGACGAGATCGCCGACGCCGCCCATGTCTCCGCGGGCGTCTGCCAGGTCGACGACCGGCGCACCGACGCCGTGGAGACGCTGCTGAAGTCGTTGCCGGGCTGGCTGAAACAGGGCCTGGAGGCGCATGTGACGGTGGACGGCCGGAAGCGGACGATGCGCGATCCCGTCGCCTACACCGAACTCCTCTGCGGGCTGCACCCGGTGGGGACCCCGCGGCTGTGCGCCGACCGGCTCGCGGCGACCTCCGAGCGGACGGGCATCTCCCGCTTCGCGCTGCTCGTCGAGGGCTCGGGCGACCTCGCGACGACGGAGGAGAACGTACGGCGGCTGGGCGCCGAGGTCCTCCCCCAACTGCGGTGACGCCCTTCTGCTCCCCTGCCGGGCGGGGAGCTTGCCGCCCCGGTACTGATGGCACCTCCCGCGGGTGGGGCGGCAAGCAGGCAGCTCACATCGTCAGCAGTCCCGCAGTTCGGGCGACTGGTTGAGCAACTGGGCGCGCACCGAGGTGAAGCGGGCCAGCCTCTCGTCGACCGAGGCGTCCAGCGGGAACACCGCCACCCGGTGGCAGTTCTGGAACGCCAGCCGTACACCGAAGTGCCGCTGCAGCGCGCCGCGTATCGCGTCACTCGCGAGCGCACGCAGCAGCTGTCCGCGCGCCTGCTCGTCGGGCGGCGGCGTCTGGTTGTCGGCGAAGTCTCCGCCGTCCACCTTGAGCTGGGCCACCAGGGAGCTGATCATCTCCCATGCGTAAGGCAGGGAGGTCCGGACGCAGTCGACGAATTCGGCTTCGTCGACCTCGCCTCGCTCGGCCTGTTCGAGTAGGGCCGGTGAGACGTCGAGCGACATGGGTTCTCCTCTCGCACCCCCGAACAGCAGGGGTTGCCGGACAGGTAAGGGAGCACGCGACAAGCGGACACGCTGAGTACACGTGCCGCGACCTCCCGTTCCTACGGTAGGCAACCGACGGTGACGCCACCACCAGAATGCGTACATGGACCGATCTCTTTGAGCACACAATCGGCCAGGGATGAACAACTGTTTACACGGGCAAGAGGGACGGCCCACCCGGGCCCGGTCGGGGAGGCGGTGGGAGACCGGTGGGCGAATCGCGGGCACCGGGGCGCGTCCAGTAGCGTTGCCGACCATGCGTCTCGTCATTGCCCGGTGCTCCGTCGACTACGCCGGCCGGCTCACCGCCCACCTCCCCTCGGCTCCCCGTCTGATTCTGGTCAAGGCGGACGGCAGCGTCTCGATCCACGCGGACGACCGGGCCTACAAGCCCCTCAACTGGATGTCGCCGCCCTGCACGCTGAAGGAGGAGCCGGCGGACCCGGCGGGAGACTCGGGCGGCGCCGCCGGGGTGTGGACCGTCATCAACAAGGCGGGCGAGAAGCTCATCATCACGATGGAGGAGATCCTGCACGACTCCTCCCACGAACTCGGCGTGGATCCCGGCCTGATCAAGGACGGCGTGGAGGCGCACCTCCAGGAACTGCTCGCCGACCGCATCGAGACGCTCGGCGAGGGCTACACGCTGATCCGCCGCGAGTACATGACGGCCATCGGCCCGGTGGACATCCTGTGCCGGGACGCGGCGGGGCAGACCGTCGCCATCGAGATCAAGCGGCGCGGTGAGATCGACGGCGTGGAGCAACTCACCCGCTATCTGGAGCTGTTGAACCGCGATCCGCACCTCGCCCCGGTCCGCGGCATCTTCGCCGCCCAGGAGATCAAGCCGCAGGCCCGGGTCCTCGCCACCGACCGGGGCATCGGCTGCCAGGTGCTGGACTACGACGCCCTGCGCGGCATCGAGGACGACAAGCTGCGACTGTTCTGAGCCTTGGCAGGCTTCCGGGCCCTCTGGGTCCTCTGAGGCTTCCGGGCCCTCTGGGGCTTCCGGGTCTTGGGGCTGTACCTGCGGCGCGCTCGGCGCACGGGAAACGAAACGGCGCGGGCCGGATCCGGGGTACGGATCCGGCCCGCGCCGTCTCAGGCGAGGTAGTCCCGGCCGCCCGGCGCACCGCCGCCACCCCGGGCGCTCGCCACGCCGCTCGTCTGCGCCGACACGGTGGGAAGGGGCCCGCCGGCCGAGTCGGACATGGACGGCGAGGTCGGCGGCGGCGAACTCGGCGGCTCGCTGGTCGGCGGCGGGGTGGACGGTGTCGTGGGCGGTTTCGACGTCGGCGGCCTGGAGGTCGGCGGTTTCGACGTCGGCGGCTTGCTGGTGGGCGGCTCGGACGTCGGGTCCGACGGGTCGTGACCGCCCGATCCGCTCGTCTCGCTGGGCTGGTCCGACGTCCCGGTCGTGGCCGACGCCGCCGGCGTCGGGTCGTCCGAGGTGCCGGACGTGCCGTCGGATTCCGGGCCGCTCGGCGTGGCGGTCGCCCCGCCGGTGGCTGCGCCGCCGTTCTCCGGGGTGCCCGCGCCCGGGGCGCCGTCGTCGGTGCCCTGGCCCGCGGACGGGCTGACGTCGATGGTGCCTGACGGGTCGTCGGTGCTGTCGTGCGAGGTCATGCCGAGCGTCACCACCGTGCCGAGCACGGCCGCGAGCAGGACGCCGGATCCGGCCGCCACGGCGTTGCGGCGGGCCAGCCGGCGCAGCTTGCCCCCACGGGACTCCGGGACCGGAGCCGGGATCGGGGCGCCGATCCGCTGGGTGACGGCCGTGTCGCCGAACCGCGGTGCGGCGGACGGGAAGGCCGCCTGGGCGGCGGCGGACGGCGAGACGGACTCGTCGTGGCGCGCGTCGGGCACGTCCTCGCCCGCGGTGGCTGCGACCGCGGGCACGCCCCCCGTGCGGTCGACGACCAGGGCGAGGGCGCGGCGGCCGGCCACGGCACCCCGCCGGTCGGCGAGCGCCCCGCGCAGGCCGATGGACGCCTCCAGTTCGGCGCGGGCCCGGTCGAGTTGTCCGCCGCAGAGCGCGAGTACGCCCAACTCGTGGTGGAAGTAAGCCTGTTCGGCGACGTCTCCGGCCAGCCGGGCGGCCTCGGCGCCGGACCGCAGCGCCCGCTCCCAGGCGCCCCAGTGCAGCCCCGAGGCGAAGGCGGGCGCGGCGGCACGGGCGAGCTGCACGGCGGGGTTCGCCGCGTCCTCGCCGGGTGGCGTGCCGACCGGCACCAGGACGGCCAGCGCGGCGAGCACCGCGTCGGCCTCGGCGCACACCCGGCCGGGCGTGACCGAGGGATGACCGGCCCACCAGGAGTAGTGCTGGGCGGCGGCCAGGGCCTCGGTGACGAGGTCGTCGGCGTATCCGGCGGCCTCCAACTGCACTTGCACGCCCGCCGCGAGCCGGTAGCGGGGGCCGGCCGCGGAGACCAGTCCGCAGCTCGCGAGTTCGCCGAGCGCGGCGTCCGCGTGGGTGTCACCGATCAGGGCGGGCAGGTGCGCCTGGTGCGGGAACTCGCCGCCGAGCGCGACGGCGAACCGCAGCGTGGTGCGCGCCGAGGCGCTCAGCCGGGAGGCGAGCAGCGGCGCGGGCGCCGCGGCCTCGCCGAGGGACGGCAGGGGCACCTCGTCGGCGGCGCCGGCGTCCGCCCCGAAGGGCACGGGGCCGTCGCCCGGCTCGCCCGCCGTCGGCAGCGGGGAGGCGGGACGTACGTTCTCGAAGACCCCGAACTCGTCCACGGCGCCGGCGCCGGCCCGCAGCCGGTCGCGCTGCCGGAGCAGGGCCCCGGCCTGGACGAACCGCAGCGGCAGGCCCTCGGACTCGAACCAGAGGTCGCCCGCCCAGTTGGCCTCCTCCTCGGTCAGGACCCGGCCGGCGGCCCGCTCCAGCAGGTCCAGGCTCGCGGCGCGGTCGAGGCCGGGGAGGAAGACCTCCTCGACGGCGGAGTCGGCGGACGGCGCGGGCACCTCGGGGGTGGCGCCGATCAGGAGGGCGCACTCGGGGGTGGCCTCGATCAGCTCGTCGAGGGCGGCCCCGCCGAACTCGATGTCGTCGAGGACGACGACGGCGCCGATCTCCCCGACCAGGCCGAGCAGTTCCGCCCGCTCCAGGCGGTGCAGGGGGGCGTCGTACACGGCGTGGAAGAGGTCGTACAGCAACTCGCCCGCGGTGCGGTGGAAGCCGCTGAGGCGGACCACGCCGTCCGGGGCGAGGTCCGCGCAGTCCTCGGCGACGAGGTCGAGCAGGGCGGTGCGGCCGGACCCGGAGGGCCCGGTGAGGCGTACGGAACGGCCGCGGGCCAGCAGCCGGACCAGGCGTTCGCGCTCGTCCTGGCGGGCCAGGAGCGGCAGGGTGGGCTGTGCGGGGCCCGGCGGCACGGGCGGCCGGGCGGTGCGGCCGGCCTCGGCCCGCTCGGCGGCGGTGAACTTCTCGGGCCTGCCGGGCCGCTCGCCCGGCGGGCAGGGTTCGATCTCGCTGCCGTCGACGGGGTTGACCGTCAGCAGGTAGTCGCCGGAGACGAGCCGCACCGTGCGCACGGGCACGGGTGTGCTCTGGCCGAAGTCCGGAGTGAGGGATTCCCTGGGCGGGCGCGGGCGCGGTGTGAAGCCGTCGCCCCGGCCGTGGTCCTCGGGTCCCGGGTTGATCGGGTCCATAGGTGTCAAGCCCCCCAAAAGCGTCGTGTGCCCGTGTCCGGCCCCTCCCGGCCTCGTGCACGCCGCGCTGTCGCTTCTGGTCCGGGCCCGCTTGAGGGTTGCGTGGCAGCGGGCGACCGCACCTTAAACCTTCGCACAGTATCCACGACAAGCCGGGGTACCGGACGGCCCGAGACATCACGGTCTCATGAGGATTGCGCACGACGCGGGGTTATGCGGCCTGCGCCCCGGTCTCCCCCGCCACCGGGTGCTCCCCGGGCGGTCGCGGCGGCGGCATCACACCCGGGGCAGGGACTCGACCCCGATGCCTCCCTCGATGGCCAGGATCCGGTGCAGCCGGGTGGCGACCAGCAGGCGCTGCATCTGGGGCGGTACACCGCGCAGCACCAGGCGTCTGCCGCAGCGGCCGGCCCGCCGGTGCGCCCCCATGATCACCCCGAGCCCGGTGGCGTCCCAGGAGTCGAGTTCGGACAGGTCGAGCACCAGGTCGCCGGCGCCGTCGTCGACAGCCGAGTGCAGGACCGTACGGGCGTCCGCCGCGCTGCGGACGTCGAGGCGGCCCCCGACGACCAGCTCGGCGTGGTCGCCCCTGATGTGCATATGCGCTCCCCGTGAGTGCTGCGGCGTACTCCCATGACAGTGCCAGTGCTGTGCACCGTCTGACTGCTTCAGTGGCATTCAGGTTGCCGTCTGTAAGCGAACCGATACCGAATTCACCCCTTGGGGTGATACCACAGGGGCCTGTGCGGTCTCAGCGCTGCCACCCGACCGGATGTCAGTAGGTGTAGAAGCCCTGCCCGCTCTTGCGTCCGATGTCACCGGCGTCAACCATCCGGCGCATCAGCTCCGGCGGCGCGAACTTCTCGTCCTGCGACTCGGCGTAGATGTTGCCGGTGGCGTGCAGCAGGATGTCGACGCCGGTGAGGTCCGCCGTGGCGAGCGGGCCCATGGCGTGGCCGAAGCCGAGTCTGCAGGCCAGGTCGATGTCCTCGGCGGTCGCGACCCCGGACTCGTACAGTTTGGTGGCCTCGACGACGAGCGCCGAGATCAGCCGGGTGGTGACGAACCCGGCCACGTCCCGGTTGACGACGATGCAGGTCTTGCCCACGGACTCGGCGAACTCCCGCGCGGTGGCGAGGGTTTCGTCGCTGGTCTTGTAGCCGCGGACGAGTTCGACCAGTTGCATCATCGGCACCGGTGAGAAGAAGTGCACGCCGACCACCCGCTCCGGGTGCTCGGTGGCCGCCGCGATCTTGGTGATCGGGATGGCCGAGGTGTTGGAGGCGAGTACGGTCTCGGGACGTACGAGCTTGTCGAGCGCGCGGAAGATCTCGTGCTTGACCTCCAGCTTCTCGAAGACGGCCTCGACGACGAGGTCGGCGTCGGCCGCGGCCCGGAGGTCGGTGGTGGCGGTGATGCGGGCCAGCGCGGCGTCGGCGTCGTGCGCCTCCAGCTTGCCCTTGCCCACGAACTTGTCGTACGAGGCCCTGATCGCGTCGGTGCCGCGCTTGAGAGCCTCGTCGGTGACGTCACGCAGGACGACGTCCCAGCCTGCCTGAGCGGCGACCTGGGCGATGCCGGACCCCATGAGGCCGGCCCCGACGACGGCGAGCTTCCCTGCCACTCCGACTCCCCTTACCCGCTGTTCGCGTACGCTTCTCCGGCGGACCCTAGCGCCCCGGAGCCGCTGTGTGACCGGTAAGTAACGCGGGTCACGTCCCACTTGACGGACGTCACACCGGCAGCGGTCAGCGCTCGCCGCGCACGGCGTAGTTGAGCACCTTCTCGCTCAACAGCTCCTCGATGTCGTCGAGGAGGACAAGCACCTCACGTGATACTTCGTCCGGTTTGCGCCCGGTCATCATCTCACGGCCGATACGCGCGAGAGCCGTCTGATGGATCCAGCAGATCTGACTCG
The DNA here is from genome assembly GCF_042268025.1 of Streptomyces sp. NPDC056161. Lineage (NCBI taxonomy): Bacteria > Bacillati > Actinomycetota > Actinomycetes > Kitasatosporales > Streptomycetaceae > Streptomyces > Streptomyces sp. NPDC056161. Next base: position 64,509 of record NZ_JBHJUV010000021.1, read on the forward strand.
CGATCAACCCGGTCAGCGGGTCGCCGACGGGGGCGGCCGCCTCCGCCCGCAGGGTCTCCTCAAGCCTGTCCTGGGTCTCCTGCTGCATCGTCCACAGCCGGGAGCGCAGCGCGGGCGCCTCGTGGATGACGCGCAGGAAGCGCCCGTAGCCCGCCATGAGGCCGACCCGTGGCGAGACCGCCTCGACCTCCGCGCGCAGTTCGCGCAGCACGGCGCGGGTGGCGGACTCCCCCGCGTCCCGGCCGCGTACCCAGCGGGCGAGCCGGTCGACGGTGCCGGCGGAGCGGTCGAGGAGCAGGTCCTCCTTGGCCGGGAAGTAGTTGTAGACGGTGTTCACGGAGACGTCGGCCGCCTCGGCCACGTCCGCCATCGTCACCGTCACGAAGCCGTGCTCCAGGAACAGCCCGGTGGCGATGTCCGAGATCCGCTGCCTGGTCTCGCGCTTCTTCCGTTCCCTGAGCCCTTCTGCCATGCCCGCATCCTAGGCGCGTCCCCCATTATTTGGTGGGATTGAAATTTTGGTGCCATTGCAAAAATGGCGAGCGTCTGTTTCCCTGTGGAGCATGCCCATCATCAGTACGGCCGGACTGGCCTGTACCTTCCGGACGACACAGGGCCCCGTGGCAGCGGTGCGCGGCATCGACCTCACCGTCCGGGCCGGCGAGATCCTCGGCTTCCTCGGCCCCAACGGCGCGGGCAGGACGACCACCCTGCGGATGCTGACCACGCTGCTGCGGCCGACCGGCGGCGCGGCGACCGTGGCCGGCCACGGACCCGGCCGCGCGACGCCTACGCCGGCTCGTACGCCACGGCCCACATGCGGTACGGCGTCCTGGTCGCGGTCGGTTTCGCCGCCTTCGCCATGGCGGTGGGCACGCGGGGCTTCCGTACGGCCGGAGCGTGACGGGCGGAGCATAACTACGCTGGTCGCATGGTCAATCTGACACGCATCTACACCAGGACCGGCGACCGGGGCACCACGAACCTCGGTGACATGAGCCGGGTCGCCAAGACGGACCTGCGGATCGCCGCGTACGCGGACGCCAACGAGGCCAACGCGGTGCTCGGCACGGCGATCGCGCTGGGCGGCCTCGACCCGGAGGTCGTCGCGGTCCTCACCCGGGTGCAGAACGACCTCTTCGACGTGGGCGCGGACCTGTCGACCCCGGTCGTGGAGGACCCGGAATTCCCGCCGCTGCGGGTCGAGCAGTTCTACGTCGACCGACTGGAGGCGGACTGCGACCGCTTCAACGAGCGGCTGACGAAACTGCGCTCCTTCATCCTCCCGGGCGGCACCCCAGGCGCGGCCCTGCTCCACCAAGCCTGCACCGTCGTACGCCGCGCCGAACGCTCGACCTGGGCGGCCCTCGAAGCACACGGCGACACCATGAACCCGCTCACCGCGACCTACCTCAACCGCCTGTCCGACCTTCTGTTCATCCTGGCCCGCACGGCGAACAAGGAGCCCGGCGACGTCCTGTGGGTACCGGGCGGAGACCGTTAGGAGCACCCCGAGCCCCTGAATGGGGCGCGGGGAACCGCCCGACCAGCCCCCACCCCGCCGCACCCGACCAACGACGCATCACACCCCACCCTTCCCAGCGGAGCGCTCCCGCTTGGGAAACAACGTGTAGCTGCCCGCGATCACCGCATTGAGGCCGATCACCAACGCCATCCTCGACTGCCACGCCCGCAGCGACCCGGTCCCGCCCTCCCCACCGACGTACCAGATCGCGGCCTGCAACAGCGCGATGGCGACCACACAGGCTAGGGTCCACCGCCCCGCCGTCCGCCACTCGTGGACCGCACGGGCCCGGCCGTACTTCGGTGGCTTCACCGGCGGCGGCCCGCCCGCGAAGCGATGGGCGACCCGGACGTCGGCCCACTTGATCGTGGCGTGCCCGAGACCCACCGTGAAGCCGATGTAGACGGCGGCCAGCCCGTGCCGCCAGTCCGGCTCCGCACCGTTCTTGAGGTCGATCGCGGTCACCACGAACAGGACGACCTCCAACAGCGGCTCGCACAGCAGCAGGCCCAGCCCGGTGCGCGGCATCCGCAGCAGATAGCGGAAGGCCAGTCCGGCTGCCAGCAGCACCCAGAACGCCACCTCACAGGCGATGATCAACCCGACGATCACAGTTCGCTCCCTTCGCTCACCCCTCCAGGCTCCCGGCCCCGGCCGCCGGTTTCGTCGTCGGCGGCGATGAACTCGCGGGCCCTGCCCGTACATCGAAAGATGCAGTCGCGGACCCTTCCCGGGGCGCAGGCGGCCGTGCCGCGGACCGTGTTCACTGGAGGACATGTCCCCGGCCCGCTCCCGCCCGCACCGCGACGACCTGCGCATCGCCGTGGGCGGGCTGGCCGGGGGGCTGCTGCTGTGGGCGTTCGGTGTCTTCAGCCGGGGGGTCTCGCTCGACCTGGTCGGGTGGCCCGCGTACTGGGCGCCCCTGGTGCCGCTGGCCGTGATGGCGGGCTGCGCGACGCTGCGCCGCGTCCGGCCCGGCCTCGGCCTGCTGCTCGGCACGGCAGCGCTGGCCGCGGACCTGCTGACCAGGGGCAGCATCGTCACCATCGTGCTGTACACGGACCTGGTGTACGCGGCCGTCCTGTACGGCTCCCCGGCCGCGGCCCGCCGCCTCACCTGGACCACCGGGCTGCTCACCGTGCTCGGCGGCGTGCTGCCCGCCGCGCTCCTGGGCTCCGCGCAGGGGCTGCTCATCGGAGTCGCGGTGGGCGTCGTCGCCTTCGCGCCGGCCACGACCGGCTGGGTGGTGCGCAGCCACCGGGACGCGGCCGAGACGGCGCGGCTGCGGGCGGAGCAGACCGCGCTGCTCGCCGGGATGGACCGCACCCAGGCGGTGAACGCGGAACGCGCCCGGGTGGCACGCGAGTTGCACGACCTGGTGGCGGGCCATCTGTCCGCCATCGCCATCCACTCCACCGCGGCGCTGTCGATCGACGATCCCGCCACCTCCAAGGAGGCGCTCGGGGTGATCCGGGAGAACAGCGTCGAGGGGCTGGCCGAGATGCGGCGCCTGATCGGGATACTGCGGGACGACGACGGCGGCGGCGTGTTCGCCACCCCCACGCTCGACGGCCTGGCCGCCCTGGTCGACGGCGCCCGTGCGGGCGGCCTGGACGTCGCCCTCGACGCCGACCACGGCCGGGTACCGGCGCCCGTGGAACTGGCCGCCTACCGGATCGTGCAGGAGTCGCTGACCAACGCGCTCAAGCACGCGGGACCCGGCCGGGTCGCGGTCCGCGTCGCCCAGCGGGACGGCGTCCTCGACGTGCGGGTGACCAGCCCGTACGGCGGTGCGGACGGCCCGCGCGCCCCCGGTTCCGGCGCCGGTCTGGTCGGGATGCGGGAGCGGGCGGCGCTGCTCGGCGGCGATTTCACGGCCGGGTCCGACGGCGCCGTGTGGACCGTACGCGCGACCCTTCCCGCGTCCGAAGGAGACCCCGAGTGAGCCCCCGAGTGATCCGTGTCCTGGTCGCCGAGGACCAGTCCGCCGTCCGCGCCGGGCTCGTGCTCATCCTGCGCAGCGCGGCCGACATCGAGGTGGTGGGGGAGGCGGCGGACGGCGACCGGGCGGTCGAACTGGCCCGGCGACTGCGCCCCGACCTGGTGCTGATGGACGTCCAGATGCCGCGCAAGGACGGGGTGGCGGCGACCCGGGAGATCGTCGCGGAACGGCTCGCGGACGTGCTCGTGCTGACCACCTTCGACCTCGACGCCTATGTGTTCGGGGCGCTGCGGGCCGGGGCGTCGGGGTTCCTGCTGAAGAACACGGAGGCGGGGGAACTGCTCGCGGCGGTGCGCACGGTGGCGCGCGGGGAGGGCGTCATCGCCCCGGCGGTCACCCGGCGGCTGATCACCGAGTTCGCCGCCCGGCCCGCGAGGGGGCCGAAGGCGGATCCCGCGGTGCTGGACGTGCTGACGCGACGGGAGCGGGACGTTCTGTCCCGGCTGGGCGAGGGGCTGTCCAACGCGGAGATCGCCGAGCGGCTCGGCATGGCGGAGGCAACCGTGAAGACGCACGTCAGCCGTCTGCTGGCCAAGCTGGAGCTGCGCAGCCGGGTGCAAGCCGCGGTTCTGGCGCAGGAGTTGGGGATCTAGCGGCCGACAGCGGGAGTGGTCCAGACCTATTGACCCGTGGTCCAGACCTTTCTATTCTCGCGGCACTGTGGGCGTGAAGGCTCAGTCACGCCCCCGACACCCATGGTCACCGATTCTGGCGCCCCGGTGGCCAAAAACAGAAGAGGAGGCGCAGGATGCGCTTCAGACACAGAGCCGCGGCAGGGTTCGCGACCCTGTTGCTCCCCCTCGCCGGACTGGTCGGCCTCGCGGCCCCCGCGCAGGCCGCCGACTCCGCGACGGCCACCTACGCCAAGGCCTCGGACTGGGGAACCGGCTTCGAGGGCAAGTGGACCGTCAAGAACACCGGCACCACCTCGATCAGCTCCTGGACCATCGAGTGGGACTTCCCCTCCGGAACGTCCGTCACCTCGGCCTGGGACGCGGACGTCACGTCGTCCGGCACCCACTGGACCGCCAAGAACAAGTCCTACAACGGCACCCTCGCCCCGGGCGCCTCGGTCTCCTTCGGCTTCAACGGCGCGGGCACCGGCTCTCCGTCCAACTGCAAGCTGAACGGCGGCAGCTGTGACGGCGGCACGGTGCCGGGCGACAACCCGCCGTCCGCGCCGGGCACCCCGACCGCCTCGGGCATCACCAACACCTCGGTGAACCTGTCCTGGTCGGCGGCCACCGACGACAAGGGCATCAAGAACTACGACGTGCTGCGGGACGGAACCAAGGTCGCCACCGTCACGGCCACCTCGTCCCCCTCGTACACGGACAGCGGTCTGACGGCGGGCACCGACTACTCGTACACCGTCCAGGCGCGTGACACCGCCGACCAGACCGGCCCGGCCAGCGGCGCGGTCGCCGTGCACACCACCGGCGGCGGCACCACTCCCCCGCCCACCGGTAACGCGGTCAAGCTCGGCTACTTCACCGAGTGGGGCATCTACGGCCGCAACTACAACGTCAAGAACCTGGTGACGTCCGGCTCCGCGGCCAAGATCACGCACATCAACTACGCCTTCGGCAACGTGACCAACGGCCAGTGCGCGATCGGCGACTCCTACGCCGACTACGACAAGGCGTTCACCGCCGACCAGTCCGTCAGCGGTGTCGCCGACACCTGGGACCAGCCGCTGCGCGGCAACTTCAACCAGCTGCGCCAGCTGAAGGCCAAGTACCCGAACATCAAGATCCTGTGGTCCTTCGGCGGCTGGACCTGGTCCGGCGGCTTCACCCAGGCCGCGCAGAACCCGGCCGCCTTCGCGCAGTCCTGCTACAACCTGGTCGAGGACCCGCGCTGGGCCGACGTCTTCGACGGCATCGACATCGACTGGGAGTACCCGAACGCCTGCGGTCTGAGCTGCGACGCCAGCGGCCGGGACGCCTTCAAGAACCTGATGTCGGCACTGCGCGCCAAGTTCGGCTCCACCTACCTGGTCACCGCGGCCACCACGGCCGACGGCTCCTCCGGCGGCAAGATCGACGCCACCGACTACGCGGGCGCCTCGCAGTACGTCGACTGGTACAACGTGATGACGTACGACTTCTTCGGCGCCTGGGCCGCCCAGGGCCCGACCGCTCCGCACTCCCCGCTCACCTCGTACAGCGGCATCCCGACGGCCGGCTTCACCACCGCCGACGCGATGGCCAAGTACAAGGCGCAGGGCGTGCCCGCGAAGAAGCTGCTCATCGGCATCGGCTTCTACGGGCGCGGCTGGACCGGCGTCACCCAGGACGCACCGGGCGGCACCGCCACCGGAGCCGCACCGGGCACCTACGAGGCGGGCATCGAGGACTACAAGGTGCTCAAGACGTCCTGCCCGGCCACCGGCACGGTCGCGGGCACGGCCTATGCGAAGTGCGGCAGCAACTGGTGGTCGTACGACACTCCGGCGACCATCGGCACGAAGATGTCGTGGGCCAAGACCCAGGGTCTGGGCGGCGCCTTCTTCTGGGAGTTCAGCGGTGACACCAGCAACGGTGAACTGGTGAGCGCCATCAACAGCGGCCTGTCGTAGAACCGTTCGCGGGGCCGGAGGGTCCCGCGATGTCGACGGTTCCCCCGGACCGCCGTCCGGGGGGACCCCGGGAAAAGCAAAGGGTGAATGTGGCTAAGCCACATTCACCCTTTGTCCTGGCGGGGCCGCCTCAAGCCAGGCGAGGAAGCCGGTGAGCGCGTCCTCGCTCATGGCCAGTTCGAGGCGGACGCCCCGATGGGCACAGGCCAGGATGACGGCGTCGGAGAGCAGGGCCAGTTCCTCCTCGCCCTCCGGGACCCGGCGGCCGACCACCTCGATCGCGGAACGCTCCAGGAGGCGACGCGGGCGGTAGGCGTAGGAGAAGACGCGGTACCACTCGATGCGGTCCCCGTTGTAGCGGGCGACCCCGTAGCTCCATCCTTTGCCGCTGGTGTCGGCCTTCTCCGGCACGTCCCAGCGCAGCGAGCAGTCGAACGTACCCCCGGAGCGCTGGATGAGCCGACGGCGCAGACCGAAGAGGAACAGCCCCACCACTACGAGCGCTACCACGACTCCGCACACAGTCAGAGCGAGGACCATCGGCACCGACCTCCTCGTCTCCTAGGTAACGGAACGGAAAAAACACCCACATCTGCCTCAGCCGCGGCTGGTGCCGGATCCCTCCGGTACCAGCCGCGGCTGAGTAAGTCTTCACACGACGCTCCCCGGGACCCTGAGGCCCGGGAGGCGTCCCCGGTCAGCGCGCCGTCGCCGCCCGCAGGCGGACGTCCGCACGCCGCTCGGCGGTGGCATCGCCCTCCGCGCGGGCGCGCTCCAACTCGCGCTCCACGCGCTGGACATCGATCTCGTCCGACAGCTCGGCGATCTCGGCCAGCAGCGACAACTTGTCGTCCGCGAAGGAGATGAAACCGCCGTGCACCGCGGCGACGACCGTTCCGCCATCACTCGTACGGATGGTCACCGGGCCCGACTCCAGCACACCGAGCAGCGGCTGGTGACCGGGCATGACACCGATGTCGCCGGACGTGGTACGCGCGACGACCAGAGTGGCCTCACCGGACCAGACCTGACGGTCGGCGGCGACCAGCTCGACGTGCAGCTCAGCAGCCAAGGGTGGCTCCTCGGGTCACCACCCGGCTGGGGTGCCGGGTGTTGGGGTCAATTCTAATGGGAGTGGAGAGAGGGGCCGGACACCCCCCAGACGGGATGCGTCCGCGCCCCTCTCGCACCGGCACCGGGCTCAGGAGACGCCCAGCTCCTTCGCGTTGGCCTTGAGGTCCTCAATACCACCGCACATGAAGAACGCCTGCTCGGGGAAGTGGTCGTACTCGCCGTCGCAGATCGCGTTGAACGCTGCGATCGACTCGTCCAGCGGCACGTCCGAGCCGTCCACGCCGGTGAACTGCTTGGCGACGTGGGTGTTCTGGGACAGGAACCGCTCCACCCGGCGGGCGCGGTGGACGACGAGCTTGTCCTCCTCGCCCAGCTCGTCGATACCGAGGATGGCGATGATGTCCTGGAGGTCCTTGTACTTCTGCAGGATCGTCTTGACGCGCATCGCCGCGCCGTAGTGGTCCTGCGAGATGTAGCGCGGGTCCAGGATCCGGGACGTGGAGTCCAGCGGGTCCACGGCCGGGTAGATGCCCTTCTCGGAGATCGGACGGGAGAGCACCGTCGTCGCGTCGAGGTGGGCGAAGGTGGTGGCCGGGGCCGGGTCGGTCAGGTCGTCCGCGGGGATGTAGATCGCCTGCATCGAGGTGATCGAGTGACCGCGGGTCGAGGTGATGCGCTCCTGGAGGAGGCCCATCTCGTCGGCCAGGTTCGGCTGGTAGCCCACCGCGGAGGGCATGCGGCCGAGCAGGGTCGACACCTCGGAACCGGCCTGGGTGAAGCGGAAGATGTTGTCGATGAAGAACAGCACGTCCTGCTTCTGGACGTCACGGAAGTACTCGGCCATGGTGAGGCCGGCCAGCGCGACGCGCAGACGGGTGCCCGGGGGCTCGTCCATCTGGCCGAAGACCAGCGCGGTCTTGTCGATGACGCCCGACTCGGACATCTCCTCGATCAGGTCGTTGCCCTCACGGGTGCGCTCACCGACACCGGCGAACACGGAGACACCGTCGTGGTTGTTGGCGACACGGTAGATCATCTCCTGGATGAGCACCGTCTTGCCGACGCCGGCGCCGCCGAACAGGCCGATCTTTCCGCCCTTGACGTACGGGGTGAGCAGGTCGACGACCTTCACGCCCGTCTCGAACATCTCCGTCTTCGACTCCAGCTCGTCGAAGTTCGGGGCCTTGCGGTGGATCGGCCAGCGCTCGCCGGCGTAGGTCTCGTCGACGTTCAGTACCTCACCGAGGGTGTTGAACACCTTGCCCTTGGTGAAGTCACCGACGGGGACGGAGATGGCGGAGCCGGTGTCCGTCACCGGGGCCTGGCGGACCAGACCGTCGGTGGGCTGCATGGAGATGGTGCGGACCAGGCCGTCACCCAGGTGCTGGGCGACCTCCAGGGTCAGCGTCTTCTTCTCGCCCTCGTTCGCCGGGTCGGCGACGTCCACGTGCAGGGCGTTGTAGATGTCCGGCATCGCGTCGACGGGGAACTCCACGTCGACGACCGGGCCGATGACCCGGGCGACGCGGCCCGTGGCCGTCGCGGTCTCAACAGTGGTGGTCATTAGCGGTCACTCCCCGCGGTCGCGTCGGCCAGGGCGCTCGCGCCACCGACGATCTCGCTGATTTCCTGGGTGATTTCGGCCTGGCGGGCCGCGTTGGCAAGCCGGGAGAGCGTGTTGATCAGCTCGCCCGCGTTGTCGGTTGCCGACTTCATCGCGCGCCGCGTGGCGGCGTGCTTCGAAGCGGCCGACTGGAGCAGCGCGTTGTAGATACGGCTCTCCACATAGCGCGGCAGCAGGGCGTCGAGGACGTCCTCCGCCGAGGGCTCGAAGTCGTACAGCGGAAGGATCTCGCCCTTGGGCTGCTCCTCCGCCACCTCGTCGAGGCGCAGCGGCAGCAGTCGGGCGTCCAGCGCCGTCTGCGTCATCATCGACACGAACTCGGTGTAGACGATGTGGAGCTCGTCCACCCCGCCGTCCGCCGTGTCCTGCTCGATGGCTTCGATCAGGGGCGCCGCGACCTTCTTGGCGTCCGCGTACGTCGGCTCGTCGGTGAAGCCGGTCCACGACTCCGTGACCTTGCGCTCACGGAAGTTGTAGTGGGCCAGCCCGCGACGGCCGACGACATACGTGTCGACCTGCCTGCCCTCGCGCTCCAGGCGCTCGGTCAGCTGCTCCGCCGCCTTGATGGCGTTGGAGTTGAAGGCGCCGGCCAGGCCGCGGTCGCTCGTCAGGAGCAGCACCGCGACACGGGTCGGGTTCTCCGCCTCGGTGGTGAGCGGGTGCCTGGTGTTCGAACCGGTGCCGACCGCCGTGACCGCGCGGGTCAGTTCCTGCGCGTACGGCGTGGAGGCCACCACCTTGCGCTGCGCCTTGACGACGCGCGAGGCGGCGATCATCTCCATCGCCTTGGTGATCTTCTTGGTCGCGGTGACGGATCGGATGCGACGCTTGTAGACCCGGAGCTGGGCTCCCATGAGTCAGGTCCCTTCCTTACGTCACTTGGCGGCAGCGGCCGGAGCGTCCTCGCCGAGCAGCTTGCCGTCGGAGGTCTCGAACTGCTTCTTGAAGTCCACGATCGAGTCCGCGACGGCCGTCAGCGTGTCGTCGGACATCTTGCCGCCCTCCCGGATGGAGGTCATGAGGCCCTGCTCCTTGCGGTGCAGGTACTCAAGCAGCTCCTTCTCGAAGCGGCGGATGTCGGCGACCGGCACCTCGTCCATCCGGCCGGTGGTGCCGGCCCAGACGGAGACGACCTGGTCCTCGGTGGACATCGGCTGGTACTGGTCCTGCTTCAGCAGCTCGACCATGCGCTGACCGCGCTCCAGCTGGGACTTGGAGGCGGCGTCCAGGTCGGAACCGAAGGCGGCGAACGCCTCCAGCTCGCGGAACTGGGCGAGGTCGACGCGGAGCCGGCCGGAGACCTGCTTCATCGCCTTGTGCTGGGCGGAGCCACCGACGCGGGAGACCGAGATACCGACGTTCAGGGCCGGCCGCTGACCGGCGTTGAACAGGTCGGACTCCAGGAAGCACTGGCCGTCGGTGATGGAGATGACGTTGGTCGGGATGAACGCCGAGACGTCGTTGGCCTTGGTCTCGACGATCGGCAGACCGGTCATCGAACCGGCACCCATGTCGTCGGAGAGCTTGGCGCAGCGCTCCAGGAGCCGGGAGTGCAGGTAGAAGACGTCACCCGGGTATGCCTCGCGGCCCGGCGGGCGGCGCAGCAGCAGGGACACGGCGCGGTAGGCGTCGGCCTGCTTCGAGAGGTCGTCGAAGATGATCAGGACGTGCTTGCCCTGGTACATCCAGTGCTGGCCGATGGCCGAGCCGGTGTAGGGCGACAGGTACTTGAAGCCGGCCGGGTCGGACGCCGGGGCGGCGACGATGGTCGTGTACTCCAGCGCACCGTTCTCCTCCAGCGCGCGGCGGACCGACGCGATGGTGGAGCCCTTCTGGCCGATGGCGACGTAGATGCAGCGGACCTGCTTGTTCGGGTCGCCCGTGCGCCAGTTGTCCCGCTGGTTGATGATCGTGTCGACGGCCAGGGCGGTCTTGCCGGTCTGACGGTCACCGATGATCAGCTGGCGCTGGCCGCGGCCGATCGGGGTCATCGCGTCGACGGCCTTGTAGCCCGTCTCCATCGGCTCGTGCACGGACTTGCGCTGCATGACCGTGGGGGCCTGCAGTTCGAGTGCGCGGCGGCCGTCGGTCTCGATCTCGCCGAGGCCGTCGATCGGGTTGCCGAGCGGGTCGACGACGCGGCCGAGGTAGCCCTCGCCGACCGCGACGGAGAGGACCTCACCGGTGCGCTGCACCGGCTGCCCCTCCTCGACGCCGCTGAACTCACCGAGGACGATGGCACCGATCTCGCGCTCTTCCAGGTTCAGCGCGAGGCCGAGGGTGCCGTCCTCGAACTTCAGCAGTTCGTTGGCCATGGCCGAGGGCAGGCCCTCGACCTTCGCGATGCCGTCGCCGGCAAGGGTGACCGTACCGACCTCCTCGCGCGAGGCCGCGTCCGGCTTGTACGACTGGACGAAGTTCTCCAGCGCGTCCCGGATCTCCTCCGGCCGGATCGTGAGCTCCGCCATCTGGGTTCCCTGCTCTCCTTGTTGGGCCCGAAGTTTCACTTTGGGGGGATGGGGACTCCCCCCATCAGGAGGTGAATCCTCTGTACGGCCCAACCAGGGCCGCCATCAGTACGTACTGCTTATTGAGTTGCTGCTAGCCGGCCATGCGGCGGGCGGCGTCCTCCAGCCGGTCCGCGACCGAGCCGTTGATGACCTCGTCCCCGACCTGCACCCGGATACCGCCGACGACCTCTGGGTCCACATCGAGGTTGAGGTGCATCGCGCGGCCGTAGAGCTTCGTCAGGGCCGTGCCCAGGCGCCGCTTCTGCGTGTCGCTCAGCGGTACCGCCGAGGTGACGACGGCGACCATGCGGTCCCTGCGCTCGGCGGCGAGCTTGGACAGGGATTCGATTCCCGCCTCCAGGCTACGTCCACGCGGCGCGGTCACCAGGCGCGTCACCAGGCGCTCGGTCGTCACGTCGGCCCGGCCGCCGAGCAGCCGGCGCAGCAGCTCGGCCTTGGCCGAGGCGCGGGCACTACGGTCGGTGAGCGCGGCGCGCAGCTCCGTGTTCGAGGAGACGATCCGGCCGAACCGGAACAGCTCGTCCTCGACGCTGTCGAGGCGGCCCACCTGCTGGGCGGCCGTGAGGTCGGCCACGTCGGCCAGCTCCTCCAGCGCGTCCACCAGGTCGCGCGGCTGCGACCAGCGGGAGCGGACCAGGCCGGACAGCAGGTCCGTGGCCGGGCCGCTGATCTGGCCGCCCACCAGGCGCCGGACCAGCTCGGCCTTGGCCTCCCCGGCCTGCGCCGGGTCGGTGAGGACCCGGCGCAGTGACACCTCGCGGTCGAGCAGCGCGGTGACGGCCGCCAGCTCGTCGGCGAGCTGCGTCGCGTCCACGGACGTGCCGTCCGTCAGCGCGTCGAGCCGCTCACGTGCGGCTGCCAGTGCCTCGCGGCTCGCTCCGTTCATCGCGCGGCCTCGGCCTTCTCGTCAAGCTCGTCGAGGAAGCGGTCGATCACACGGCTCTGCCGGGCGTGGTCCTCAAGGGACTCGCCGACGAGCTTGCCGGCCAGTTCGGTGGCGAGCTTGCCGACGTCCTGGCGCAGCGCGGACGAGGCGGCCTTGCGGTCGGCCTCGATCTGGGTGTGACCGGCGGCGACGATCTCCTCGCGCTGCCGCTGGCCCTCGGCCCGCATCTCGGAGATGAGCGCGGCCCCCTGCTCCTGCGCCTCCTGGCGCAGTCGCGCGGCCTCGTGCCGGGCCTCGGCGAGCTGGGCCTTGTACTGCTCAAGGACGCTCTGGGCCTCGGTCTGCGCGGCCTCGGCCTTCTCGATACCGCCCTCGATGGCCTCGCGGCGCTGCTCCAGAACCTTGTTGATGTTCGGAAGGAGCTTCCAGGCGAGGAAGCCGAAGACGATGACGAAGGCGATCAGGCCGATGACAAGCTCGGGGATCGGCGGGACGAGAGGGTTCTCACTCTCCTCGGCCGCCAGAATGAGCAGCTGGCTCATGTCAGTGCCTTTCGTCTAGTCGGCTGGTCGTGGATCGCTAGATCACTTGCCGTAGACGAACGGCATGACCAGACCGATGAGGGCGAGCGCCTCACAGAAGGCGAAGCCGAGGATCTGGTTGGCGCGGATCAGGCCGGCCGCCTCGGGCTGGCGGGCCAGGGCCTGGGTGCCGTTGCCGAAGATGATGCCGACGCCGACGCCGGGGCCGATGGCGGCCAGGCCGTAACCGATGGAACCGAGCGAGCCGGAGACGGCGGCAAGGGTCTGGAGCATGCCAGTTCTTCCTTCTTCTTTACGGACCGGTGGGGGTTGGCCACCGGACGATCAGGGGGTTGGGTACGGGGCCTCAGTGGTGCTCGGCGAGGGCGCCCTGGATGTAGGTGCAGGTCAGCAGCACGAAGACGTACGCCTGAAGCGCCTGGATGAACAGCTCGAAGGCCGTCATCACAAGGGTCATGATGAAGCTGACGCCGGCGTAGGCGACGCCGATGCCGTTCAGCAGGTACCAGCTGGCGATGGTGAACAGCAGCAGCAGGGTGTGGCCCGCGAACATGTTCGCGAAGAGTCGCACCGCGTGGGTGAAGGGCCGCACGAGCAGGTTCGAGAAGAACTCGATGAGCATCGCCAGGGGCAACACCGGGCCGAGCGACTTGTCGTAGCCGGTGACGTTCTTGAAGAACCCGACGAACCCGTGCCGCTTGAAGGTCAGCGAGACCCACAGGACATAGACGATCAGGGCCAGGATCGCCGGGTAGGCGATGATCGACGTGACCGGGAACTGGGCGACCGGAATGATCGACCACAGGTTCATCATCCACACGAAGAAGAACAGCGAGACGATGAGCGGTACGTACTTCTCGCCCTCCTTCTTGCCGATCGTCTCGTACACGACACCGCGCCGGATGAAGTCGTAGCCCGACTCGGCCACCATCTGCAGCTTGCCGGGCACGACCTTCGGCTTGCGGAAGGCAGCCCAGAAGAATCCGACGACGATGATCGAACCGAGCAGCGCCAACAGCATCGGCTTGTTGAAGTACAGGTTGCTGTCGGCGTCGCCCCAGAGGGGCTTGAACAGGAACGAGTGCAGGCCCGGAGCGGGGAAGCCACAGCCGTCGAAGATGTGGCAGTCGGTCTCGAAGGCGAGCACCTGCGTCGGGTCAGCACTCACCGCGGGCTCCTTCTGCGTGGCGCATGGGTACGGCAACCTCGTTGTGTCGGCGCGGCACACGGCCGCGGTTCGGCACCGGACTGGTGTTACGGATGTGGGGGCGGCTTGGGGGCATCTCGCCTCGCGATTGAGCAGGCGTCAGCTCAAATGCCCGCGCCCGCGATGCCGCAGTTGGCACCGGACGATAGCAGCATCTCTCAGGCGTCTTTATCCCGGCCCTACCTCTCACGACGAGTGACCAGTCGTCTCGGACCGGTCACCGGTCGGAGAAGGGGTCGAATCAGGCTGGACGTAGAGGATCTTGGACTTCATGTGCGCACGTGTCTGCGCGGCGATCCAGGTGAGGGTGGCGGCGACGAGCGTGAGCGCGAAGGCCCGGGGGTTGAACAGTGTCGTGTTCTTGAACGCCGCCACGAACACGAACAGCAGCAGGATCTGCGCCGAGTAGAGCATCAGGCCCATGGCCTGGAACAGATGCGGAAGTGATGCGGCGGTCCGCTGGAGGGCGTAGAGGCCCAGCCCCATGAAGAGGATCACGATGAGCGCCGCGACGACCGCCCCGAGCGCGCCCTTGCCACCCGCGACCACCGCGCCGATGACGGCGGCGAGCGCGCCGACGGCAGCCGTGGGCACGGCGGCCTGGGCCAGGGTCCGGACGTCATTGGACGGCATGGCGGCAACTCCGCTTTTCACAGGGGGCGTGGGGTGTCGTCATGGACGAGCGTAGCCCCGGGCCGAGTAGGGCAGACCTCGCACCAATGGGCTGCGGTAGCACGGTCCCTCGGCTCTGTCCGGGGTTCTCGTGAACCGTATCACAAACTATTTGATGAGGTCTTTACCTGGTAGGTGTGCTTGCTGTCACACATGAGAGTGAAGCTGCGCGTCTGTGCAAAAACCCGGCTCAGTTGTCTGGTATTAGGGGCTTTTGCTCCCCCACGAGTTGGCAATGCTCTAGTCAGATTCTTACCTTGAGCGTCAGCGCGACGTACCGGCATTGCGCCTATCCAGGAGGCGCGAACGGGGTCCGACCGCACTCGCTCCGTTGACCCCGGGCGCCCCCGCGGTGACCGGAGTGCGCTGTTCGTCCTCGACCGGAGCCGCCGCCGGGCAGGGCTCCACGGCGTCGGCCGCCGCCGCCCGCCGGCGCCGGTAGCGCGGCGGCACGAAGCGCTCGGCCCAGCGCGGGGCGCGGGGCGTGAACCGGGGCAGCAGGAGCAGCCCCAGACCGATCGCGCTGAGGAAGACCACGCCGAGCACGATCCACATGGACGCGGAGTTCACGGAGTAGGCCAGCGCCCCGAATCCGATCAGCGCGGACCAGAAGTACATGATCAGCACCGCCCGGCTGTGCGAGTGGCCGATCATGAGCAGCCGGTGGTGCAGGTGCCCGCGGTCGGCGGCGAACGGCGACTGGCCCCGCCAGGTCCGGCGGACGATCGCCAGCACCAGGTCGGCGGCCGGCAGCGCGATGATCGTCAGCGGCAGCAGCAGCGGGATGTAGACCGGCACCGTCTGGTGCACCGCCGCCTTCTCGGAGCCGGTGAACAGGGCCAGCGCGTCCGGGTCGACCTGCCCCGTGATGGAGATCGCACCCGCGGCCAGCACGAGGCCCAGCAGCATCGAGCCGGAGTCGCCCATGAAGATCCGCGCCGGGTGCATGTTGTGCGGCAGGAAGCCCAGGCACATGCCCATCAGGATCGCCGCGAACAGGGTGGCCGGGGCGGCGGCCTCGATGCCGTACGAGTACCAGATCCGGTAGGCGTACAAAAAGAACGCGGCGGCGGCGATGCACACCATGCCGGAGGCGAGGCCGTCCAGGCCGTCCACGAAGTTCACCGCGTTGATCGTGATGACGACCAGCGCCACCGTCAGCAGCGTGCCCTGCCACGGCGTCAGCGCCACGTTCCCGACGCCCGGGATGGGCAGCCACAGGATCGTCAGACCCTGCATGACCATCACGCCCGCCGCGATCATCTGCCCGCCCAGCTTGATCAGGGCGTCGATCTCGAACTTGTCGTCCAGGACGCCGATCAGCCAGATCAGGGCGGCCCCGGACAGCAGCGCACGCGGCTCGTTGGACTTGGTGAAGACCTCGTTGAGGTTGGTCAGGTGATCGGCCACCAGCAGGCCCGCGCACAGGCCGAAGAACATGGCGATCCCGCCGAGACGCGGAGTGGGCTCCCGGTGCACGTCACGGGCCCGGATCTCCGGCATCGCACCGGCCACGATCGCGAACTTCCGTACCGGCCCTGTCAGCAGGTAGGTCACCGCGGCCGTGACACAGAGCGTCAGCAGGTATTCACGCACAGGCTTCCCCACAGGTCTCGCTGGCCATCACAGCCCCACACCCTAGCGAGGGACGCATATGTATGGGGACTTCCGGGTAGCGACGATGGTTGCACGCATGGCTGTGCAGCAGGTGCACGGTCCTGCGCCTACCCTCGCTCAGCCGGGATACGGCGGAAATCTACCGGCAAGCTCGCGCACCTCGTCACGGGCCCCTGCCGGATCGACGTCGCCGCGCAGCACTTCAGCCAGCAGCGCCCCGATCCTGGCCAGTTCCGCCTCCCCCATGCCCTGGGTGGTCACCGCGGCGGTGCCCAGGCGCAGCCCGCGGGCGTGCCCGTACGGCAGCACGCAGCTGTCGAGGACCAGCCCGGCGGCGGCCAGCAGGCCCCGCGCGGCCCGCCCGTCGACACCGAGCGGCGCCGGGTCGGCGGTGATCAGATGCGTGTCCGTGCCGCCGGTGGTCACGGCGAGGCCCTGGGCGGCCAGCTCGGCCGCGAGCACCCGTGCGCCCGCGACCACCTGCCGGGCGTACGCGGCGAACGCCTCGGTGGCCGCCTCGCCGAACGCGACCGCCTTCGCGGCGACGGCGTTCATCTGGGCGCCGGCCTGGGTGAACGGGAACACCGCCCGGTCGACCCGCTCGGCCAGGTCGGCCCCGCACAGCAGCATCCCGCCGCGCGGCCCGCGCAGCACCTTGTGCGTGGTGGCGCAGACGATGTCGGCGTACGGCACCGGGCTGGGCGCCGCCTTCCCCGCGACGAGCCCGATCGGGTGGGCGGCGTCCGCGATGAGGTAGGCGCCGACCTCGTCGGCCACCTCACGGAAGAAGGCGTAGTCCAGGTGGCGGGGGTAGGCGATCGACCCGCACACGATCGCCTTGGGCCGGTGCGAGCGGGCCAGCGCCCGCACCTGGTCCTGGTCGACGAGCCCGGTCTCCGCGTCCACCCCGTACCCCACGAAGTCGAACCAGCGGCCGGAGAAGTTGGCGGGCGAGCCGTGGGTGAGGTGGCCGCCGTAGGACAGCCCCAGGGCGAGGACGGTGTCCCCGGGGCGCAGCAGGGCGGCGTACGCGGCGAGCACGGCGGAGGAGCCGGAGTGCGGCTGGACGTTGGCGTGCGCGGCCCCGAACAGAGCCTTGGCCCGGTCGACGGCCAGCCGCTCGGCGACGTCCACCAGTTCACAGCCGCCGTGGTAGCGGGCGCCCGGGTAGCCCTCGGCGTACTTGTTGGCGAGCGGCGAACCCAGCGCCGCCAGCACGGCCGGTGAGGTGTAGTTCTCGGCCGCGCTGAGCTGGAGGGTCGTCGACTGCCGGGCCAGTTCGCCCAGCAGGACCTCGGCCATCTCGGGATCCTGCCGGCGCAGCACATCGGTCGGTGCGAGCGTGTGGGTGACCGGCATCACGGGCTCCCGGCGGTCGACGGCGGCGTACGTCCAATGTAGGCCCGGGGCGGGTGGGGTGCGCGGTCGCTACATGTGTGCGGGAACGCCCGTCAGGGCCGTGACGACCGGGTCCAGGGCCTCGTGTATCTCGTCGCCGATGGACCGGAAGAAGGGCAGGGGGGCGCCGTAGGGGTCGTAGACCTCGTCGGCCTCGGCCGTGGGGGCCAGCAGCCAGCCGCGCAGCGCGGCAGCCGCCCGGACCAGCGCGCGGGCGCGCGCGACCAGCCCGTCCTCCAGCGGCGGCAGCGTCGTCGGGTCTATCGCGCGCACCAGCCGGGTGAACTCCTTCAGCGTGAAGGTCCGCAGCCCGGCCGAATGGCCCATGGAGATGACCTGGGCCCGGTGGTCACGGGTCGCGGTCAGCACCAGGTCGGCCCTGATCACGTGCTCGTCGAGGAGTTCCCGGCCGGTGAAACCGGAGGCGTCCGCGCCGAACTCGGCCAGCACGGCTTCCGCGTTGGCCTCCATCGGCGCGCCCTCGTGCCCCCAGGTGCCCGCGCTCTCCACGATGAGCCCGCCGCCCAGGATGCCGAGCCGTTCCATGACGAAATGCCGGGTCAGCCGCTCGGTGATGGGCGAGCGGCACACGTTTCCGGTGCTGACGTGGAGGATGCGGAAGGTGTCGCGGGGAAAGCCGAAGGTCGTCGTCTCCTCCGCGCTGTACCCGGTTCCTATGCCGCCCATGGGGGTCCCCCCTGCCCGGGAGCAGCCGGGAGCGGGAGCCCGGGGGAGGTGTCAGGGGCCGTCAATTCGCCACCTCAAGGTCGGGTACGACCTTGCGCAGTTCCTCCGGGGAGAGCGCGCCCTCGCGCAGCAGCACGGGCACGTCACCCGTGACGTCGACGATCGACGACGGCACGTTGCCGGGGGTCGGGCCGCCGTCGAGGTAGACGGAGACGGAGTCGCCGAGCATCTGCTGGGCGGCGTCGCAGTCCTCCGGCGCCGGGTGGCCGGAGAGGTTGGCCGAGGACACGGCCATCGGGCCGACCTCGGTCAGCAGTTCGATGGCGACCGGGTGCAGCGGCATGCGCACGGCGACCGTGCCCCGGGTCTCGCCGAGGTCCCACTGGAGGGACGGCTGGTGCTTGGCGACCAGGGTGAGGGCGCCCGGCCAGAACGCGTCGACCAGTTCCCACGCCTTCTCGGAGAAGTCCGTGACGAGGCCGTGCAGGGTGTTCGGGGAGCCGATGAGCACGGGCGAGGGCATGGCGCGGCCCCGGCCCTTGGCGTCCAGCAGATCGGCCACCGCCTCCGCGGAGAACGCGTCGGCCCCGATGCCGTAGACGGTGTCGGTCGGCAGGACCACGAGTTCGCCCCGGCGGACGGCGGACGCGGCCTCGCGCAGGCCGGTCGCGCGGTCGGTGGCGTCATTGGTGTCGTATCGCCGTGCCATGTCTAACGGTCTCCTTCTGTTGTCGCTCGGGTCGCCTCCGGGGTGCCCGCGGCCGGCTCACCCGCTGCGGTGGGTGCGGGCGCCGGCCTCATGGCAGGGCCCTGCGGGCGGTCGCGAACCGGGGGCGGTTGTTGAGGTCGGGGTGGTCGGCCGCGTCGGCCCAGCCCCGTTCCTCGGTGAAGATCCACGGCACCTGACCGCCCTGGGTGTCCGCGTGCTCGATGACCACGACACCGCCCGGGCGCAGCAGCCGGTGCGCGGCGCGTTCCAGGCCGCGGATCAGGTCGAGGCCGTCCTCGCCGGAGAACAGGGCCAGCTCCGGGTCGTAGTCGCGGGCCTCGGGGGCGACGTACTCCCACTCGGTGAGCGGGATGTACGGCGGGTTGGAGACGACGAGGTCGACCTGGCCGTCGAGGTCCCGGAAGGCGTCCAGGGCGTCGCCCTGGCGCAGGTCGACCCGGGAGCCCGCCATGTTCTTACGGGTCCACCGGAGGGCGTCCTCGGACAGTTCCACGGCGTGCACGCGCGAGCGCGGCACCTCCTGCGCGAGGGCGAGCGCGATGGCGCCGGAACCGGTGCACAGGTCGACGATGAGCGGCTCGACCACGTCCATCGCGCGCACCGCGTCTATGGCCCAGCCGACCACCGACTCGGTCTCCGGCCGGGGCACGAACACGCCCGGCCCGACCTGGAGCTCCAGATACCGGAAGTAGGCCCGCCCGGTGATGTGCTGCAACGGCTCGCGCTGCTCGCGGCGGGCGATGACCTCCCAGTAGCGGGCGTCGAAGTCGGCGTCCCGCACGGAGTGCAACGCGCCCCGCTTCACGCCGTGCACGAACGCGGCGAGTTCCTCCGCGTCGTTGCGCGGCGAGGGCACGCCCGCGTCGGCGAGCCGCTGGGTGGCCTGGGCCACCTCCGCGAGCAGCACGCTGCGGGAGGTCGGGGGTCGCCCCCCAGAAGGTTGCTGCACGCTCGTCCTCCGGTGTTCGGTGCGTGGCCCAGTCGTCCTGAGCGCCTCAGGCGGCGGCCAGTTTCGCCGCCGAGTCCGCGTCGACACATGCCTGGATCACCGCGTCGAGGTCGCCGTCCAGGACCTGGTCCAGGTTGTACGCCTTGAAGCCGACGCGGTGGTCCGAGATGCGGTTCTCCGGGAAGTTGTACGTACGGATCTTCTCGGAGCGGTCGACGGTGCGGACCTGGCTGCGCCGGGCGTCGGCGGCTTCCTTCTCCGCCTCCTCCTGCGCGATGGCGAGCAGCCTGGAGCGCAGGATACGCAGAGCCTGCTCCTTGTTCTGCAACTGGCTCTTCTCGTTCTGGCAGGAGGCGACGACTCCGGTCGGGAGGTGCGTGATGCGCACCGCGGAGTCGGTGGTGTTCACGGACTGACCGCCGGGTCCCGAGGACCGGTAGACGTCGATCCGCAGGTCGTTGGGGTTGATCTCCACGTCCACCTCCTCGGCCTCCGGAGTGACGAGGACACCGGCCGCCGAGGTGTGGATCCGGCCCTGGGACTCGGTGGCGGGCACCCGCTGCACGCGGTGCACTCCGCCCTCGTACTTCAGCCGGGCCCACACGCCCTGTCCCGGCTCGGTCTGCCCGCGGGTCTTCACCGCGACCTGGACGTCCTTGTAGCCGCCCAGCTCGGACTCGGTGGAGTCGATGATCTCGGTCTTCCAGCCGACGCGTTCGGCGTAGCGCAGGTACATGCGCAGCAGGTCGCCGGCGAACAGGGCGGACTCGTCGCCGCCCGCGCCCGCCTTGATCTCCAGGATGACGTCCTTGTCGTCGCTGGGGTCGCGCGGGACCAGCAGGAGGCGCAGCTTCTCGGTGAGTTCCTCGCGCTGCTTCTCCAGGTCCTTGACCTCGGCGGCGAACTCCGGGTCGTCGGCGGCCAGTTCGCGCGCCGTGTCGATGTCGTCGCCGGTCTGCTTCCAGGAGCGGTAGGTGGCGACGATGGGAGTCAGCTCGGCGTAGCGCTTGTTGAGCTTGCGCGCGTTTGCCTGGTCGGCGTGGACCGACGGGTCGGCGAGCTGCCGCTCCAGGTCGGCGTGCTCACCGACGAGTTCCTCGACGGCCTCGAACATCTTGGGCTCCTGATACTGCTCGGAAAGCGGGGAGGCGGGCGACCAAAAACGCCGGTCCCGGGCGCGCCCCGGTGAGGGGCACGGCCATGGACCGGCGAATGGGGGCTCGCTACTTCTTGGAGCCTGCGGCAGCCTTGCCGAAGCGGGCCTCGAAGCGGGCCACACGGCCACCGGTGTCGAGGATCTTCTGCTTGCCCGTGTAGAACGGGTGGCACTCGGAGCAGACCTCGGCCCGGATGGTGCCGGACTCGATGGTGCTACGGGTGGTGAACGACGCGCCGCAGGTGCAGCTGACCTGCGTCTCGACGTACGAGGGGTGGATGTCGCGCTTCAAGGTTTCTCCTAGTTTCCGGGAGGGCGCCGGGTCGCCGCTGCGGGGTGCAAAGGCGTGAACCGGAGCCGACGTACCAGTCTGCCAGGACTGGGGCCATCCCCCAAAACCGGGGGTGTGGGGGATCTATTCCGCCTCCGGCCGGGGAGGGTGTGCCCGGGGGACGGCAGGCCGGCGCCGGCGGCGGGTGCGGCGGGATGCGCGGCCGTGCACGCCGTGCCCCGCGCCCGCCCGCCCTCGCCCGCCCTCGCCTGCCCTCGCCTGCCGTCGCCTGCCGTCGCCTGTCGTCGCCTGTCGTCGGCGGCGCGGGTGGTCAGCCGCTGACCACTCCTGCCGCCTTGCCGGTGGCTGTGCCCTGGGTGGCCGTCTTCGGGATGGTCTGGTCCTTCTTCAGGGCGTTCCAGACGAGCTGGGCCTTGGTCTTGTCGAGGAGGACGCGGTTGGGGTTCGCGGGGTCGTACTGGACCGGCATCGTGACCATGGTCATGTGCGACGCGCTGATGCCCTTGAGGCCGTCCGCGAAGCTCACCAGGGAGTTGACCGAACCCAGGTCGGAGTCGGTGGTGACCGACTTGGTGGCGGTGTCGGCGAGGGCGTAGAGCTTCGTGGGGTTGGTCAGGACGCCGATCTGCTTGACCTGGTTGACCAGGGCCTTGATGAAAGCCTGCTGGAGCTGGATGCGGCCGAGGTCGGAGCCGTCGCCGACGCCGTGCCGGGTGCGGACCAGCCCGAGGGCCTCGTCGCCGTTCAGCTTGTGGGTGCCGGCCGACAGGTCGAGATGGCTGTCGGGGTCGTTGATGGCCTGCGTCGTGGTGACGGTGACCCCGCCCAGCTCGTCGATGAGCTTCTGGAAGCCGGTGAAGTCGACCTCCAGATAGTGGTCCATCCGGAGCCCGGTGACGGACTCGACGGTCTTGACCGTGCAGGTGGCGCCGCCGGTGGAGTAGGCGGAGTTGAACATGGCGCCGGACTCCGCCGGGTGCACGCCGCCCTTGGCGTCGGTGCACTCGGGGCGGTCGACCAGGGTGTCGCGCGGGATGGAGACCACGCTGGCCTTCTTGTGCCCCTCGTAGACGTGGACGATCATCGCCGTGTCGGAGCGCGCGCTGCCGTCGTCGACGCCGCCGCCGAGCTTCTTGTTGGCTCCGGAGCGCGAGTCCGAGCCGAGGACCAGGATGTTCTCGGAGCCGTTGTCGACCTTCGCCGGCCGGTCGGTGCCCAGGGCCTGGTTGATGTCCACGCTCTTGATGTTGCCGTTGAGCTTGTAGTAGACGTACCCGGCGCCCGCGCCGCCCAGCACCACGACGCCCGCGGCCGTCCAGGCCATGACCCGCAGGGCCTTGTTGCGCCTGCGGCGCTTCCCGCGGTGGCGCGGCCTCTTGTCGCCGGACCCGGATATGCCGGGTCCCAGCGTGCTCTCGGCGGACATGTGCTCCTCGGTCCTGGTCGGGTCCTTCGGTTACCCCCTGCTGTCAGGGCCGGGCGTGGTGCCTGTCGCACCATCGTCGCTCCCGCCCGGTCAGACGGCGAAACCCGGGACAGGGTTGCACAACGTACTGTGCCCGCCCTGTGAGAGGGCGGGCACAGTACGTGGCGTCACAAGCCGGATCTATCGGTCCACCTGGGGTTTCAGCCCCAGATGTCGTACTGCTGGTAGCCGGAGCCGACCGTGATCCTTGTGGTGAAGATCTCGCTGGTCGCCTTGCCGGTGCCCGGGTACAGGTACAGCGTGCCGCCCGGCGAACGGGTCAGGAAGTCGGCCTTGCCGTCACCGGTGACGTCACCGACGGCGTCGAAGACGTTGTAGTTGGTCCACGCCTTGCGGACCGTGACCCGGGCGGCGAACGCCCCGGTGCCGGCCTTGCCGGTGCCCTTGTACAGGAAGAGGTCCCCGCCGCTGCTCTTGCGGGCGAGCAGGTCGGCCCGGCCGTCGCCGTTGAAGTCTCCGTGGCCGAGCACCATGTTGTACTGGTTCCAGCCGGGGCCGACCTTCACGGCCGCGGCGAAGGTCCCGTTGCCCTTGCCCGGGTAGATCCACAGGTTGCCGGCGGAGTCGACGTTGAGGATGTCGGGCAGGTAGTCGCCGGTGACGTCACCGGGCGTGATGATCCGGGTACGGGTCTTCCAGTTGCTGAAGATCTTCGTCTGCGCCCAGGAGTCGCTGGCGCGCACGTAGTGCATCCAGAAGACGTCTCCGGTGCCGCTGTCCCGGACCACGAGGTCCTGGACGCCGTCGCGGTCGAGGTCGGTCTGCCGGACGAGGTTCACGCCGTCCCAGTTGCCCCAGGACTGGCGGGCGCCGAGCGAGGTTCCCGTGGAGTCCTTCTCGTACCCCGTCCTGGTGGAGGCGGCGCGCATCCAGACGTCGGCCTTGCCGTCGGTGTAGCTGAGGTTGGCGTCGTCGAGCTGCGCGTAGGCGG
The DNA here is from genome assembly GCF_042268025.1 of Streptomyces sp. NPDC056161. Lineage (NCBI taxonomy): Bacteria > Bacillati > Actinomycetota > Actinomycetes > Kitasatosporales > Streptomycetaceae > Streptomyces > Streptomyces sp. NPDC056161. The sequence continues at coordinate 88,399 of NZ_JBHJUV010000021.1, forward strand.
CACCGACGTAGGTGCCGACCTTGCTGAAGACGCTGTAGGCGCCCTTGGCGACGCAGTCCGTCACGCCCCAGGAGACGACGCCGACGATCCGGCCGCCGACGACGAGCGGGCCGCCGGAGTCGCCGTTGCAGGCCGTGGTGGTGCCGGTGTCGCTGCCGGTGGCGGGGGTGCCCGCGCAGACCATGTGGCCCTTGACGAAGTCGGAGCCGTAGGCGCCGGAACAGGTGGTGTCCGACTGGACGGGCAGTGTGGCCGTCTTCAGCGTCTCGGAGATGTCCTGCGAGGTGGACGAGGTCCGCCCCCAGCCGTACACCTTGGCGCTGGTTCCGGAGGCGTACGAGGCGGTGTCGCCGTACGTCGTCATCCGGATCGGCGTGGCCTTGACCGGGGTGTCCAGGGTGAGCACCGCGATGTCGTTGTCGACCGTGGTCGCGTTGTACGACGGGTGGTTCCACTGGCGCAGGAGGCCGGTGAGGGTGCCCCCGTGCAGGTCCGTGTTGCCGGAGGCGTCGCTGGTCGGCAGCTGGGCGGTGCCGGTGACGATGACGCCGTTGGCCTTCCAGTTGTAGCCCTTGACGCAGTGCGCGGCGGTGAGGATCTTCGTCGGCGAGACGACCGACCCGCCGCAGAAGAAGCCGATGTCGTCGCTCTCGGAGGCGGTGCCCCGGTCGTCGTAGTACCAGAGCTGCGCCATCCACGGCGCCGAGGTGAGGGTGGTCTGGCTACCGCCGATGATCTTCGGGTCGACGGTGGCGGCGCGGGTGCCCGCGGACAGCGGCGCCTTCGTGGCCGGCTGCCCCGGGGTGTCGTCCCCGGCGAGGGCGCCCGCGACACGGTGTTCCAGTGTGGCGAGCGAGGGCGTGGCGAGGGCCGGTGCGACCGACGGGGTCGGCAGGGCGGTGGCCGCACCCGCGGTGGTGGTCAGCAGCGCGGCGGAGAGGGCCGCGGCGACGCCGACGGCGGTGGCCGCCGGCCCGATGCGTATCGGGCGTCTGCGGCGTCCGCGGCCGGACATGGTGGTTGGCACGAAAGTCCCCCCAGATGAACTTGCGTTGGGAAGGGTGCATGGACACACCCGTTCCTCTCAGCGCCAAAAGGCCGGCCCCCGTCACACCGACGGAAACCGGCCTCTACCACCCACGAGCCCCACCGAAAGGGAACCGAGCGCCCCCGACAGGGGCGCGGGGAACTGCGCAACCAGCCCCCACCCCACCGCACCCAACCGACAACAGACCCCCCCCACAGGGGCGCGGGGAACTGCGCGACAAGCCACAACGACGCCGCAGTCAACCCTCCACGCCGTCACACCCCCCACAGGGGCGCGGGGAACTGCGCAACCAGCCACAACGACGCCGCAGTCAACCCTCCACGCCGTCACACCCCCGACAGGGGCGCGGGGAACTGCGCAACCAGCCACGGCAACCGCAGCCGACGACACCGCACAACCCCGCCCCCCAAGCGGAGCGCCTAGTCTCCGTTGCCAGGCGTAGGCGTCGTCTTCTGGATCTGCATCAGGAACTCGACGTTCGACTTCGTCTGCTTCATCTTGTCGAGGAGCAGTTCGATCGCCTGCTGCTGGTCGAGCGCGTGCAGCACCCGCCGCAGCTTCCAGACGATGCCCAGTTCCTCGGCGCCGAGCAGGATCTCCTCCTTGCGGGTGCCGGACGCGTCGACGTCCACCGCCGGGAAGATGCGCTTGTCGGCGAGCTTCCGGTCGAGCTTCAGCTCCATGTTGCCGGTGCCCTTGAACTCCTCGAAGATCACCTCGTCCATGCGGGACCCGGTGTCGACGAGCGCGGTCGCGAGGATGGTCAGCGAGCCGCCGTCCTCGATGTTGCGCGCCGCACCGAAGAACCGCTTCGGCGGGTACAGCGCGGTCGAGTCCACACCACCGGACAGAATGCGGCCGGAGGCGGGCGCGGCCAGGTTGTACGCGCGACCCAGACGGGTGATGGAGTCCAGCAGTACGACGACGTCGTGGCCCAGCTCCACCAGGCGCTTGGCCCGCTCGATGGCGAGTTCGGCGACCGTGGTGTGGTCCTCGGCCGGGCGGTCGAAGGTCGAGGAGATGACCTCGCCCTTGACCGACCGCTGCATGTCGGTGACTTCTTCCGGACGCTCGTCGACGAGGACGACCATCAGGTGGCACTCGGGGTTGTTGTGGGTGATCGCGTTGGCGACCGCCTGCATGATCATGGTCTTGCCGGTCTTCGGCGGGGCCACGATCAGACCGCGCTGGCCCTTGCCGATGGGCGAGACGAGGTCGATGATCCGAGTGGTGAGGACGCCGGGGTCGGTCTCCAGGCGGAGCCGGTCCTGCGGGTAGAGCGGGGTCAGCTTGTTGAACTCCGGTCGGCCGCGGCCGTGTTCGGGCGCCATGCCGTTGACGGAGTCCAGGCGGACCAGCGCGTTGAACTTCTCACGCCGCTCGCCTTCCTTGGGCTGACGGACCGCGCCGGTGAGGTGGTCGCCCTTGCGCAGGCCGCTCTTGCGGACCTGGGCGAGGGAGACGTACACGTCGTTCGGACCCGGAAGGTAGCCGGACGTACGAATGAAGGCGTAGTTGTCCAGGATGTCCAGGATGCCCGCGACGGGGATCAGGACGTCGTCCTCGGCGACCTGCGGCTCGGCGATGTCGTTGCGGTCCCGGCGGCCCCGGCGGTCGCGGTAGCGGCCACGACGGCCACGACGGCCGCCCTCGAAGTCGTCGTCGTCCTGCTGACGGTCCTGCTGGCGGTCCTGGCGACCGCCCTGCTGGCTCTGCTGCCGGTCCTGCCGGTCCTGCCGGTCCTGACGGCCCTGGCCCGGCTGCTCGTCGCCCTTGCCGCGGCGGTCACGGTCCCGGCCGCGCTCGCGGCGGTCACGCCGGCCACGGCCCTCGCCGTCGGCGCCGTCGCCCTTGGCCTCGCCCTGCGCGGACTGCTCGCCCGACGTCGCGGACCTGGCGGCCGGCGACTCGGCCCTGGCGTCGCTCTGCGCCTCGGCGGTGACGGTCTCGGGGCTGCCCGCCTCGGCGGTGACCCGGCGCCGGCCGCGCTCGGCGGGGGCGTCGTCGGCGGCTGCCTGCTCGGCCGGTCCGGAGACCTTGGGAGAGGGCTGGCCGGGGATCTCGATCTGCTGCTGGCCCACGGCCTTGTCGGCGGCGGCCCCGTCCGCGGCCTCGGCCTTCTTGCCGGCCTCGTCGCCCGTGCGGGCCCGGGACGTGGCCCGGCGCTTCGGCTTGGTCTCGGTGGCGTCCGCCTTGTCAGCGGAGGCGCCACCTCCCGCCTGCGCTTCCTTGATGACCTCGATCAGCTGGCTCTTGCGCATGCGCGCCGTGCCCCTGATGCCGAGGCCGGATGCGACCTGTTGCAGCTCGGCCAGCACCATGCCCTCAAGGCCGGTACCGCGGCGCCGCCGGGAGCCGGCACCGCTGGCAGGCGCGGAGGCGTCCGTGGCGGGCGCGGCAGCGGTCTCCTCGACACGTGCGCCCATCAGATCGGTGGTGTCGCTCACGAAGGGTCCTTCCCTGGAGCGGACGTCGGCCTGTCTGGCTCGGCGACCGGTTGTGCTGTCCGGCTTTGGTCCTTGCTGTGTGGACCGCGCCGGGGCGGTGGTCCGCCAAAGCGGCGGAAGAAATATCTGGTGATGGCGCTTCCTTGAGCCGTGGCACCCAGTGTCACGTGGCGGGGTCGCACCGATTCCGGAGCGTGTCCGGCAATCCGCTCAATGTCCACGGGCGACGCACTGCCCAGGTACGACGTACGGAACACGGAGTGGCTTGGGAGGCTCCCGGAAGAATGTCTGTCCCGGACGGGGACACGAAGCACCTCGCCGTGGTGGGGTCGGGTGCAGACTTGAGGTTAACACTACCGGATCCAACAAACATTCCCCCTCTCCAAATCCGGCAACCGGGTGTCAGGTCGCAAGCGGCAGCACGCTCGCTCCCTGGACATCGAGGCCCAGCCGGTTGGCGGCCCAGTCGGCGCCCGCCAGGGCTTGCACCTTGTCGGCGGTGCCCTCGTCGGCCAGCGCCATGACGGTGGGTCCGGCACCGGAGATCACCGCGGGGACACCGTCGGCGCGCAGCCGCTCCACGAGCGCGGCGCTCTCGGGCATGGCCGGTGCGCGGTACTCCTGGTGGAGGCGGTCCTCGGTGGCGGCGAGCAGCAGTTCGGGGCGCCTGGTCAGCGCCTCGACGAGCAGGGCGGCGCGGCCCGCGTTGGCGGCGGCGTCGACGTGCGGCACGGTGCGCGGGAGCAGGCCGCGCGCGGTTTCGGTGAGGACCGGTTTCGCGGGCACGAAAACCACCGGAACGATGGAATCGTCGGGCTCCAGCCTGATCGCCCGCGCGGCGCCCGCCTCCGTCCAGGAAATCGTGAAACCGCCGAGCAGACAGGCCGCCACGTTGTCGGGGTGGCCTTCGATCTCGGTGGCCAGTTCCAACAGGACCGAGTCGTCGAGCCGGGCCTCGCCGCCTATGGTCACCGCCCGCGCGGCGACGATGCCGGCGCAGATGGCGGCGGAGGAGGAGCCCAGGCCGCGGCCGTGCGGAATGCGGTTGGCGCAGACGATCTCCAGGCCCCGGGGCTGGCCGCCCAGCAGGTCGAAGGCGGCGCGCAGGGCCCGTACGAGGAGGTGGTTCTCGTCACGTGCGAGCGTCTCGCTGCCTTCACCGGCGATGTCGATGTGCAACCCGGAGTCGGCCACCCGGACGACCACGTCGTCGTAGAGCCCCAGCGCGAGGCCGAGGGCGTCGAAGCCCGGACCGAGATTGGCGCTGGTGGCGGGGACGCGCACCCGGACGGCGGCGGCGCGGAACGCTGGACCGGCCATCGCTCGATGACTCTCCTTGAGCTGCGTGGTGGTCGAATGACATTCGATGTGTGCGTACGTGAGACCCCTCGGGCCGCGTGGACGACGCGGCACCGCCCTATGCGGAGGCATATGCGGCAGGCGGGTTCGGTACAGCCTATCGAAGGAAGGTTCCCTGGCGACATAGGGCGCACAGGAGGCGCACGATGCGTGTCGCAAGCCCCCTGTGCATCCCTCATAGGGAGTCCCCAGGTTAGGACGCCGGACGGGCCGGTACGGCCGTTCCGTGGACGGGCCCCGCGGACCCGTCCACGGAACGGTTCGCGGACCCGTCCACGGAACGGTTCGCGGGCCCGACCGCGGACCGGCCGGCGGGCCGGTTCACGGTCGGGCCCCCGGGTCGGTTCGGCCGGTCCGCGGTTCCGTCGCGGGGGCCGCGGTTCTGTCGCAGAGGTCGCGGTTCCGTCGCGGGATCCGCGGGCCGTTCGCGCGCTTTCCGGTCCGGCGGGTGCTCTACGCCGTCAGACGAGCCCCAGCCGCTGGGCCGCGGCCGCCGCGTCGACCGGCACGGTGACCGGCTGCGGGGCGCCCGCGACGGCCCAATCGGGGTCCTTGAGGCCGTTGCCGGTGACCGTACAGACGATGCGCTGGCCGGGGTCGACCCGGCCCTGCTCGGCGGCCTTCAGCAGGCCGGCCACCGACGCGGCGGACGCCGGCTCCACGAAGACGCCTTCCTGTGCGGCCAACAGTCGGTACGCGCGCAGGATCTCACGGTCCGTCACCTCGTCGATGAGGCCGCCCGACTCGTCGCGCGCGCGGAGGGCGTACTGCCACGACGCGGGGTTGCCGATACGGATGGCGGTGGCGATGGTCGACGGGTCCTTGACGATCTCGCCTCGCACGATCGGGGCACTGCCCGACGCCTGGAAACCCCACATTCGGGGGGTCTTGGCGGACACACCGTCGGCGGCGTACTCCTGGTAGCCCTTCCAGTACGCGGTGATGTTGCCCGCGTTGCCGACCGGCAGCACATGGATGTCCGGGGCGTCGCCCAGCATGTCCACGATCTCGAAGGCGGCCGTCTTCTGCCCCTCGATGCGTACCGGGTTGACCGAATTGACGAGGGCCACGGGGTAGTTGTCGCTCAGCTTGCGGGCCAGCGTCAGGCAGTCGTCGAAATTGCCGTCGACCTGGAGGATCTTCGCGCCGTGCACCAGGGCCTGGCCCATCTTGCCGAGCGCGATCTTCCCCTGCGGGACGAGCACGGCGGAGACCATCCCGGCGCGCACCGCGTACGCCGCCGCGGAGGCGGAGGTGTTGCCGGTGGAGGCGCAGATGACCGCCTGGGCCCCCTCCTCCTTGGCCTTGCTGATGGCCATGGTCATGCCGCGGTCCTTGAAGGACCCCGTCGGGTTGGCACCCTCCACCTTCAGGTGGACGTCACAGCCCGTGCGCTCGGAGAGCACCCGCGCGGGGACGAGCGGCGTGCCGCCCTCGCGGAGCGTCACGACCGGCGTGGTGTCGGAGACCGGCAGTCGGTCCCGGTACTCCTCGATGATTCCGCGCCACTGGTGGGTCATTCCTGGTTACTCCCCTTCAACCCGCATGATGCTGGCGACACCCCGCACGGTGTCGAGCTTGCGCAGCGCCTCGACGGTCCCGGACAGGGAGGCGTCGGACGCGCGATGGGTGACGACGACGAGGGAGGCTTCGCCGCCCTCCCGACGCCCACCACCCTGTTCGGCGGCGGCCCCGTCGCCACCGCCCTGGTTCCGGCCCTGCTGCCGAACCGTGTCGATCGAGACACCGTGCTCCGCGAACACGGTGGCGACCTGAGCGAGAACACCCGGCTTGTCGGCGACGTCGAGGCTGATGTGGTAGCGCGTGACGACGTCGCCCATGGGCGAGACGGGCAGTGCCGCGTACGCCGACTCGCCGGGTCCCGTGGCCCCGCCCAGTCGGTTGCGACAGACGGCGACCAGGTCGCCGAGGACCGCGGAGGCGGTGGGGGCGCCGCCCGCGCCGGCGCCGTAGAACATGAGCCGCCCGGCGGCGTCCGACTCGACGAACACGGCGTTGTACGCGCCGCGCACGGAGGCGAGCGGGTGGTTCAGCGGAATCATCGCCGGGTGCACGCGCGCGGTGACCGACCCGCCGTCCTGGGCCCGCTCGCAGATCGCGAGCAGTTTGATGGTGCAGCCCATCCGGGTGGCGGAGGCGAAGTCGGCGGCGGTGACCTCGGTCATGCCCTCGCGGTATACGTCGTCGATGCGCACGCGCGTGTGGAAGGCGATCCCGGCGAGGATGGCGGCCTTCGCCGCGGCGTCGAAGCCCTCGACGTCGGCGGTGGGGTCCGCCTCCGCGTACCCGAGGGCGGTGGCCTCGTCCAGGGCCTCCTGGTAACCGGCGCCCGTGGAGTCCATCTTGTCGAGGATGAAGTTGGTCGTGCCGTTGACGATGCCGAGCACCCGGTTGACCTTGTCCCCGGCGAGGGACTCGCGCAGCGGTCGGATCAGCGGGATGGCACCGGCCACGGCGGCCTCGTAGTAGAGGTCCTCGCCGTTGTCCTCGGCGGCGGCGTGCAGGGCGGCGCCGTCCTGGGCGAGCAGTGCCTTGTTGGCGGAGACGACGGACGCCCCGTGCTCGAAGGCCGTGGTGATCAGGGTGCGGGCGGGCTCGATGCCCCCGATCACCTCGACCACGACGTCGATGTCGCCCCGTTTGACCAGGGCCATGGCGTCGGTGGTGACGAGGGCCGGGTCGATGCCCTCGCGCACCCGGTCGGCCCGGCGTACGGCCACACCCGCCAGCTCCACCGGGGCTCCGATGCGGGCGGCGAGGTCGTCGGCGTGCGTCGTCATGATGCGCGCCACCTCTGAGCCGACTACCCCACAGCCCAGCAGCGCCACCTTCAGCGGACGCGTACGCATCATCCGACCTCGTTTCCTCATACCGTCTACGGTTGGACCAGTCTCACTCACCGGACGGGACTTTCTACCCTTGGTCCGGATTGTGAGACATCTATTTCATTTTCCCGGGACGGGAAACGGGAGATCTTCCGGCCCGCACAGCCTGTGTCACGAACGTCACGCCCGCCGCCCCCTGACGCCGGCCTCCGGCACCGGCCGCCGACCGCCGTCTGCCGTCTGCCGTCTGCCGTCTGCCGACCACCGCCGTATGCCGTCCGCCGCGCAGTTGTCGGTCTCCGGCGGACAACCCGGGGACGGCGGGGTCACGACGTAGGACATGACCAGGGCACGGCGTCCGCTGTCACCCGACGTCGAGCCGCAGCAGGTCCTCCTCGGTCTCGCGTCGGACGATCACCCGGGCCTCGCCGTCGAGCACCGCGACCACCGGCGGCCTGAGCGCATGGTTGTAGTTGCTGGCCATGGACCGGCAGTAGGCGCCGGTCGCCGGGACCGCGATGAGGTCACCCGGTGCCAGGTCGGCGGGCAGGAAGGCGTCCTTGACCACGATGTCCCCGCTCTCGCAGTGCTTGCCCACCACCCGGCACAGCATCGGCTCGGCGGCGGATTCCCGGGAGACGAGGGCCACGCTGTACTCGGCGTCGTAGAGCGCGGTCCGGATGTTGTCGGACATCCCGCCGTCGACGGAGACGTACGTCCGCAGCCCGTCGAGCGGCTTGATGGTGCCGACCTCGTAGAGCGTGAACGCGGTGGGTCCGACGATGGCGCGGCCCGGCTCGACCGAGATGCGCGGGGTGCGCAGCCGTGCGGCGTCGCAGGCACCGGAGACGATCTCGGTGAGCGCCTTGGCGATCTCGTGCGGCTCACGCGGGTCGTCGTCGCTGGTGTACGCGATCCCGAGTCCGCCGCCCAGGTCGATCTCGGGCAGTTCGACACCGTGCTCGTCCCGGATCTCCTTGAGCAGCCCGACCACCCGGCGGGCGGCGACCTCGAAGCCCGACATGTCGAAGATCTGCGACCCGATGTGACTGTGGACGCCGATGACCTCAAGCCCGTCCAGTTGCAGCGCCCGCCGCACCGCCTCGGCGGCCTGCCCGCCGGCCAGCGGAATGCCGAACTTCTGGTCCTCGTGGGCGGTGGCGATGAACTCGTGCGTGTGGGCCTCGACGCCGACGGTCACCCGGATCTGGACCTTCTGCCGCTTGCCCAGGGACTGTGCGATGTGCGCGACCCGCACGATCTCCTGGAACGAGTCGAGGACGACGCGGCCGACACCGGCGCGCACGGCCCGCTCGATCTCGCCGGCGGACTTGTTGTTGCCGTGGAAGGCGATCCGCTCGGGCGGCATGCCCGCGGACAGCGCGGTGGCCAACTCGCCCCCGGAGCACACGTCCAGGTTGAGTCCTTCCTCGTGCAGCCAGCGCACCACGGCGCGCGACAGGAACGCCTTCCCGGCGTAGAAGACGTCGGCGTCGTGCCCGAAGGCGGTGCGCCAGGCACGGGCCCGGGCCCGGAAGTCGGCCTCGTCGAGGATGTACGCGGGCGTGCCGAACTCCTCAGCGAGCCGCTTGACGTCGATACCGCCGACCGTGACCGCGCCGTCCGCGTCGCGCCGTACGGTGTGGGCCCACACCTTGGGGTCGAGCGAGTTGAGATCGGTGGGAGGGGCCGAGTAGTGCCCCTCCGGCAGGACGTCGGCGTGCCGGGGCCCGGCGGGATGTGCGGAACGACTCATGACGGTGACTTTCTGTCTTTCGGGCTCAAGACTTTCTCCGCTGCTCCACGGGGCTGACGTCGGAAGCGCTCAGAGATGGTCGGGGGCGTCGATGCCGAGCAGGGACAGGCCGCCGGCCAGCACCGTCCCGGTGGCTTCGGCGAGCGCGAGCCGGGCGCGGTGGGCGGCCGAGGGTTTCTCCTCGCCGTGCGGCAGGACGGTGAGCAGGAACGGCAGCGCGATGTCGGCGACGACGACGAGGTGCCGCGCGACCCGGTCCGGCGAACGGTGGACGGCGGCCGCGTGCAGGATCCGCGGGTAGTCCGCCAGGGCGGTGAGGAGGGGGCGTACGGCGGCTGCCGGACGCGACGGCACGGCGAAGGCGAAGCCTGCCGGCGGCGTCTTCGTCCCCACGAGCGTGAGATACGCCGTTGTCGCCACCGTCGTGCAATCGGCCGTGGTGGCGGCCGGAGCCACCAGGTCACCGGGCTCGGCGCTGAACCCGAGACGAGCGGCGTTGCGGGTGAGGGCCCGGGTACGGGCGTGTGCGTACCTGATCCGGAAGAGGGGATTGCCCTCGCGCTGGACCAGATGGTCGGCGGTGATCCGGGGCCGGTCGTGCATGGCGGGGTGCAGCAGAGCCCAGCGGGCGGCGTCGGGACCGAGCGGAGCGGGGTCCTCCGGGACCGGCACGGGACGCAGGTTCACCGGTTCGCCGTGCTCGACCTCGGCCCGGCCGCCCTGGGTGGCGACGATCCGCACCAGCGCGTCGGCGACGGCCTCGGCCCGCGCCTCGTACGGCACACGAAGCTCCACGACCTGCCCGGCGAGGGCGTCACCGTGACCGTAGCCCGGTCCCCGGTCCCGGATCTCACGCACGAGCGCACCGTCCGCCGCGGCGCCCGGCACCAGGCTGATGTTGATGAACCCCGGCCCGGTGACGACCACGTCCCCGACCCCATGGGCACCGACGAGATGCGGCCGCAGGATCTCGGCGACCCGCCGAGCGGGCTTCCCGGCCGACCGAGCGAGTTGCAAAGCGACGTTGGTGGCGTAGTCCCCGCACCCTCCCGGCCCCGGCACGGTCACCACGATCCGCTCAGGCACGGTCACACTCAGTTCCCCCACGTCCACAGCACGACGCACCGCGTGCAACACGGTACGGGAGAGCTCGACGGGGGTCACGGGACAAGGGTAGGGGAGGAACCTGAGGACTTGCCGAGCCGGTTCGGAGAGGACCGGCCACCGGAGAAACCCACGCCACCACGGCGACCACACCACCCGGCACGACTGCTACGCGACACCACGACTGTCCGGGACCACGACTACCCGCCACCACGACGGTCCGGCACCACAGCCATCCTGCACCACCGTTGTCCGGCACCACGGCCATCCCCTGCACCACGGCCACCCGGAGAACTCCCCCTCACCATCTACATCTACCCGGAGAACTCCGCATCGGCGGTACGCGCCCCGTCCCCGGCGTCAAGGCTCCCGCCCAGACGCTCACCCCCCACGGCACCACCGGAGCCGGCACCGAGGCCGCCCCCGAGATCATCACCGGGGGACCCCCGCCCTCTCCCCCGCCCCAGCTCAAGCAAGTGCTGTACGAGCCGTACGAGTTCGGCGGGCTCGAAGGGCTTGGCGAGGAAGGCGTCGACACCGGCGTCGAGCCCGCCGTCGACCTCCTGCTCGGTACAGGCGCTGACGATGGCAAGGGGAAGATCACGGGTCCGGGGATCGGCACGGAGCCGCGCGGCGGTACGCACACCGTCCAACCGGGGCATCACGACGTCGAGGGTCACGGCATCGGGCCGCACCTGATGAATGACATCCAGACACTCGGCACCGTCGGCCGCGGTCACGACCTCGATACCCTCCAGTTCGAGATTGACCCTGATCAGCTGTCGGATGACCTTGTTGTCGTCCACAACAAGCACCCGTCCCGAAGCGCCTGGCACACCTTGAGAGTAGGTCCGGACCGGCCACCGCGTCCGGCTTTTCCCCACTTCCACCCGCGCGAGCGAGCCTCCACCGCCCCCACCCACGGCAAACCCGTTCCTGATCACCTCGGAAGACCTGCTAGTGTTCTACTCGTCGCAGCGAGCAACAGCTCCACAACCGACACGCCCCCGTAGCTCAGGGGATAGAGCAACGGCCTCCGGAGCCGTGTGCGCAGGTTCGAATCCTGCCGGGGGCACTCGAAAAATGGGAACAGATGTGCCGGTTTTGCCGGGATTGTCCGCCCCGAGTGTCATGATCGGGCGCCAGCACTTCGGTGTGGGCGCCCGATTTTTTGTTCCATGGCTCCAGCTGACGGTTGACGGACATCAGTCCGTCAACCGCGCTGCCGGGGATCGTCACCCGCATGGTCAGTTCTTCGCGCGGTCGGCTGTAGCGGACCTCCAGCCCGAAGGCGTTGCAGAGCCGGCGTTGGATGCCCTCCGGGACCAACGCAAGGTTTACGTCGAGCTGCGGGAGCGCATCCAGTAGAACCGCGCTGTCGGCGGGACGTGCCGCCGGTTTCGGCGCTTGCAGGTTGGCCAGTTGCTCGGTGAGTTGTTCGCGCTGCGCGCCCAGTGTGGCGTGCTCACGGCGGATGGCGTCGCGGAACTGTTTCTCCTGGTCCGGGTAAAGATCATGGGATTCGCCATCGCGCCGGAGCCGTCGGCGAGGGTGCGGATAAGACGGTCCCGGCGCTGGCCGATGGTGCTGATGACGCGCTCCAGAGCCGCCCGCTCCTTGGCAATACGATCGCCGGCGTCATCCGTGGACTGAGCGGCTTGGGGTGCGGCTGTGAGGTGGCTGCGCCGATCGGGGCGACGATGACCCAGCCCGGCGGCAACGCGGCTCGGGCGTTGCGGAGCTGTCGTGGGAGGGACAGCGTGGGGTCCTGCGCGTCCTCGGTGGATGTGCGGCCGAGCCAGGCCACCGGAACGCTGACCGGGACGACGGCCGGGTCCGGAATGCTGGGCAAGGACCATGGGCGGTCCGGCACCGATGAAGCCCACGGATGGGCGCCAGGTGAGATATCCGGCATGTACTGTCCTTCTCGTGCAAGTCGGGCAAGAGCTCACACTCGGCGTTTGCAGGCCGCGTCGCCACGATGGGCGTACAGCCACTCCAGTACCTCGCGGATCGCAATCGTTTGGCGCTGGGCCAGAGCCTGGGCGTCCTCACCTTCGACGACGACGTGCTCCACCACCACCCGAAGCCTTTGGGTCGGGCTGGAGATTCCCTCGGGCATACGGACGGTCGTCAACCCTGGACGCTCCGTCTCGGCCACGTCATCAAGGCCATCATCTTGCAGGTTGTCGGAGGGCTGCGGTGGCGTGCTCACCACGCGGCTCCCGCTCGCACGGCATGCGGCAGCGAATGATCATGCGGCGGGATGCCATCGGGGAGCAGAAAGCCCACGGCGCTCGCGGCTTGCCCTCGTAGGACACTGTTGGCCGCGTGTTTCCATCTGTGGATGGCCGGTTGGTAGTCGCTCTGCCACCTGGCAGGCGAACGTGGGATGTTCTCAGCACAGCGATACGTCGACGCCGTACACGAACGCTTTGACGGCACAAATCCCGCCACCACAACGGCAGAAGGGCAGACGCCCCCGCGGGCGGACAGGCACCTCAGTAAAGTGATGGCAGGACGAAAGCAGTTGATGGCACGTCAGTACGCGGACAATATCGGAGAGACAGTGGACAACCCTTTCGCCCCTCCTTCCGCAAGCGAGCAAGCTCCGACTTGGTCCTGGCTCGACGAGTACCTGTGGTTCTCGTGCGACATCATCGCTGACCTGGTCGAAGGACGGATGGAGCAACGTCCGCTGGTCGCCACCGTAGCCCGGCTCGAACCTGGAGAGCGCGCACTCGCGGTCGGCCCTGCACAGCGTCTGACCTGGCGGGCCGTCGGCGACGGCAGTTACATGCACCAAAGCGTCGTTGCCTTCGGCAGCCCCGTATTTGTACTGGGCAGCATGGCCGGCTCGGCCCTCGGCAATTCCGCCCGCCGCCGTGCCGCCGAGAACGACGCGCAACCGCGCTGGGTGGTCGAGGGATCCGGTGAAATTACCGTCACCACACGCAAGGTCTACTTCGGCCACCCGAAGTGCGCGCTCGACCTTGCCTGGGGCGGCCTGGACACGATCGACCTCGTCGCACCCGAGATCTTCCAAACCAGCTTCCGCAATATCCACAACGGGCGGCAGACAACAGTTCAGCTCCAGACACCCTGGGCGTCGCTGCTGTTCGTCCTGGCCGCGATCACAGCTTTCCCCGCTCACCCCCGGCTGCTGGGACGCGGCTGGCTCCCGCCGGACTTCGAGAAGCGATGCATCGAAATCGGCCGCCCATGCCGCCCGGCAGCCCGCCTCCTGCTGAACCGCGGCCAGTAGTAGCCGGACACTGTCCGGACCCGTGCGGGCCGACAACAGGTCGAAGCACGTGTACTCGAAGCGGGAGACGGCTCCCATCGCATCGGTGTGGCTGACGCAGTTGCCCTCGCCAAGGTGTACCAGCAGGTGGTGTTGTTACGGTCGGTCCAGGAGGTGATACGGCCGTCCGTGTCGTAGGTGTAGCGCATGGGCAGGCCGGAGGAGTTGGTCTCCTCGCTCAGGTGGCCGGCGTCGTCGTAGGCGAAGGTGAGCAGGGTGGTACCGGGGCGGTCCGGGCGAGTGGGGTCGAGCAGGCGCAGGCCCGTGATGCGGGACAGGGTGGGGTGGTGGTCGAGGGCGATGTGGTAGCCGCCGGAGTGGATCACCGTGACGGGGATGTCGCCGCCGTCGGCGTAGACGACGGTGATGCGGTTGCCGTTGCGGTCCTGGATGTGTTGCAGGGGGGAGATCGACGGCGGTGCCGTCGGCCGCGGGCACTGGGCTGTGGAAGACGTGTACCAGGCCGGTGTCGGGGTCGGTGATGCGCATCGCGCCGTCTGTTTCGTGGTCCCAGGACAGCAACAGGCGGCAGCCAGGCGTCTCCGTGAGGACGGGGACGTCGGTTTCCGCCTCCAGGAGCGGGAAGCACGGGCGAGCACCGTCCGCGGTCGCGTACACGAAGCCCTCGTCGTCCGCCGGTAGCAGGGAGCGTGGCGTCGCCGGCGTCGACCGATCACCGATGCGTGAAGTGTGCTGCCGCAGAGCGGCCGGCGAGACCGTCCGGCCCCGTGGCCGCATCGTGGGTGCCGGAGTCGGGTGGGATCGGCACCCTCCCACCGCGTACACGGTCATTGCCACGTACGACATGAACCAGGGGCAGCCCTGTCCCTGTTCGGTAACCACTGCGCCGCCGCGAGTACGGCGGCGCATACCTCAGTCAGTTGGAAGATCGGACTTGACGTAAACCCAGCTGGTGTCACCCAGACCCCGTCGATAGCGTTGGCATACTCATGCCTACCCTCGCCCCACCGGGAGCCATCCGTGAAGCGCCGCCGCCCTCCCCTGCTCGCAGCCGCCGCGCTGACCGCCTTCGCAGCCCTGTCGCTGTCCGCCTGCGGGAGCGGCGATGGCGGTTCCAAGGACGGCGACGCGATCGCGGGGGCGGACACGGGGAGTGGCTCGGCGACACCGGCTTCACCGAGTGCGAGCGTCCCGGACGCCGCCGGACGCCCAAAGATCACCCTTCCGTCAGACGTCAAGGACGTCTTCACCCCCGAAGAGACCGGCGACTCGGCCAAGGACGCAATTCTGCGGGACAACGCGGAACTGATCCGCGCGATCGATGCAGCGATCGTCGCCCAGAACCCCCGGCTTCCTGCCATGGAGTTCTACACGGAGGGCGAGGGTGCCGTCGCCGCTCAGAAATGGGTCCAGGGATTCAAGGATGCGGGCTGGACGGTAACAGGCACCACGCATTACTTCAATCGTGTTGTGGAGGTGAAGTCCACGACCAGCGCGGCGATCGGCTACTGCGCCGACGAGAGCAAAGCATTCAGCAAAGTCATCAAGACCGGCGAGCTGAAGGGTACCGAGGTGACCAAGGACAGCTACGTCGCCTACAGCGTTCAGGTCGCCAAGAACAAGCAGGGAGTCTGGGAACTCATGAAGATCACGTCAACCCGGGGGGCGGCCGGGTGCCAGCCGTGAGCAGGCCGCTTCGCCTGGCTGCAGTCACCGTTACCGCGGGTTTGATCTCGTTGTGCTCCGCTCCCAGCGCTTTCGCGGACAAAACCAATCCCGGAGCGGGTGCGCTCGGTGGAGGAAGCGGTTCGGAGACGGACACCAGCGCATCTGCCGCGGCCGACGGCGGCAAGCTCTCCGCAAGCGTCTCCGGTGCGATCGTCTTCGACCGCTCGGACAACGGCAACGGTGAATCGACCGGGGCCCTCACCTCGACCACGTCCTGGACTCCCCCCGCCTGTTACTACGCGCCGAAGTACACACCCGAAGAACTTGAGGCGCAGATGAAGCAAGCGTGGTCGAGCAGTGCGCCCAGCCACGAGTGGATTCTGGCCTCCCAGAATTACTACGTGAACGGAGACCCCTACAAGGACTTCAACAAGGACAAGGCCGACGAGGGCTATTGGTGGGACTCGTACGTCACCGAGGGTCGCGAGGCGGATCCCGCCGCCCAGGACTGCGACAGGGAGCAGTCCTTCTGGGTCGGCAAGCGAGACGCACCGCCGGCAGACGTCCCCCAGGCGATCACACCTGAGATGCTCGCCCAGCTCGCCTACGCCGAGATCCGTGTCCCGTCGACCAAGGTCGAACTCGCTCCCGAGGGCACCACCAAGGTGAACCTCCCGACCTGGGCCTGGCTGGACACAACGAAGTTCAAGCCGGTCTCCGTCACGGCTTCCGTCCCCATACTCGGGCTGAGCGCAACGACCACCGCCGAACCGCTCTCGGTGAAAATCGCCCCGGGCACGGATGACGCGGTGACCTACCCCGCCTCCGGAGAATGCGAGAACCTGGACGGGCACATCGGTCAGCCCTACAGCCAGGGCAAGGCGGACCAGACCCCGCCGTGCGGAGTGAAGTACCTGCGGTCCTCCGGCGACAGCTCGTACAAACTCCAGGCGACCATCACCTGGAAGATCAGCTGGACGAGCACCACCGGCCAGGGCGGCGACCTGCCGAACGGCACATTCGGCGCCGGACAGGACGTCGTGGTCCAGGAGATCCAGGCCGTCAACCGCTGACGAGTGGAACACGGGAAACGAGCGTGTCGACGTGCCACGGCGACAGCCATGGCCAGAGCTCCCTCGCCAGGCGGCCACGTCACGCAACCCGGTCGATCGACTCACAGATCACCGCATCGAACCGCCGATCCACACGGTCCGCCTGCCCCCTGGCCCTGGCAAAGAGCAACGCCTGTTGGTCGTGGAGGAGGGCCCGTTCTCACGTTTCGGTGTCTCACGACGCGTCTGTCAGCAGTCGGCCTACGAAGTCCATGTGCTGCGTGCGGTCGGCCTGGAGCCACGTCTCGGCATTGCTGGAGCCGCGGACCCGTGGGTCAACCGCTCGACGTGGGCCGCGTCGACACGCCGCCGTGGCTGCGCTGGAGCGGGTCGGTCCGCCCGACAGCCGCTCCGTGCTCGGCGAGACGTTGGCGATCCTCGCCGGGTTGCAGCCGCTGCCCGCCTGGCAGATGGCCGCGCCGCACCGCCCGGTACGGACCCGGCGCGCGGTACAGGCCCGTACCGGGCGGTGCGGGCCCGGCGCGCGGTGCGGGCCCGGCGCGCGGTGGATGTGTGGGACAGCGCGCGGGTGCTGTTCGTCGCGTACGACGGTGTTGTCCCGCACCCGCTGATGGCGCGGATCAGCGAGGTCGGCGGCACGATCGGCGACAAGCTGGCGCTGCTGACGCGGGAATGGGCCGAAGCAGGGGCAGCGATGCGGGAGGATGGTGAGGTGCCGATGCCGCCGATCGAACAGGGCGCGGGCGAGGTGCTCGCGGATCTCGCACCGGCGCTGCGGCTGACAACCATGACCTGGCCCCGCCGGGACGACGAGGGCCTCGTCGCCCTGCGGGCCCTGGTCTGGGCACGCTGCCGAGACCAGCTGCGCGGCCGGCCCGAACGCCAGCCGCTCGACGAAGCCGAACGCGCCCGTCTGCTGGACGCGTTCACCGCCTCCCGCACCGGTGCGGCACGGGAAGCCGACACCGTCAGGTCGCCGGCCGATCTGTTCCCGGACTACGGAGAGAGCTACCTCAGCCGCGGTCCGCTGTGCTGGAGCCCCGGCCAGGTCGCCGGCTTCGTGGAGGACTGGCTGCCCCGCAAGGCCGTACTCGATCAGGAGCACCGCATGCCCTTGCCCGCCGTGCTGACGCAATGGGTGACTCCTACGCTCACCGAACTCGGTGTGGAGGAGCCATGGATCTCTCCCGTCATCGCCGCGGTCGATGCGCACGTGTCTGCCTTTCGCGCGGCTTCGACGACAAGGAGGCGTGGGGTCCGGCCAAGCAGATCTCGGCCGCCCTCGCCGCGCGGGGCGTCGACCTCACCGACCGCGATGCCGTCGACGCCGTCGTGCGCACCCGCAACGCCGAACGGCCCGCCCGGCGACTCGCCGGCCGGCCCCGGCCGTCCGGCTCCTGACGCATGTCCCCGGCCAGGCGCGCGCCGCGCTCGCAGGCAGCGGCTCGTGTCGTAGTGGGGCAGAGACTTCAGTAGGGCAGAGAGCAGAAACTTGATGAGCAGGCAGGAAGCAGTGGACCAGGACGGTTCCCCCACGGCGCTCCCCCCAGTCGGAAGGCTGGTGGCACGGAGCGGAGATCTCAAGAGCGAGCTGGTGGCGTTCGCGCAGGGTCCGCGTTTCGCCCGGCGACTGGATGCCCGGCTCGACGAGGCCGAGGACCGACTCGGCTTCCTGGACGAGGCGACCGCCATCCAGACGATCGATCACTTCGCACTGCAGTACCGGCTGGCGGACGGCTCCACCGTCGTCGAGCAGTTCGTGGCCCAGCGGCGGCCGCCGCTGTCGCCGGACGAGCGGGCGATGCTGCTCGGCTGGCGCGACGTGGTCGAGGGGGTCTTCGAGGTACAGGGCCTCGATCGAGGCGCCGCCATCCTGCACAACCTGCTGGACGACCTCGTCTACCGGGTCCACTCCAACCTGGGGCGGCGTGCTCTGCGGGATCTACGCAAGGGGATGTTCGTCGTCGCGCGCATCGTGCCCGTCCACCCCGACACCGACGCCTGGGTGGTCAGCGGCGACCTCACCACCTACCCGCCCGGCGACGGTTCGGAGTTGGCGCAGGCCGCCGTCCAGGCCCTGGCTGTCAATCCGCGGCTGCTGCGCCGCAATCCCGAGATGCTGCGCATGGCCTGGGAGATGCAGGCCGAAGCCCGTGCCGACTTCGTCGGGCTGTTCGGCACCGACCTGCTCGTCCTGGACCCGGCAGAGGCGCACGTCCGGTTGCGGGAGTATCACCGTCACCGGCAGGAAAAGGTCCTCGCCGAACTCGACGACGAGGCCGCCGCGCAGGCGAGGAGCAGCGGGCCCTCGCTTGACGAACTCAGCAGACTGCCCGAAGACCTTCTCGACGCGGACGACGTCGCGGTGATCTGTGACGAGACCGAAGGCATCTCCTATTACGCCGGCTTCGGCCGCCTCGACGCGTTGTTCGCCGATCCCGCTCTGGCCCGTGACCGCACCTACCTGACGCAGCTCCGGGAGTACCTGAACGACGACTCCGTCTCCCCCATGGTCATCCGCCGTCTGGTCCAGCGGCACCCCGAGAACGCCGACGCCGTGTTCCGCGCGCTCCTGCGCAAGCCCGCGTTCACCTGGGAGCAGGATGGGGAGGATCTGCTGCGCCGTCGCAAGAAGAGTCACTACGCACAGGAGCCCCTGCCGAGTATCACCCCCGTCGGCGCCCGCCTCGCGGAACTCCTGCGCGCGGAAAGGCACCACGGACGATGAGGCCCGCCACCGCCGCACTCGCCGCCATGGTCGCGGAGGCCATCGTCGATGCCTACGACGAGTACGAGCAACTCGTCGCTCTCCATGCAGTCGTCGAGGACCGCCTCGCCCTCCCGTTCGACACAGCCGTGCTCGGCGTCACCGTGACCGTCATCGCCGTCCAGCTCCGGCCCGGCAGCGGCATCGTCGCCCTGTGCAGACGCGGTCGACACCGTCAGGCGATCGGCCTTCTCGACCCACCGCTGCCCGAACCCGCGCCTGAGGGGTGGGCCTGGGTGGATGCCTACCGGCACTGGGCGTCCTGAGCCGCGTACCCCATGCCTCGCCGTCTCTCCGCTACTGCCAGGCGCGGAGAAGATCTTCAGGCCCCCAGTGGGCCGCAAGCGGCAGACTGCCGACGACACCGCTGCGGGACACCGCGACCAGTGGGGTGTCCCGCCCGGCACCGGGCACCGCGAGCACGTCCCGAGCCAGGGCGTCGTATTCGCGCCGGCCGAACGGCCGGGACTCCAGCCACTTGATGGAGCCGACGAAGTGCACCGCGCGCGCAACGGGGGTTGGGGTCTCCCCTGCTCGAACGGAGTTGAGAGCTTGGGGAAGGTCGGTGCCGACCAGGTCGATCTCGGGGTTGTTCTGCCGGTTCCACCAGCCGCCGACCGCTTCTGTCTCCGGCCATCGCTCGTCGGGCAGCAGCCGCAGCAGCGACTCGCGGATGAGCGGCTCGACCGCACGCCCTCGCCAAGCGGTCCAGGACCGCTCGATGCGCTCCAGGGCAGGATCGCCCCGGCCGCGCTCGACGCGGTGAGCGAGCTCCCGCCCCGCTCCGAGTCGGCCCAGGGGACGAGCGCGGAAAGGGTCTGCTCACCGTCCGGTCACTCGTGAACCGCTGTGGGCCGTGCCGCAGCCCCCGTCCGGCAAGGCTGTCTGGGCCCGAGATCGGGCTCAGTGTCGACGCCCCGACCCGAACCGCACTGGTGCCTCCCACGCCCGGGTGCCCTGCCGTGCCGGGCACGCCCGGTTGAAACATCTCCAGTACCAAGTGCCGTCGCCTCGACGCCGCAGATCCACATCGTCTCCCTGGCACGAACCGCACCGCGGCGGTTTCGCGAAGTCCTCCGCGTGTTCGTGGGTGAGGATCTTGCGGGCGAAATGGCCACCCTTGATGGTCAGCATCACCTCGCGGGAACGACTCTGCGAGAGGGAGTTGAGGCTGCCCAGCAGAACCGTGTGCTCGTCGATGACGACGATCTTCTGGTGCATGACGTTGACGGAAACGACAGTGCGGACCACGGTCCGAAGCTGCTTGACCAGATGGGACTGTTTCTTCTGGCCGGTGTCGTAGGGGTCGCGGACGAACACCGTCACACGCACTCCGCGGCGCACCGCGTCCTCAAGCACCGGCAGAAGGCCGAGCAGGCGTTTCGCGGTCCAGGGGGACCAGATCCACAGGGAGGTGCGGGCCTCGGCCAACCGGTCGGCGAACGTTTCGTAGAAGGAGTTCTCGTCATGGACGTCGGTGACTTCCACGTGGCGCGAGAGGACGTCGGCGAGGCGGGTGCTGAACGGGCCGAGAGGGATGTCGGGCTGTCCGCCCGGCGCGATGAGCTGGGTCGCCGGGACCCACTTGGCGCGCCGGTCGTGGATGAGTGCGGCGAGCTTGCCCATGGCCGTCTGTTCGCCGGCGGCGAGGATGCGGCTGCGGCTTCCGAGAACGTACAACCTGGTCTGTACACGCGTGACGGCGACGTTGAAGAGCCGCACGCCGTTGCGGGCCCAGGCTGTCGCCCCGGGAGCCCGAGTGGCCTGGGACATCCAGAGGCCGTCACCGTAGTCGTCCTCCACGGTGTCGAAGATGACCACGGGGAACTCACGGCCCTGGAACCGGTGTGCCGTCCCGACTTCGGCGAGCCGGCCGTCTGTCGCCTCATGGTCCCGGAGGGCCTCCAGGGTGGCTTCCGCCTGTACTGGGTACGGCGTGACGACACCGGCGTCCTCGCCGTCCTCGCGGTGCAGGTCGATCAGCGCCCTGGCGAGCAGGGCGCCGGCCGGCCACCAACCCTTGCGGCGGCCCGTGCGGTGGGCCTGGGCGAGGCTCTGGAGTCCGTCGGTGTCAATGATCACGATTTCGGCGTCGTCGGGTGCGCGCCGCGCGGTACGTTGCTCGACACCGGGGCCGGGTTTCAGAACGCCGTCGTACGCGAGGGCGTTCGTGAGGCTCATGACGTCGTGGCCGAAGCGGTGCTGGACGTCCAGGACGACACAGCCGGGGTGGTTGACGGCAGCCGCCGGTGACTCGATCCCGAAGTGCTCGTAGACCTCGCGCAGGATCCAGCGGGCGACATCGGGCCGTTTCCTGCTGTCGAGTTTCGGCAGGACAGGGCCGAGCTGCATGAAGTCTCCGAGCAGAACGGCCGTCGTCCTGGCCTTGCCCACGGCAAGGAGGACTTCAGGCAGGGTCGCGGCTCCTGCCTCGTCGACCAGGACGACGTCGTACTCGCCCTCGAACACCGCCTTGGTCGTGCGGAAGCGGGCGAGCGTGGTGGCCACGACCTTGGCGCCGCGGATGATCTCGCCCTGGGCGTCACGGGCGAGTTTGTCGTACTCCTCCTGGAGTTCGCGGTGGCGGCGTTCAAGGGCCGGGTGATTCTCCTGGTCCGCGGCGACTTGGGGTCTCAGGTTCGCCGCGAGGGCGTGGAGCCTGGGGTGGCCGAGGCGGTCGGCCTCCGCAACACGGGTCGCTGCCGCTTGCGAGAGGCTGAGCTCCCGGGCGAGGGGGGCCAAGAGGGCGGTGGTGGACCGGTGGGTTCGCCGTGCCTGTTCCAGGTCGTTCTCCACCGTGCGCAAGGTCGTCTGCCGGAGCCCGATCTCCTGCTTGCTGAACGTGATCCGCGCGCGGATCTCCGCCAGTCGCACCGTTACGGCTTCCTCCTGGCGCGCGAGGACGGAACGGGCTTCCGCTGCCTTCTTCTTCGCTCCCTGGGCCTTGGTACGTGCCGTCTCCAGGCCGCCGCGCGCCGCTTCCCGGTCCGCCTTGGTCCGGCGCCTCGCGAAGCCCTTCAACTGATCGAAGCCGTCCAGGCGCTCCTGAGCCGCCGCGCACTCACTGTCGGCGAGCAGGGCTTTCGCCTCCAGATCGGTGACCACCGACCGCAGTTGGGCGAAGCGTTCCTGATACTCGTCGTACGTTTTCCAGTCGGCCTGGGCCTCCTTCGTCGCCTTCACCGCTTCGTCCGCGGCCTGGTGGGCTTCTTCCAGCCGTACGACGGTCTCCGCTGCTTCCTGGGCGTCGCGGTGCGCCCGATCGCGCGCTCTCTCCAGAGCCTCGGAGGTACGAGCGGAGTCATCGAGCCGCGTGCGGTCCGTCGCGTACGCCACCGCGTCGAAGTCCTTGAGGCTCCGCTCCAGTTCCTCCACCTCACGTGCCCGCTCCCGGGCTTCGACCAACTGGGCGGCGACCGCGCGACGTCGTTCATCGGCTTCGGTCAGACGCCCACGCACCATCAGCGTGAGACAGACACTCGTGTCCTCGGCGACCTCCCGCAGGTGAGGCGGTCCCACTCGGACAATCTCGCCGTCCGCGTGCCGGCGTTCCTTCACCACACCCCACAGGGCGTTGTCCACAGCGATATTGGTAGCCGAGACCAGCAGGACCCGCTTTCCCCGTGCGCTCAGGTCGCCGATGGCCCGTTTGAGGACCGTGGTCTTGCCGGTGCCCGGTGGGCCCCACACCAGCCACAGTCCCTCGCCCGTACAGGCACGGTAGGCGAGGTCCTGAGCCGGCAGGAGCGCGCCCGGCGGCGGTCCGGTCGGGGCCAGCCGACCGGTGCCCGCCTCGCCGCGAGCCATGAGGTGGGCCAGCGGAGCCTCGGTGAGGGCGGCCACGCCCTCGCGCAGGGCCTTCACGAGGAATCCGGTGGGCTGCGGTTTCATCCACAGATGCGGATCGGCGGGGTCCGCGAACTCCGGCACGCGCACCCGAAGAGCGGTGCCGTCCTTGAACACGTCGAGCACGGAGTGCCCCGCGTCCACACCGTCCTCGTCGGGTCCGGCCAGTCTCAGACTGTCGCCCTGGAGCTGGTCCGTCCCGATCTCGGAGCCACGCACGTCGATGACATACTCCCCGGGTTTTCGGCCCCGTACCGCTCGGCCGAGAGGCCGCCAGCGCGGCTCCCGCGCAGGTACGCCCTCGTTGGCCACCCAGGCGTCCAGCGCCGAGACAACTTCTTCCTGCCAGCCCACGTTCCCCCGCTATCACCGTGCTGTCTGGATCTTGGTTCCGTGGTACCAGGGCAGCCAGACGATGCCCACCTACAATCCCGCCAAGGTGGAGCGGTGACTCGTACTCCAGGGCCGGCTCGGTAGCATTCGCAGTAGCATAAAGAGCATGAGCGAGCCTACCCAGAAGTACTCGATCACGATGCCTCGGGACATTGCCGACGCCGCCCGTGCCCGTGGCGGCCCCTCCGGCCTGTCCGCCTACGTCGCCGCCGCCGTCGCCCGGCAGATCGAACGGGACAACCTCAACGAACTTATCCAGGTCGCGGAGGCAGAACACGGTCCCGTCACCGAGGACGAGGTACAGACCCTGCGCGATCAGCTGCACCAGGCACGCGCACAGCAGACCGGTGACGGGAAGAACGCGGCGTGACACGCTCCTCCGCCACCCCGGGCGGCACGCTGGTGCTCGACAGCGAAGGACTGGCGAAGGCTGTACTGCGTGACCGAACGGTCACGGCCTGGCTCGCACTCGCCCGCGCAGACGACTTGCGCGTGATCACGTCTGCGGCCACCTTGGTGGAAGTGGTCCGCCCGCGCGTCAACCGTCCCGCACTGGAATGGACCCTTTCCCGCCTCACCGTGGAGCCGGTTACGGAACCGATCGCCCGCCACGCCGCCGTCCTCCTGGCCGAGGCCGGCCTGCACGGCCACAGGCACGCGATCGACGCCATGCTGAGCGCGACCGCCCTCGCCTCCCCCGGACCCGTCACCATCCTTACGTCCGACCCGGAGGACCTGACCGCACTCTGCGGGTCGCGCGCAACGGTCATCAAGACCTGATCACGCGACACCGGATCCTGAGGATCTGAGAACGGACATCTCGTGGTCATGAAGAACTATCCTCCGACCGCGCGTAGCGATGCCGGCGTCCAGCAGCAAGCATTGCTGCCGGACGCCGGCATGGAGTTGGGATCTTACGTAGATCGAGCCTGACTTACCTGCGTGTCAGCGCACCGACGCACGGAACGGAAAACCACCTCGTGGGTGGAGCCGGACGGACGCCCGAGCCCTGCACGGTCCAGAGCCTGAGCGACCGCCGACCATGAGTTGGCGTCCGGGCAGTACCCGCACGAAGTGACGGCAGCAATGACGGCAACGAGCGCGGACGGCGACGTCACCTGACAACCCCTCGCAGAAGTCGAACGGGCTCGCTGTGCCAGACCACTTGGGCAGGCCCGCGCCTTCTTGGATGTTCCCGAAGGACGAGGCATCTCGCGCTGAAGGTAGGTAGTTCGCGGCGGGTTTTCGCGGCAGTGGTCCGAAGCCGTCTGAGGTACCGACAGGGATACCGACAGGGGTACTGACAGGGGTACTGACAGGGCAGATCGACGCATTCGCTCCGGAGCCGTGTGCGCAGGTTCGAATGCTGTGGGTAGCGGCTCAAGGATTTCTCGGGAATCTGCACGAGTAACGGCGGATCGACACCCGCCGGAAAGTACGGCGTCAGGCCAGTGTCCAGGACGACGGAGGAATGGGTCGTCGTCGTCCAGGGCCACGGCCCAGTCGTCGTCGTGCGACGGGGTTCTGCGGGATCCGTGGTGATCAGCGGTGCGGACGGGGGCCTGGTCGAGTCGGATGCCGACGTGGGGTGGAAGAAGTGCGTGCCGGCTCGGTTTTCATACACCCCGCAAATTGCTTGATTGACAGAATCGATCTGCCGTCGGACTGTACCGATCCACTGCCCCACCAGGGGATTTTACCTTGGTGAGGTTCGCCCGTGACTTTCCTTGAGCCCTTCTGAGGCTGGCTTTTTCATCCGATCGGGAATTGCATAAAACAGCACCACCACGAACAACGGCGTTTGGAGGAAAGGCATGCACAGGACAGCCTTCGAACCGCCCACGGGCGACGACAGCGATCCGGGTGACGCTCAGACGTCCAAGAGAACGGCCGGGGCACCGGGGGGCGAATCCGTGGACGGGCAGGGTGCGATCCGCATCCCCGCGCCGTCGGGATCCCGGTCCGCGGCCATCGGCCCTCGTCCGGACAGGGTCACGGACTGGGCGGCCCACCACGCCCCCGCATCGCGCATCGCACTGCGTGACTGGCTGCTCGTGGCCTTGGCCTTCTCCACCGGCATGTACGACGCGATCACGTTCTTCAGCTTCGGGAAGGTGTTCTCCGCTTTCCAGACCGGGAACATCGTCTTCCTGGGAGCCGGTCTCGACGGGATACGTCCGCCCGACGGTCCCGACCCGGTCCGCGTATGTATCTCCCTGGCCGCGTTCGCGGTCGGCGCGATGGCGGCCGTCCGGATCCTCAAGGCTTTCGACGGCGAGGAAGAGATCGACGACGACCACGTGTCCGTGGTGTGGCCGCGGCGCGTGACGGATGTTCTCGTCGGTGTGCTCGCCGTGCAGTTCGTCTTCCTCGGGCTGTGGCTGACCCACCCCACGGATCTCTCCGGCACCATGATGACGGCCCTCGTCGGAATCAACGCCTTCGGTATGGGTCTGCAGATGAATGCGATCCGTTCCATGCACGTCCCCGGAGTCTCCACCACGGCCGCGACCGCCACCTTCATCAACATCTTCACCGGCCTCGCCGGCGGGACCCTCAACCGCAGCCAGGTACGCCGCTGGGTCGGCAACGTCGCGGCCATGAGCGCGGGCGCCTTCCTGGCCGCCTGGCTGCTCCACCATGCCCACGCGTACGCCGCCACCGTGCCGGTCATCGTCATCGCTCTGGTCATCGTCATCGCCAAGGCGGTCCTCAGCGAACGGCCCTCACGCTCGGGGGCGGCCCGGCTGACCGTGGCACCGGCCGACCATCGCGCCCAGTAGCGGATCCGGTCCGGTCGTTGGCCGGGGCAGGCGGATGTCTGCCCCGGCCTGCCGGGCGGCTCCCGGTCAGACACCGCCCTGCCCGGTGCCACGCCCCCTCAATCCGGGCAGGGCGGGCACACCGGGCAATCCGGGTAGGGCGGGCAGGCCGGGTACGCCGTGTTCGTACAGGGGGCCGGTCCGCCAGTCCCGCGCGTGGCAGGCGTCGAGGATGCGGGGCAGTGCCCGCAGGGTGGTGCGCCAGGAGCCGGGGGCCGAGGTGCAGTCGGAATCGTGCAGCAGGATGGTGCCGCCGCCGCGCAGGTCCCGTAGGACGGTGTCCTGGACGGTTCGCGGAGTGGCCCTTCTGCGCCAGTCCTCGCCCCAGCAGGTCCACAGCACCGGGGTCAGGCCGAGGCGGCGGCAGGCCAGATGGGCCGCGGTGGTCATCACCCCGTACGGGGGCCGGAAGATCAGTGGTGGCCTGCCGGTCACGTCGGCCACGGCGTCACGGGCGCGGGCGAGGTCGTCGTAGGTGGCGCGCGGCCCGCGCACCAGCAGGGGGCGGTGGTGCCAGCCGTGGACGGCGATCTCGTGCCCGGCGGCGGCCATCTCCTTCGCCAGCCCCGGCGAGCGGGCCAGCATCGAGCCGAGCAGGAAGAAGGTGGCACGGACCCCGCGCGCCGCGAGGAGACCGAGGAAGTACGGGGTGGACAGCGGGTCGGGACCGTCGTCGAAGGTGAGGGCGACGTGATCCGGGCGACCCTGCCCGGCCAGGCGCGGCATGACCGTGTTGCGCAGCGGCCCGAACGTGGAGATCGCGGGTGCGGCGTGCACCGCGGCGAGCGCGGGCAGGACCGCGGCCGAGGCGAGCAGGGTGGAGCGGGCGGGGGTCATCGCCTGTCTCCGTCCAGGTAGTGGGCGACCGCGGTGAACCGGGCGGGGGCTTCGGCGTAGGAGTAGGCCAGCGGGGCGGCGACGCCCAGGGAGAGGGTGGCCACCGCGACGGTGGCGGCCAGGGCGAGCCGGCGTCGGCCCGGTCGGCCCACCGTGGTCCCGGCGGACGGGGCCTTGCCCGGTCGGCGCAGGGTACGGGACGGGGCATCGCCCGGTCGGCGCGGCGTACGGGACGGCGCGTCGCCGGGGCCGCGCCAGGTGCGGGACGATCGTGCGCCGACCGGGTGGCCCGCTGCGGGGAGCGGTGCTGCCGGTGTCGGCGTCCCTCCGAAGCGTGCGGCGATGGCGGGCACCGGGCCGGGGCCGGAGCGGTGCAGGGCCAGCCCCGCCGTGCGCTGGGCCCGGCCGCGCGGTCCGTGCAGCAGTTCGCCGAGCACGGGGCCCAGGTCCTCCGGCCGCCGGATCCAGGCGGCCAGCCCCGCCTCCTCCAGCGCCTCGGCGTTGGTACGGCCGTGCCCTGGAATGCAGCGGTAACTGGCCACGGGCAGCCCGGCGGCGAACGCCTCCAGCGAGGTCAGTCCCCCGGCGTTCTGGACCAGCACGTCACAGGCGTGCATGAGGCCCGGCATGTCGTCCACCCAGCCGAAGGCGTACTCGATGCCGTCCCGGCGCAACTGCTCGGCGAGGGCCTGGTTGCGTCCGCAGACCACCACCGGCACCGCGACCTGCGCGTCCCGTATCTCGGCGGCGGCCCGCCGGACCGCGCCGACTCCCCACGAGCCCGCCACCAGCAGGGCCAGGGACGCGTGCTCGGGCAGGCCGTGCCGGGCGCGAGCGGCGGGCCGCTGCCCGTCGGCAGGGGCGAACCGCGGGTCGGTCACGGGGCCGGCGACCGTGACACCCGCCGCGCCCCGGGCGTGGGCCTGGAGCGCGGGTATGGCGTGCACGGCCAGGTGTGCGTCCACGCCAGGGGCGACCCACAGGGCGTGCACGGAGAAGTCGGTCAGGTAGGTGCAGGCCGGCACCGTCAGCAGGCCGCGCCGCCGGAGCGCGCCGAGGACCTGGCTGGCCCCCGGGTAGGTCGAGACGACCGCCCAGGTGTCCGGTGTCAGCGTCCGCAGCGTGCGGCGCTCGGCACTGCGCAGCAGTGCCCGCCACACCAGGCCGGGGCGCGCGGCGTGCTCGGTCGCCGCGTACAGGCGCTGGTAGCCCGTCGGCGCCCAGGTCAGCAGGCGGCGGTAGGTGCCGCGCAGCAGGCGGCCCGTCCGCGCGGGCAGCAGGTCGAGGAAGTCGTGGCGGTCGACCAGGAATCCGTGTGCGGTGAGCCGGTCGGCCAGTCCCGCGGCCGCTCCGTCGTGTCCGGCGCCGACGCCGGCGGAGATGACGACGATCCGCCGGGGTGTCCGGGCCGTCGGCCGCGGCGGTGGCGCGGCGGAGGGCGAAGGCACCGAGCCCGGCAGCGGGTCGTGGCGGTCCGGCACGGTCGATCAGCCTCCTGACGGGAAACGGGGCACGGGCACGGCCGAACGTCCCCGGGCCAGGGCGGCGTCATGGGCGGCCCGGAGCCAGGTCCACGGGCGGCGGCCTCGGGGCACGACGCGAGGGCGGCGTACCGAGGCCGAAGCTACTACATGATGTAGAAGCTGGGAACCGCGGTCAGGTAAGGAGATCGGATGGGTTCGGGACCCCATGGATGACGGCGGGGTGGATCGACGGCGCGGCGGATCGGCGGCGCGGCGGGGTGCGGATGGGACTACGGCTGGAGGCGCGGGTCCACGCGCGCCGGGCGGAGGGGTGCAGGTACGGGTGCGGGTACGGGCACACGCACTGGCACGAGTGAATCTACTACGAGTTGTAGAACATTTGGTTGGGCAGTGGGAATGCGGGATATGGGCGAAGGGGCCGGTGCCCTACGCGACGCCGCCGTGACCGCCGCTGGTCCGCGACGCCGAACCGGCGAAGCGCGGCCGATCCCAGTACGCTCGGTGTGCATGGGTGATCCGCGATGACCGCGCCCCCGCTGCCGGGCATACTCGCCGACCTGGCCCCGCTCCTCGACCACTGGGGCTATGCGGCGGTCGGCGCCCTGATCTTCCTTGAGGACTTCGGTGTGCCGGTCCCCGGCGAGACCGTGCTGATCGCGGCCGCCGTGTACGCAGGGGCGGGCAGACTGAACGTGGTCACGGTCGCGGTGATCGCGGTGGTCGCGGCCATACTCGGCGACAACGTCAGCTACGCCATCGGCCGATACGGCGGCCAACGCCTCGTGAACCGGTACGGCCGCTACGTACTGCTCACCCCCGCGCGCGTCGCCAAGGCCGAGGAGTTCTTCACCCGGCACGGCGGCAAGGTCATCACCGTCGCCCGCTTCATCGAGGGTCTGCGCCAGGCCAACGGCATCATCGCCGGGCTCAGTGGGATGCCCTGGCGCCGGTTCCTCCTCTTCAACACGCTCGGCGCGGTGCTGTGGGTGGGCACCTGGGTGACCCTCGGCTACCTGGCCGGCAACCACATCGACACCCTGTATCCGACCATCCAGCGGTACGAGTTGTTCGTGCTGGCCGCGCTGGCCGTCGTCCTGGTGGTCCTGGTGACGCGCCACCTGATCCGCCGCCGCGCCGCCGCGGCGTCGCCGCCCTCGCCCGCACGGGACGAGCAGGACACCACCTCGACCCGTTGATCAGCATCCGTCGATCAGCATCCGTCGATCAGCATCCGTTGATCGGCATCAGCGCACCGGTCGGCGCCCGGTCCGTCCGCGCGGGCCCGGTCATCACCGCCGGCGCCGACAGCGCACTCACCAGCAGCGGCAGATATACCGGAACCGGCCGGAACACGTCTCACCCCCGGTCGCGGAGATCCCCGTGCAGCAGGTGTTCCAGCAGTTGCTCGTCCTCCGCCGACAGCTCCGACACGAACCGGGCCAGCACCGCCGCGCGGTCCCCGCCCTCGTCCAGCAGGGAATGCATCCCCGCCGCCGCCAGTCCGGCCTGGTCGTCGACGGGCGCGTACGCATGGCCGCGGCCCTCCCGCCGCCGGGTCACCAGGCCCTTGTCGCACAACCGGGTCAGGATCGTCAGCACCGTGGTGTACGCGGCTCCGGTCACCTGCTCGTGGACCACCGCCGCCGACACCGGGCCGCCGGCCGCCCACAAGGCCGCCAGCACCTCCCCTTCCAGCTCACCCCGCGCACGCCGCCGGGCCTCCCCCCGGCCGTCCTTGCCGCCCGTCACCCCGGCACCTCCCAGTCCTTCCGCACCGACAGGGCCGTCCGCCCTCCCGCTCAAGCTACTACGTGACGTAGAAACGTACTCACGGGGAGCGGGGAGCGGGGAGCGGGGAGCCACTGTGCTCAGGGGTCGGGTCAGACGTGTGTGAGCAGGCGCTCCAGCGGGCGGGGTACGCGTTCGAGGTCGAGGTGGGCGACCAGCGCCTGCGCGTAGAGGGCCTTGCGGCCGCTGTGTGTGCCCATGAAGCGGCGCAGTTGGTGCTCCACCGGTCGTTCCCGCTGGGCCGGCTGGCCCTGGAAGGTGTGGAAGGGACGGGTCTCGCCCTGGGCCTCGATCACCTGCCGCACGCTCTCCGGTCCGAGAGCGCGGATCAGTTCGTCCTCCAGGTCGGCGACGCACACCTGGAACCCCAGTGCCTCCAGGTCGGCGCGTGTGAGACCGGCCCCGATCCCGACCCGCTCCAGATGGCGCCGGAAATGCCGCTCCTCGCCGATGTCGCAGAGCCCGGCCAGCGGGAGGCCGAGGCCCGGTGGACCGCATACGTTCAGGAAGCGTCCGATGTTCGTCGCGCCGCCGAGCGGTACCACCGCGACGCCCTCCGCCGCGAGGTCGCGGCCGTAGCGCGTGGCCAGCGATTCGAGCGCGGTCCGATCGCTGTCTCCCTCGACGAGCACGACCGTCCGCACACCGCCGGACAGCTCCCGCGCCACCACGGCGGACGCGCTCGCCGCCGCTCCGCCCGCGGCCCAGGCGACCAGCGCCAGGCGGAATCGCCCCAACTCGTCCACGAGACCTCGCTTCCCGACGCCATCGTGGCACGGTCGCGATCCCGTACGCACGTACGTTTTCCGGTGGCGCCGGGCGGGCTCATGCACGGCGCGCGACAGTTCAAGTACGGCGCACGGCTCAGGTACGGCGTACGGCGTACGGCGCACGGCCCGGCCGACGGCGCGGGGCGTTCAGCTCGCGGGCGCGAACTGGGGCAGGCGGGCCATGATGGCCTGGAGTTCGGCGTCGTCGGAGACGCCCTGGAAGTCGTGGCGGGGCGTGTAGGGCGCTTCGAGCGCGCTGGTCTCCTCGGCGCTCAGCTCGATCGCCAGTGAGGCGACCGCGTCGTCGATCTGTCGCGTCGTGCTCGCTCCGACCAGCGGTGCGGTGACGACCGGCTTGCCGTGCAGCCAGGCGAGGGCGATCTGCGCGCGCCCGACCCCCCGCGCGTCCGCGATGCGGCCGACGGCGTCGACGACGGCGCGGTCCGCTTCCTCGGTCACCGGCGTGTACAGCATCTCGGCGAACCCGTCGTCGCCGCCGCGGGCGGTCGCCCTCGCGTCCGTCCAGGCGCGGGCGAGGCGGCCCCGGGCCAGCGGGCTCCAGACGACCGTGCCGACGCCCTCGTCGAGGCAGAGCGGGATCATCTCCCGTTCCTCCTCGCGGGCGAGCAGGTTGTAGTGGTCCTGCATCGACACGAAGCGGGCCCAGCCGTGCGCGCGCTGGAGGTGCAGCGCCTTCGCGAACTCCCAGGCCGGCATGGACGAGGCGCCCAGGTAGCGGACCTTGCCGGACCTGACCAGGTCGTGCAGCGCTTCGAGGGTCTCCTCCAGCGGGGTCGCGTGGTCGTTGCGGTGGACCTGGTACAGGTCGATGTGGTCCGTGCCGAGGCGCCGCAGCGAGTGGTCGACCTCGGTCATGATCGCCTTCCGGCTCAGGCCCTTGCCGTTCGGGCCCGAGCGCGTCGGGTTCCGCAGCTTGGTCGCGATCACGACGGCGTCGCGGTCCGCGAAGTCCCGCAGCGCGCGGCCGAGGATCTCCTCGCTGGAGCCCTGCGAGTACACGTTGGCCGTGTCGAAGAAGTTGATTCCCTGCTCCAGGGCGTGCTTGACGAGCGGGCGGCTGTCCTCCTCGTCGAGTGACCAGACCGGGTGGCCGCGGCCGGGCTCGCCGTAGGTCATCGCACCGATCGCGATCGGTGAGACGTCGAGGCCGGTGGTGCCGAGCTTGACGTAGTCCATGGGGACTTCTCTCCTTGCTTGCGGGCCTTACGGGTGTTACGGGCCATGCGGGCCATGCGTGATCAGATGCGTACCGTCGTCTTGCCCCGCGCGCCGCCCGCGGCGTTCCGTGCCAGCGCTTCGGGGGCCTCGGCCAGCGAGACGGTCCGCTGGACGGGGACCGTGATCCTGCCCGACGCGACTTCCTCGGTGATCCGGGCGAGCAGATCGGGCTTGTCCTGCATCGCGTAGTTGCTCACGGCGATCCGTTCCGAGCCGAGCAGTTCCGGTGGCGCGGTGAAGGTCACGGACGCGGCCGTGCCGCCGTCGCGGACGAGTCCCGCCAAGTCACCGAAGCCGGCCTGGTCGCGGGTGAGGTCGAGGAAGGCGTCCACCCCGTCGGGATGGGTCCGGCGGACCTGCCCGGCGACGTCGCCGGCCGTGTGGTCGACGGTGCCGGCGGCGCCGAGCCCCCGGATCCACCCGTCGGCGTCGGGCCGGGCGGTCGCGATGACCTCCATGCCGCGGGCGGCGGCCAGTTGGACGGCGAGGACGCCCACCCCGCCGGTGGCACCGGTGATCAGGATCGAGCCGCCGGCCCGCGGGCCGATGGCTTCGAGGACGCCGAGCGCGGTCATGCCCGCGGTCGGCAGCGCCGCCGCGATGTCGGCGGGCATGCCGTCGGGGATCCGCAGCAGCGCCCCCTGTTCCGGGTGCTCCGGGACCACCGCGTACTCGGCGAACGTGCCGTGGCCCAGGGGTGAGCGGAGGAACTGGCCGTGCACGATGTCGCCGGGTTCCAGCCCGCGCACCGCTTCCCCGGCCTGTACCACGCGGCCCGCGCCGTCCACGCCCAGGACGAGCGGGTACACATGGGGCAACTGGCCCTCGAAGTATCCACCGGCGATGCCCACGTCGATCGGGTTCACCGACGCCGCCGCCAGTTCGACCAGGACTTCTCCCGGCGCCGGGCGGGGGACGGGGAGTTCCATCAGTCCGGGTGTGTCGCCGCTCTTCCGTACCGCGACTGCGCGCATGGCTTCATCTCCTGTAAGTCAGCCGGTCCCCCGCGCCGCCCTGGTGGCGCCGATGTGCCGGACGTCGGCGGGCGGCGGATCGCTGCCAGTCAACCCGGCATGGCGGTGGACCTTAAGGACCGATCCGAGCACCGTTGATACCCTGTGGGTATGAGTGAGTTGGAGACGCGGCAGCTCCGGTATTTCGTCGCGGTCGCGGAAGAACTGCACTTCGGGCGCGCGGCCGACCGGCTCGGCATGGCGCAGCCGCCGCTGTCCCGGGCGATACGGGAACTGGAGCGCGGACTCGGTGTGCCCCTGCTCACCCGAAGCACCCGCCAGGTCGCGCTCACTCCGGCCGGAGAGGTCCTGCTGCGGGAGGCCAGGACCGCGCTCGAAGCGGTCAGCGCCGCGGGCCGCCGGGCCCGGCACGCCGGCGAGCCCGCACCCCAGTTGCGTCTCGCGCTGAAGGCCGACATCGACGGCGGTCTGCTGCACCGGATCCTTGAGGCGTACGCCGCGGCGGCCAAGGCCCTTCCGGTCACCCTGGTCCTCGGCCGCATCGGCGAACAGGCACAGGCGCTGCGTGACGGCCGCGCCGACACCGCGCTGATGCTCGCCCCCTTCGACGACCGCGGCCTGGACTCCGAGCCACTGCTCACCGAGCCCTTCGTGATCGCCCTGGCGGCCACCGACCCGCTCGCCGCCCGGCCGTCCCTGCGGTTGGCCGAGTTGGCGGGCCGGAGCCTGCCCGGCGGGTTCCCCGCCGACCGGGGCCCGGTCCTCGACGCGCACGACTGGGCCGCGACCCACCAGCAGCCCGGCGCACCCGGGCCCGGCATCTCCACCGCGATCACCCCGAACGCCCCGAAATACCCGAAAAACCCGAACGCCCCGAGCACTGCGCACACCGCGAGCACCGCGCACCCCATGGACCCCACGGACCCCGCCGACAGCGCGCACAGCGTCTCGGACCTGCCGCAGATCTTCCGGCTCGTCGAACTCGGCAGCCTCGTCTGCTTCGTTCCCGCCTCGGTCGCCCGGCGCTACCCGCGGCCCGAGATCGCCTTCCGGCCGGTCGTCGACCAGGAGCCCGCCGTGCTGGCCGTGGCCTGGCCGCAGGACGCCCACGCACCGGCGGTCGCCGCCTTCGTCCGGGCGGCCGTCGCGGCCGCGGCGGCGGCCCGTGCGGAGGCGGGAGAGTCCGCGGACGAGGACGAACCGGTCCGCCGGCCCTCCCAGTACTGACGATCAGTCAGGAACCGGCAGCCTCACCACCGGGTCACCGGTCACCGGTCACCGGGTCATTCGGCACCGGGCGCCCCCAGGGCCACCGCACCCCCGCCCACCAGCACCCGCGCCCTGTGGTCCCGGTCACTGGACGTCCGGTGAATCAGGAGGGAACTCTTGGTCATGGGATTCTTTGGACGGCCGTTCGAGTGCGATCCGCTGCCTAGCATGACGTGATCGACGTACGGTACGACCCCGGGAGGCTCCGGATGGTGTTGTCCGGCCTCAGATGGAGGTCGTGGCATATGTGGGGCGTCGCGGGTGCCGTCCTCGTGTGCCTGGTGGCCGGGGCCCTGGCCGTCACGCACGGGTCACGACCGGCCCACGCGGACTCCGGCGGTCTGCCGCACACCACCGTCGAGGTGTCGTCGAGCAACTGCGGCCACGGCTGGGACGCGCCCGCGCCCGGTGTCCAGGTGTTCGACCTGCACAACACGACCGGGGGCTCCGCCGAGGTGTTCCTGGAGGATCCGCAGAGCCAGGCCGTCTACGGCGAGGTGGAGGACATCGGCCCCGGAACGACACGGGAGCTGACCGTCCGGGTCGGCAAGGGTTCGTACGCCTTCAAGTGCGTCCCCGACGACGCCGACGCCGTGACCGGGCCGACCGTGCGCATCGCGACGGGCCGCAGCGGCCCGTCGGCGGCCCCGGTCACCGAGCACGATCTGATTCCGCCGGCGCTCGCCTACCAGAAGTGGGTGGGCAGCGGGCTCACCGACGTGGTGCGGCTGACGACGAGGCTCCAGGACACCATCGACCGGGGGGACCTGCCCGCGGCACGGACGGCCTGGCTGCCCGCGCACCTGGAGTACGAGCGGCTGGGCGCGGCGTACGACGCCTTCGGTGACGCGGACGCGCAGATCAACGGCACCGACGCGGGGCTGCCCGGCGGGGTGCACGACAAGGACTTCGCCGGCTTCCACCGCATCGAGTACGGCCTGTGGCACGGCGAGTCCGCCGCCGGGCTGCGCGCTCCGGCCGCCGCTCTGGTGAAGGCGGTCACGGGGCTGCGGGACAGCTGGGCGCAGGCCCGGATGGACCCGGCCCAGCTGGGCCTGCGGGCGCACGAGATCCTGGAGAACACCGTGCAGTTCGAGCTGACCGGCCGCACCGACTACGGCAGCGGCAGCAATCTGGCCACCGCCGGTGCCAACCTGGACGGCACCCGTCAGGTCCTGTCCCGGCTGCACCCCCTGCTCACCACCCGGTACGCCGATCTGTCCGGCCTGGACAGTGAGCTGGACCGTGCCGGGCACACCCTGGACGGTTTCCGGCACGGCGGCGGATGGACCCCGCTGGACCGGCTGAGCCGCACGCAGCGCGAGGACGTCGACGCGGTCCTGGGCGACCTGGTGGAGCGGCTGGCGTCGGTGGCGACCCTGTGCGATCCGCGGAGGACGGTGTGAGTACGGCCGAGGGCACGGACGGAGTCGGCCGGCGCCGGTTCCTGCGCGGGGCGGCGCTCGCGGGTGCGGGGCTGGCCGCGGGGGGCGCCGCCGCGGCCGTCCCGGCGACCGCGTCCGACGCCGCCGCCGGTACCGGGGCGTCCCCCGTCGTCGCGTTCCACGGCGTCCACCAGCAGTCCGTGATCGCGCCGCCGCGCCGGACCAGCGTGTTCGTCTCCTTCGACCTGACCGCGCGGAGCCGGTCCGAGCTGACCGACGTGCTGCGCACCCTCACCGACCGGGCCCGGTTCCTGACCTCCGGCGGCACCCCCGCGCCGGTGGGCATCACCGCCCCGCCCAGCGACTCGGGCATCCTCGGCGAGCGGCTGCCGTCCGACGCGCTGGCGGTGACCGTCGGTGTCGGCGCCTCGCTGTTCGACGACCGGTTCGGGCTGACGAGGCAGAAGCCGCGCCGGCTGACCGCCATGCCCGCCTTCCCCGACGACGACCTGCGCCCCGAATGGTGCCACGGCGACCTCAGCCTGCACCTGCACGCCGACGACAACGACACCGTGCTGCACGCCCTGCGCGACATCGCCCGGCACACCCGCGGCGGCATGCAGGTCCGCTGGCGCCTGGACGGCTTCAGCAGCCCGCCCCGCCCCGCCGGCACCCCGCGCAACCTGCTGGGTTTCAAGGACGGCACGGCCAACCCGGGGACCACCGCCCGTGAGATGGACGGCCTGGTGTGGGTCGGCAAGGGTGCGGGCGAACCCGACTGGGCGGTCGGCGGCAGCTACCAGGTGGTGCGGCTCATCCGCATGCTGGTGGAGTTCTGGGACCGGGTCTCGCTGAGCGAGCAGGAGCGGATGTTCGGCCGCTCCCGTGAGTCCGGCGCTCCCCTGGACGGCGACGCGGAGCACGACACCCCGGACTTCGCGGCCGACCCCAAGGGCGACGTCATCCCCCTCGACTCGCACATACGGCTCGCCAACCCCCGTACCGCGGCCACCACCGACCAGCGGATCCTGCGCCGCCCGTACAACTACGACCTGGGCACGGACAGCAACGGCAACCTCGACATGGGCCTGCTGTTCTGCTGCTACCAGCAGGACGTCGTCCGGCAGTTCGAGACCGTGCAGAAGCGGCTGGCGGGTGAACCCCTCACCGACTACATCTCACCGTTCGGCGGTGGCTACTTCTATGCGCTGCCCGGTGTGCGGGACGCGGCGGACTGGTACGGACGCGCCCTGCTCACCTGACTCGATTCAGACAACTTCGACGCTCGACCAGTCAATAAGCGGTCAAAGTTCGGCCCATTTTCCCTGACCCCTTGTTCACCCGGCCGCCACCACGCTTCCGCCGACATGCCGCCCGAGCGGCGAAACATGCGTGGCCGTACAGCTCACTGAATATTCGCCCGGAGGGTGAACGAGCATGGCCAGCAAGGCAAGCAGAACAACGATCAGGAGTCTGGGGGCGCTGGTGGGGGCCGCCGCTCTCGCCGTCCTCGGCGGAACCGCGCCCACCTGGGCCGCGGTGCCGGCCGGCCACGGCCAGGGCAACCACCAGGACCACTCCTCGACGACCACCCCGATCAAGCACGTGGTCGTGCTCTTCGACGAGAACGTCTCCTTCGACCACTACTTCGCCACGTACCCGAAGGCCGCCAACACCGACGGCACGAAGTTCACGGCGGCGAAGAAGACCCCGAAGGACATCGACACCCTGGCGCACGCCGGGCTGCTGACGAAGAACCCGAACCAGTACGCGCCGAAGCGGCTCTCCCCGTCCCAGGCCATGACCTGCGACCAGAACCACTCCTACGGTGCCGAGCAGCTGGCCGCCGACGGCGGCAAGGCCGACAAGTACGTGGAGAACACCGAGGTCGACAAGTGCAGCGGCGGCCTGTTCGGTGAGCCCGGCCTGGTGATGGACTACTACGACGGCAACACCGTCACCGCGCTGTGGAACTACGCCCAGCAGTACACGCTGAACGACCGCTCCTACAGCTCGGTCTACGGCCCCTCCACGCCCGGCGCGCTGAACCTGGTCTCGGGCCAGACGCACGGCGTGGTCTCCATGGACCCGTCCACCGGCACCGAGAACCCCAAGCAGACCTCGACGCCGGACTCGTACGCGGTCAAGTCGCCCGACGCGAAGGGGGTCGGCACGGTCATCAACGACCCGGACCCGGCCTACGACGACTGCTCCGACAGCGACCACAAGTCCACCAGCGCGCTGGCCTCGATGCAGGGCCAGAACATCGGTGACCTGCTGAACAAGAAGGACGTCAGCTGGGGCTGGTTCCAGGGCGGCTTCCGCCCGTCCACCGCCTGGGACGGCAAGGGCACCGACTACGCCAAGTGCGACACCACGCACACCAACCTCGGTGGCGCGTCCGTGGCCGACTACAGCCCGCACCACAACCCCTTCTCGTACTACAAGTCGACGGCCAACCCGCACCACCTGCCGCCGAAGAACGTGGACGAGATCGGCCACAGCGGTCAGGCCAACCACAACTACGATCTGAGCGACTTCGACGCGGTCGCGAAGTCGGGCAAGCTCCCGGCCGTCAGCTTCCTCAAGGCCGGTGAGTACCAGGACGGCCACGCCGGCTACTCGGACCCGACCGACGAGCAGCACTTCCTGGTCAACGAGATCAACACCATCCAGAGCTCGCCGCAGTGGAAGTCCACCGCGATCGTCGTCGCCTACGACGACTCCGACGGCTGGTACGACCACGCCTACGTCGCTCCGCGCAACGGTTCGACGGACACCTCGCTGGGCTCCAACGGCCAGTCCACCGACAGCAAGGCGTGCCAGAACGGCCCGAAGGCGTCCGGCGGCTACGCCGACCGCTGCGGTCCCGGCACCCGCCAGCCGCTGCTCGTGATCTCCCCGTACAGCAAGGTCAACAAGGTCGACCACACCCTGACCGACCAGTCCTCCATCACCCGCTTCATCGAGGACAACTGGCGCACGGGCCGGATCGGCGACCACTCGTTCGACGCCACCGCGGGCTCCCTGAACGGCATGTTCGACTTCCGGCACTCCAACGACAAGCAGGTGCTGCTGAACTCGGACGGCTCCGTCAAGTCCGTCGGCCCCATCCGCGCCGTCGCCCCGATCGCCACGAGCATCGACGCGGGCCCGATGCAGAACACGGCCGCGACCACCGGCACCTCCGGTGTCACCCTCCCGGTGTACCTCGGTGTGGGCGGGCTGCTGGCCGCCGGCGCCACGGGCACGTACTTCACGCTCCGCCGCAAGCACCGCGTGATCGCCTGACGACGAGCGTCCGGTGACGGACGCGGTCGGCACCGCCCGGCAGCCCGACGCCCCCTGGCCGATGCCTCGGCCCTCCCCGGGGGAAAAGGTCGGCTGCCGGGCGGTGCCTTTTCGTATGCTTCGCCTGCTCCGGCACAAGGACGCAAACGGAAAGGGAACGGGGATGCCCGAGGGATGGCAGTGGGACAGCACGCTGTTCCGCGGCAGCGCGGCCTTCTACGAGCGCGGCCGGCTGCCGTACGCCCCGGGCTTCGCCGGGACCCTGGCCGCCGCCCTCGGTCTGGACGGGCGGGGCCGGCTGCTCGACGTGGGCTGCGGGCCGGGCACTGTGCTGCTGGCCATGGCGCCGTTCGTCGCGGAGGCCGTCGGCGTCGACCCCGACGCGGACATGCTGGCCGAGGCGCGGCGCGCGGCCGAGCGCCGCGGGGTGGCCAACGCGCGGTGGGTGGCCGTCCGGGCCGAGGACCTGCCGGCCGGCCTCGGCGGTTTCCGCGCCGCCGTGTTCGCGCAGTCCTTCCACTGGACCGACCGGGACCGGGTCGCCGAAGCCGTCTTCGGGATGCTGGAGCCGGGCGGCGCGTTCGTCGTCGTGAGCGACCTCAAGGACGGGTCCGGGGAGTCGGTTCCACCGCCACGGCCGCCGTCGCCCGCGCATCCCGCACCGCCCGGCGCGGAGATCCACGCGCTGGTGCGGCGGTATCTGGGGCCGGTGCGCCGGGCGGGCCGGGGCACGCTGCCGAAGGGCACGCCGGGACGCGAGGACCTGGTGCTCGCGCGGGCCGGGTTCGAGGCGTCCGCCCGGCACGTCGTCCCGGGCGGAGCGGTGGTCGAGCGCACCGCGGACGACATCGTGGCGTGGGTGTTCTCCCGGTCCTCCGCCGCACCGCACCTCTTCGAGGACCGGCTTTCGCAGTTCGAGCGGGACCTCCGGGCGGTGCTGCGGCAGGCGTCGCCCGGCGGCCTTTTCACCGAGTGCCTGCCGGCGACCGAGATCAGAACCTGGCGCAAACCGGCGCACGGCGCCGCGGCGCCGCCCGCTCCGGGGGACCGCGCCCCCCGGCCCTGAGCCGCCTGGCTTCACTGACCTCGGGGTCTTTCGCAGCCCGGATCTCCGCACAGCGGTGCTGACCGGACGGGCCCGTTCCAAGCGGTGCGGGAGGGCCGACTCGGGCGGTACGTCGCATCTCCATCTCCCCATGCGCAAAGATGAGTTGATCGATGTCCACCGTCGCGTACCGGTGTCCGGTGCGGGCGGGAGGACGGCGTGGGACGGAGGATCGTGACGTACGCAGGAGCCCTCGGGCGCGGAAGACAGGGGTCCGCCGTGGTGATCGTCTGCGCGGCGCTGCTGGTGGGGTGCTCGGGCGGCGGGAACGACGCTGCCGGGCAGCGGACCACTCCCGGTGCCGCCACCTCGGCCGCGACCGGCGGCACGACGGCCGGGTCCGGGACGGCGAGCCCCGGTCCGGCCGGGTCCGGGGCGGCCTCCGCGGGGTCCGGTGACGGCGCCGGAACCGGGCAGCAGTCCGCCGGGGACGCGCGGTTCAAGGCCGATCCGGCGCTGCTGCCCGCGAACCGGTCGCAGGCCCTGCGACTGCTGCGCGCCGTCACCGTGGGCCCCGACAGCTACGGGCCCGGCTACGAGCGGCGCACCCCGTACGAGAG
The DNA here is from genome assembly GCF_042268025.1 of Streptomyces sp. NPDC056161. NCBI lineage: Bacteria > Bacillati > Actinomycetota > Actinomycetes > Kitasatosporales > Streptomycetaceae > Streptomyces > Streptomyces sp. NPDC056161. Next base: position 129,495 of record NZ_JBHJUV010000021.1, read on the forward strand.
CGATCCGGCCGACTGGCCGGTCCTCGGCACCGACTGCGTCTGGCAGCGGCGGTCGCTCCCCGCCGACGTGCTCGGCAGCCTCACCCGCTACGCCCGGCTCCCGGCCGCCGGCGGCAAGGGCGAGGTGCGCACCGCCGCGACCGTCACCGTGCACCGCACCACCGCCCAGGCCGACCTGGAGATGTCCGAGACCCTTGAGGAGGCGCTGCGCTGCCCCGACCAGCAGTTGCGCGCCGACGAACGGATCATCGGCCTCAACTCGATCGGCTCCGGCTACGGAACGAACGGGAACACCTCGGCCGACGACGTCCTGCTGGAGGTGGGCCGTTACCGCAATCCCGAGATCGGCAAGGGGGACATGAACTACTTCTGGGACCAGGTCCGGCTCGGACCGGTGACCATAGCCGTCGCCGTCCAGGGCGGCACGGGGTACGCGCAGGGCGATCTGCTGACCGCGCAGGCGCGGGCCGTCGCCGCCATGGAGACCGCGGTGCGCGGCGAACTGGGGGACCGCAAGTGATCGACCGTTCCCTGCGCCCGGGTGACCCCTCGTTCCTGGGCGGCCACCGGCTGCTGGCCCGGCTCGGCGAGGGCGGCATGGGCGTCGTCTACCTCGGCCGCGCCGACTCGGGGGCGCTCGCCGCCGTCAAGGTGATCCAGGCCGAGTACGCGCACGACGACGACTTCCGGGCCCGGTTCCGCCGCGAGGCGGACGCCGCCCGGCGGGTGGACTCCCCGTGGGTGGTCAAGGTCACCGGCGCCGATCCGGACGCCGCACGGCCCTGGCTGGCGACGGTCTTCGAGCCCGGCCCGTCGCTCGCCGAGGCCGTCGGCCGGCACGGGCCGCTGCCCGCGCGAGCGGTGCGGGTCCTGGGGAAGGCACTGGCCCGCGCGCTGGCCGCCGTGCACGAGGCCGGTCTGGTCCACCGGGACGTGAAGCCGGGCAACATCCTGCTCGCCGCCGACGGCCCCCGGCTGATCGACTTCGGCATCGCCCGAGCGAGCGACGCGACCGCGCTGACCGCGTCGGACGTGATCGTCGGCACCCCCGGCTTCCTCTCCCCCGAGCAGGCCGCGGGCGGCGACCGGCTCGGTCCGGCGAGCGACGTGTTCTCGCTGGGCTGTGTGCTGGCGTACGCAGCGACGGGCCGGCCGCCGTTCGGCGCCGGCGCGGTGGACGCGCTGCTCTACCGGACCGTCCACGACGAGCCCGATCTCGACGGCCTGGACGAGGAGTTGGCCACCGTCCTGCGACGCTGCCTCGCCAAGGACCCGGCCGAGCGGCCCACCCCGGACGGTCTCGACGCCGCCCTGGTGGAGGACGTGCCGTCCGGGACCGCCGACTGGCTGCCGGCCGGCGTCGTCCGCATGGTCGCCGACCGGTCCGCGGAGATGCTGTCGCTGCCCGAGATCGGGGCCACGATCATCGAGGGACCGGTGCGCGAGGGCGACCCGTCCCGGCGCCGGTTCCTCGCCGTCGTCTCCGGGGGCGCGGCCGTCCTCGCCCTCGGCGGCGGTGCCGCGGCCTGGGCCGCGCTGCGCGGCGGCGGGCGGCACGCGGCGGCCGGGCCCGGCTGGGCGATCGGGGTGCAGGCCGACCTCAGCGGCCCCGGCAAGGCGGCCGGGCAGGCGCAGCAGGAGGGCGCCCGGATCGCGGTGGAGGAGTTCAACGCCCGCGCCGACCGGCCGTTCACCCTGCGGTTGGCGTCGTCCGACGACGAGGGCCGGGCCGATCGTGCCGCCGCGGCGGCCCAGCGGCTCGTCGACGACACGGACGTCCTGGCGGTGATCGGGGCGGGCACCGACGCGACCACCCAGGCCGCCCTGCCCGTCTACGACGCGGCCCTGCTGCCCGTGCTCGGCATGTCCGCCGGACTGAACCTCGTACAGAACATCCGTTCCTTCGTGCGGGGCCGGCCGCTGCACAGCGTGGTCGCCATGAAGCTGGCCTTCCATCTGGAGGCGACCAGCGCGGCCAGTCCGGTGGGTGTGCTGCTGGACCGCGGCGGCGCCGACGTCTCCTGGATGACCATCCAGATGGTCAACTTCCTCGTCCGGGAGTACCACGACGCGACGTATCCGCGGGTGGTGCCGGCCGGCACCACCGATCTCACCGGCGTACTGGCCGACATGCGGTCCGCGGGCATCGAGGCGTTCGTGTACGCGGGTCCGGTCGACGGGGCGATCCGGGCGGCGCGGGGGATGGCCGGCTTCGACGGGCCGAAGTACGCGGCCGAACCCGCCCTCGACGCCCGGTTCGCCGCCGAACCGGCCGCCGCCGGGTGGACGGTGGTGGCGAGCGCGATCGGGCCGGGCGCGACGGACGTCCGCTCCTTCGCCCAGACCTTCCGCGAACGGTACGGACGCGGCCCCGGCTTCTGGGCCGCCGAGGGCTACGACGCGGCGAACCTGCTGATCCGGCAGCTCACCGCGACGGCGGGGAAGCGCCCGACCCGCAAGGCGCTCATCGGCCCGCTGGGGAAGGCCGAGTACCAGGGCATCACCCGCGACTTCGCGTTCGCCGCCGCGGACGGGAGCCCGCCGACGCTGAAGACGCCGGCCAGCTTCGTGCACCAGGTCCTCGACGGCACCTTCCACTATCTGGGCCCGGCCCCGGACCAGGCTCCCCAGCCGAGGACGGCGTGACGGCGTCGCGGTCGGGGGCCCGGTGGCGATGCGGCCGCTGACCGCCGCCGACCCGGAGTCGGTCGGCGGGTACCGCCTGCTGGCCCGGATCGGAGCGGGCGGCATGGGCGTCGTCTACCTCGGCCGTTCCGCCGGCGGCGCGCTGGCCGCCGTCAAGGTGATCCGCGCCGAGCACGCCGCCGATCCCGGCTTCCGGGCCCGGTTCCGCCGCGAGGCCGCTGCCGCCGCCCGGGTCGACGGCCGCTGGACGACGCCCGTGACGGCCGCGGACCCCGAGGCCCCCGGGCCCTGGATCGCCACCGCCTTCGTCCCCGGGCCCTCGCTCGCCGAGACGGTCGGCGGGTACGGGCCGCTGCCGCCGGACACCGTGCGGGCGCTCGGTGCCCGGCTCGCGGACGCACTCGCCGCCGTGCACGCGGCCGGGCTCGTGCACCGTGACGTCAAACCCGGGAACGTCCTGCTCGCCCTCGACGGTCCCCGGCTGATCGACTTCGGCATCGCCCGGACGAGCGGCGCCACCGCGCTGACCGCGTCGGACGTGATCATCGGCACCCCCGGCTATCTCTCGCCCGAGCAGGCGCGGGCCCGCGAGGAGGAGGTGGGCGCGCCCAGCGACGTGTTCTCGCTGGGCTGCCTGCTCGCCTACGCGGCGAGCGGACGGCCGCCGTTCGGCGGTGGCGGCGCGGCGGGCGCGCTGTACCGCACCATCCACGAGGCGCCCGACCTCGACGACGTCCCGGACGACGCGCTGCGCACGCTGATCGCCCGCTGCCTCGCCAAGGCCCCGGCCGACCGGCCGACGGTGCCTCGGCTGCGGGCGGACCTGGGCGGGTCCGGGTCCGACACCGACGACTGGCTGCCGACCGGTCTGCCCGCGGTGATCGCCGAACGTTCGGCGCAGGTCCTGAACCTGCCGGAGCCGGAGCGGCGCGCACCACCGGAGGTCGCACCGCAGGAGCCCGCAGCGCGGGAGCGACCCGCCTGCGGACGGCGGCGTCTCCTGCTGCTGGGCGCCTCGACGGCGGGTGTACTGGCCGTGGGCGGCGGCGCCGCCTGGCTGGTCGGCCGGCGGGCCGGGGCGGGCGCGGACGGCCCCCGGCCCACCCGCGCCGTCGCCGTGCACGCCGACCTGACGGGCCCCGGCAAGGCGCTCGGCGGGGCCGTCGAGCGGGGCGTGCGGCTCGCCGCCGAGCAGCACAACGCACGCGCGGACCGCCGCTACGACCTGGCCCTCACCGTCCTCGACGACCGCGGCGAGACGGACCGGGCCAAGGAGCTGGCCAAGCGGCTGGTCGCGGCGGGCGAGGCGTGCGCGGTGGTCGGGCCGACGTCCGACGCCACCGCGCTCGCGGTCCGGGACACCTACAACGGCGCCCTCGTGCCGATGCTGACCGCGTGGGCGGGCGCCTACACCCTGTACGGCATGAACTCGGTCACCGAGCCGGCCGTGTTCCAGGTCAGGGCGCCCGACTACGCGATGGGCCCCCCGCTCGTCCACTACCTCAGCACCATCAGCCGGGCCACCCGTACCGCGCTGATCGACGACCGGGCCACGGCCGAGTACAGCTGGCAGACCGTCCAGGCGCTGACGAAGCCGCTGTCGTCCGCCGGTTCGGTCAGCGCGTACCCGGTGGCCGCGGACACCGACGACTTCGCTCCGGTGGCCGCCGAGGCGGCACGGGCGCAGGCCGTCGTCTACTGCGGCAGTTCACCGCGGCGGGCCGCCGCCTGCGCCCGCGCGCTGCGGGCGGCCGGGTTCACCGGCACGCCCGCGGCGACCGAACCGGTCCTCGACTCCGGCGGTCCGGGCTTCCTGGACTCGGCGGGCGCGGCGGCTCAGGGCTGGGTCTTCGCCACGACGTACGTGGACCCGGCGCGGATGAAGTCGGCGGCGGGTTTCGTCAGTTCGTTCCGGCGGCGGTACGGCGTCCAGGAGGTCGGGCGGGGCGCGGCGGAGGCGTACGACGTGGCCGGCCTCCTCGCGGAGGCGCTGACCGTGATGGGCACGGGGCAGTTGGACACCGGCAGCCTGGCGCACCGGCTGCGCGCGCTGAAGTACCACGGCGTCACCAGGACCATCGCCTTCCGCTCGGACACCGGCGGGGTGCAAGTGACGCCGGGCCTGTTCCTGTGGCGGGTGACGAACGGCGTGCCGCGGTTCCTCGGGCAGTACGAGGAGGTACGGGCGGACACGGGCACGGGGGACGAGTCCTGACGGCGGGCATCCGGCCCGGGGGACGAGTCCTGACGGCGGGCATCCGGCCCGGGGGACGAGTCCTGACGGCGGGCATCCGGCCCGGAGGACGACTCCCGACAGCGGGCATCCAGCCCGGAGGACGCGCCGGGCGGGACTTCGGACCGGGTCGGCCCAGAAGGCGTGTCCGCGGATCGCGGCACGGCTCAGGCGGTGCGCCGGCGGGTCGCGGCGGGCTTCTTCGCCGTCGTCTTCTTACCCGCCGGCGCGTCCGCGGACGCGGTCTTGGCGGTCGCCTTCTCCGTCGTCTTCTTGGTCCGGGCGGACTTGGCCGCCGTTTTCTTCCCGGCGGAGGCGGTCTTCTTCGCCGCCGTCTTCTTCGCGGCGGCCGTCGTCTTCCTGGCGCCCGTCTCCTTCGGGGCCGCGCGGCCGGTGCGACGGCGGGGCAGCGAGGTGACCTCGGCGTGCTCCTGCGACCCGCCGGCCGCCGCCCGCGCCGCCGGCTCCGCCGCCTCCTCGCCCCGCGACTCCTTGGCCGCCCGGACGCTGCTCTCCAGCGCGGCCATCAGGTCGAGCACCTTGCCGCTGGTGGCCGCAGCGGGCGTCTCGGGGGGTGACTCACCGGCCGCCTTCGCGGCGATGACCTCCTCCAGGGCCTCCCGGTACTCGTCGTGGAGATCGGCCAGGTCGACCTCGCCCAAGGTGTCCATCAGGGCGTCCGCGAGGTCGAGTTCCTTGTCGCGGACCGTGACGTCCGCCCCCGGGGCGACGCCCTCGGGGGCGCGGACCTCGTCCGGCCACAGCAGCCCGTGCATGGCGATGGCGTCCCCCACCACCCGCAGCATGCCCAGCCGCTCCCGGCCGCGCAGGGCGTACTTGGCGATGGCGACCTTGTTGCTGCGCTTGAGCGCCTCGCGCAGCAGCGTGTACGGCTTGGCCGCCGCGGCGCCGCCGGCCGCGAGGTAGTACGCCGAGCCCATCTGGAGCGGGTCGATCCGGTCGGCCGGGACGAAGGCCACGATGTCGATCGTGCGGGCGGTCGGGATCGGCAGGTGGGCCAGGTCGTCGTCGGAGATCGGAACGACGGAGCCGTCCGCGTCCTCGTACGCCTTGCCGATCTCCGCGCCGCTCACCTCGCGGTCCTCCAGTTCGCAGAACTTGCGGTAGCGGATGCGACCGCCGTCCTCGGTGTGGATCTGGCGGAAGGCGATCGAGTGGCTCTCGGTGGCGTTCACCAGCTTGATCGGGATGCTGACGAGACCGAAGGAGATGGCGCCGTTCCAAATGGATCGCACGTTCCACACCCTTCCTTCCGATTCCTGGCGTTCCTGGTGTTCCTGGTGTTCTTGGTGTTCTTGGTGTTATGGCGACGAATATCTGAGATTGTCATCCTATGACGCCGATCACAGAGGTGGAGGGGCGACGGGTCGCGCTCAGCAACCTGGAGAAGGTGCTGTACCCGGCGGACGGCTTCACCAAGGGCGAGCTGCTGCACTACTACGCGACCACGTCCGCGGCGCTGCTCCCCCATCTCCGCGACCGGCCGGCGTCGTTCCTGCGCTATCCGGACGGGCCGGACGGGCAGGTGTTCTTCGCCAAGAACGTGCCGCCGGGCACGCCCGAGTGGGTGACGACCGCCGAGGTGCCCCGGTCGGAGGGGCCCACCCGGATGGTGCTGGTGCAGAACCTGCCCTCGCTGATGTGGGCGGCCAACCTCGTCGCCGAGTTCCACACCCCCCAGTGGCTGATCGGGGCCCCCGAGCGGGCCGACCGGCTGGTGTTCGACCTGGACCCGGGCGCTCCGGCGACGGTGGTGCACTGCTGCGAGGTCGCGCTGTGGCTGCGGGAGCGGCTGGCGGCGGACGGGCTCGAGGCGTACGCGAAGACCTCCGGGGCGAAGGGGCTGCATCTGCTCGCCGCGGTCCGCGGGGCCTCGTCGGAGCGGGCCTCGGAGTACGCGAGGGGGGTCGCCGTGGCGGCGGAGCGGGCGCTGCCGCGGCTGGTGGTGCACCGGATGACCCGGAGTCTGCGGCCGGGGAAGGTGTTCGTCGACTGGAGCCAGAACGCGGGCAGCAAGACCACCGCCGCGCCCTACACGCTGCGGGCACGGGCCGAGCCGACGGTGTCCACGCCGGTCACCTGGGACGAGGTGGCGGACTGCCGGCTACCGGAGCGGCTGGCCTTCCGGGCCCAGGACGTCGCGGCGCGACTGAAGGATTTCGGCGACCTGATGGCTCCGCTGCTGGACCCGGCACGCGCCGCACAGCTGCCCTGACCGGGCCGCCGCCCCTCACACCCGCAGCCAGGTGTTCCGGTCGCGGGCCATCGCGTGCAGGGCCTGAGCGTCCGCCGGTTTCAGCACCCCGCCGAGCCGGGCCAGCGCCGCGACCTCCGTGTCCCGCAGGACGCGCAGCTCGCGGGGCCGCACGGTGACGGTGACGTCCGCCGGGTCCACCAGGACGAGCACCGGGCGGACCTCGGCGGTCAGGGCGTACGAGGCGCGGTCGGCGTCGGAGCGGACCCGGCGCAGCACCGGGTGCGCCTCGCGGCGGCCGAGCGCGACCAGCGGGTCGGTCACCAGGACGCGCTGCTTGCGGGCGTACAGGGTGTGCAGGGCGAAGATCCCGGCCGGTCCGATCAGCAGGTGGTGGATCCGGTCGCCGCCGGGCAGCGGGACCGAGTGCAGGACGTGCCAGCCGGCGCCGTCCAGGCCGTCCAGCACCTCGCCGACCGTCTGCTCGGCCAGCAGGGCCCGGCGCCGCGGGTCGGGACGCAGCCGCCGGGCCGGGCCCGGATCCCGGTCGAGGTCCACCAGCAGCGCCTCGCCGGGGCGGTTCGGGGCCAGGTCGTCGTCCGGGTGCAGGGAGAGCCGGACCAGCTCGGCGGGCGTCGGGACGGGCGGCGGGCCCACGCTCACCGGGCCGGCCAGGAAGGGCTCCAGCACCTCCAGGACGTCCTGTCTCCGGTCCTCGCTGAGCAGGTTGACCCGGGCCGCCGCACGGTCGTACCAGGCGATGTTCCTGCCGTCCTGGAGACAGACGTACAACCGCTCCCGGCCCTGCCGCCGGTCCGGCACCACGCGCAGTCCGCTCATGCGCCATCACCCCTCGACCATGGAACAGGCGGGACGCTCCGGGAGCAAGGAGCAGGTTCCTGCGCCACCGGCCGGCGGCGCCCGCGGACGGGCGGCGCCGCCGGCATCCGGGCGGGCCGAGCCGCCGCCGCCGTGTTCCGCCGTTCGGGTGCACAAAAAGGATTTGCCGCCGAATAGGGTGTACGGGGCCCCACCGACCCCGATCCCCAGGAGCACCGTGCCACGCCGTCCCCCCGCCCGCGCCGTCCGTACCGCGCTGGCCGTCGCCCTGCTGTCGGTGGCGGCGGCCGGCTGCGGCGACACGGGCGGGCTGCGCGCCGCGGGTCCCACCCCGACCGCCGCGGGCCCGGCCAAGCTCTGGCCCGGCCTGGAGCCGGCGTCCAGCCCCGCCTGGCCGTACGACGCGGCGAGCCGAGAGCCCGTACGGGGCGTCACCGTGCCCGGGGACGACATCCACAAGGTGGACCCGGTCGCCGTGGTCCGGGCGGAGGTCGCCGCGCACCCGGACAGCTACGGCTCGAAGGGCCCGTACCACGGGACGGCGGACCGGATCGCCGACTGCGCCGCGGGCGGGGACCGGAGCCGGTGCCCGCTCCTGCCGGCGTACTACCGCGACCTCACCGGGGACGGCCACGACGAGCTGGCGCTGGGCTTCAGGCTGTACCCGACGAACCAGACCGCGATCCGTGTCTACACGGTCGAGAACCACCGGCTGGTCCAGATCCTCGCGGACAACGACGCGATCGTCGGGGTCGAGCTGGCCGGGCGTACCGTGATCGTCCGCTCGCCCGCGGGGATCTCCGGCTACGAGTACCGCACGACCTGGACCTGGGATCCGCAGCAGCGCGCGATGGTGTTCGCCCGCGACGAGTTCCTGCGCACCGGCGGGGGCGGACCCGCCCGCACACCGGCGCCGTCACCGTCGTCATCACCGACGCCGTCATCTCCGGCGCCGTCATCGCCGTCGCCGTCGGCCCAGGGATCGTGATGAGGCGGCCCGCACTGCCCCAGTGGACCGGGACGCTCGCCGCGAAGGCCGCCGTCTTCATCGCGGTGATGTGCTGCGCGCTGGCCGCGCTGCTCGGTGTCCTGGTGCACACCTCGGTGACCAACCAGACCGTCGGCCAGGCCCGCGCCGAGGCACTGACCCAGCTGACCGACGCGACCCAGGCGTACCAGTCGGGGGACATGCTGCCGCCGGGCGCCGGCATCGATCCGGCGGGACTGCCCGCGTCGCTGCGGACCCTGGCGGCAGGCGGGCAGCGGGGCACGATGGTCACCCGGCACCACGGACAGCCCACGATGTGGGCGGCGGGCCCGGCCGCGGGCGGGCGGGCGCTCGCGGTGGAGGTCGACTACGCGCAGCAGGCGAGCACCATCGCCGGGCTCGACAGCTCGATCCTGTGGTCGTCGGGGCTGGCGATCACGGCGACGCTGGCCGTCGGCGCGTTCGCGGTGACCCGGGTGACCCGGCGGCTGCACGGCACGGCACAGGTGGCCCGCCGGATCAGCGCCGGTGACCTGGACGCGCGGGTGAACGACCCGCGGACGAAGGATCCGACGCACCGTCCGGACGAGGTGGCGGCCGTCGCCGCCGCGCTGGACTCGATGGCGTCGTCGCTCCAGGGCAAGCTCCAGCGCGAGCAGCGGTTCACCGCGGACGTGGCGCACGAACTGCGCACCCCGCTGACCGGGCTGCACGCGGCGGCCGAACTGCTGCCGCCGGGGCGCCCGACCGAGCTGGTGCGGGACCGGGTCGCGACGCTGCGGACGCTCACCGAGGACCTGCTGGAGATCTCCCGGCTGGACGCCGGGCGGGAACGGCTGGAGACGGACACCGAGGAACTGGCGGCGCTGGCCCGGCGGGTGGTGCGGGCGTCGGGGACCGACACCGAGGTGCGGGTGGTCACGGACGCCTGGGTGGAGACCGACCGGCGGCGTCTGGAGCGGGTGCTGGGCAATCTCGTGGCCAACGCGCACCGGCACGGGCGGCCACCCGTGGTGCTGACGGTGGACGGACCGGTCGTCACGGTCCGGGACCACGGCGACGGCTTCCCGGACTACCTGATGGCCCACGGCCCCCAGCGATTCCGCACGGAGGGCGTGACGACCGGCCACGGGCTCGGACTGACGATCGCGGTGGGCCAGGCGGAGGTGCTGGGCGCGCTCCTGCACTTCACCAACGACACCAACGGCGGAGCCATCGCCCGCCTACACCTACGCCGCCCCCGCTGACCCCCGACCCGCACCCGCACCCGCACCCGCACCCGCACCCGACACCCGACAACCACCCACCCCCCAACACGGCCGTCACCCAACCCACCCACACCAGCCACCCCCTCCAGCCACCCCCTCCCCCCCCCAGGGGCGCGGGGAACTGCGCAACCAGCCACCCCCAACCCGCAGACCACCCCCTCCAGCCACCCCCTCCCCCCAGGGGCGCGGGGAACTGCGCAACCAGCCACCCCCAACCCGCACCCGACACCCAACAACCGCCGCCACCACTCCCCCACCCCACCCCACACCACCCCATCCGCCATCCGGCAACCCCGGCCCCGATGGCCCAACATGACGGGGCCGTCAAGAACGGCACTCCTAGCGTGGCGGTCGACCGATTTGATGATTCGTCGGCTTTCATCGTTTTCATCACTTTCACCGCTTTCCCCCACGCCCCCCAGGAGGTCCCCATGCGCCCGCGCTCCCCCCTCACCCACGGCCTCACCCACACCTTCACCCACACCTTCACCCGCACCTTCACCCGCACCTTCACCCGCACCCTCGCCGCAGCCGCCGCGTCCGGCGCCCTGCTCACCACGCTCGCCGCCGCCCCCGCCACCGCGGCCCCGCACGGCGGCGAAGGGCCGGGCCGCTCCCGGGGCGTGGTCACCGCGATCGGCGGGCTGTGGCTGCACGACCGGCCGGACCGCGGCAGCCGCCGGATCGGCTTCGCCCAACAGGGCCAGATCGTGTCGATCTACTGCCGGTTCCCCGGCGGCCCGGTGAACGGCAACCGCATCTGGTACCTCCTCGGGGACCGCACCTGGGCCTGGGGTTCGGCCCGCTACATCCGCGTCCTCGGGCTCACGCCACGCTGGTGCTGACCGTCAAGACGCACAAGGCTCCCGATTAGGTAGGTTCCGGACATGACGAAGGCCGGAACCGCCGTGGCGACGACGGAGACCCCCACCCCCGTCGTCCCCCTCCACCGGCGCCGCGGCATCGAGCTGACCCTCATCGTGCTGGCCGTCCTGCTGTCCGTGTACGGCTACTGCGCCGTCGGTCTCGCGCGCTCCGGCGCCGTCCCGCCCGGCGCCGCCGGCTACGGCGCCGGGCTCGGCGTGCTCGCCCTGGGCGCGCACGCCGCGGTCCGGCTCCGGGCCCCCTGCGCCGACCCCCTGCTGCTGCCGATCGGCGTGCTGCTCAACGGCCTCGGCCTGGTGCTGATCTACCGGCTCGACCTGGAGACGCCCGGCGACCGGGCGGCGCCCGCCCAACTCGTGTGGTCCACGCTCGGCGTGGGGCTGTTCATCGGCGTCGTCCTGCTGCTGCGCGACCATCGGGTGCTCCAGCGCTACGCCTACGTCAGCGGCGCGGCGGCGCTGGCCCTGCTGATGCTGCCGATCCTCTTCCCGGCGGTGAACGGCGCCCGCATCTGGGTCCGGCTCTCCGGCTTCTCCATCCAGCCCGGCGAGTTCGCGAAGGTGCTGCTCGCGGTCTTCTTCGCCGCGTACCTGGCGGCCAATCGCAACGCGCTCGCTTACGCGGGCCGCCGCGTCTGGTTCGTACAACTGCCCACCGGGCGGGTCCTCGGCCCGATCGTCACCCTCTGGCTGATCAGCGTCGGCGTGCTGGTCCTGGAGCGCGACCTGGGCACCTCACTGCTGTTCTTCGGCCTGTTCGTGGTCCTGCTGTACGTCGCCACCGGCCGCACCGGCTGGATCGCGGTGGGGCTGCTGCTCGCCGCGTTCGGCGCGGTCGTGGTCGGCTGGCTGGAGCCGCACGTGCACACCAGGATCGAGGACTGGCAGCATCCCTTCGCCACGATCGACGCGGGCCGGGGCCCCAACCAGCTCGCGCAGTCCCTGTTCGCCTTCGCCGCGGGCGGTGTCCTCGGTTCCGGTCTGGGCCTCGGCCACTCCGTGCTGATCGGCTTCGCCGCCAAGTCGGACTTCATCCTGGCGACGGCGGGCGAGGAACTGGGGCTCGCCGGCCTTTCGGCGATCTTCCTGCTGTACGGGCTGCTCGTGGAGCGCGGCTACCGGGCCGGCCTCGCCCTGCGCGACCCCTTCGGCCGGCTCCTGGCCACCGGCCTCGCCTCGCTCGTGGCGCTCCAGGTGTTCGTCATCGCGGGCGGGGTGACCGGACTGATCCCGCTGACCGGCATGGCGATGCCGTTCCTGGCGCAGGGCGGTTCCTCGGTCGTCACCAACTGGACGATCACCGCACTGCTGATCCGGGTCAGCGACTCGGCCCGGCGCCCCTGCGAGCCGGAGGCGGCCCGATGACCCGGCACATCCGGCACGCCGCCGTGTTCTGCGCCCTGCTGCTCACGGCGCTCCTGGTGAACGCCGCCCGGGTCCAGGTCGTCGAGGGACCGGGCTACGACGGCAACCCCGCCAACCGCCGCGCCACCATCGCCCGTTACGGCCAGCCGCGCGGCGACATCCTGGTGTCGGGCGCCCCGGTCACCGGCTCCCGGGACACCGGCGAGCAACTGCGGCACGAGCGGACGTACCGGGACGGCCCGTTGTACGCCCCGGTCACCGGCTTCGCCTCGCAGGTGTACGGGACGACGTTCCTGGAGCACGCGGAGGACGGCATCCTCTCCGGCGCGGACCCGCTGCTGTCGCCGTTCCCGCTGTGGAACGACGTCACCCGGGCGCAGAGCGAGCCGGGGAACGTCGTCACCACCCTGAACCGGGCCGCGCAGGAGGCGGCCTACCGGGGGCTGGGCCGGCGCAAGGGCGCGGTGGCCGCCGTGGAGCCGTCCACCGGCCGGATCCTGGCGCTGGTCTCCAGCCCGTCGTACGACCCGGCCGAGCTGTCCGGGAACGACGCGTCGGTGACGCGCGCCTGGGACCGGCTCAACGACGACCCGGACAAGCCGATGCTGAACCGGGCCGTACGGCAGACCTATCCGCCGGGCTCCACCTTCAAGGTGGTCACCGCGGCGGCGGCGCTGGACGCCGGAGTGGTCCAGGACCTGGACCGGCCCACGGACTCCCCCGACCCGTACACGCTGCCCGGCACCAGGACGCGCCTGACGAACGAGGCGGAGGGCTGTGCGGACGCCTCGCTGCGCGCGGCCTTCGAGTGGTCGTGCAACACGGTGTTCGCGAAGCTGGGCGTGGACGTCGGGGTCGAGGACATGGTGTCGACGGCGCAGGGCTTCGGTTTCAACGACACCGACCTGAAGATCCCCTTCTCGGTGGCGCAGAGCACCTTCGACACCCGGGTCGACAAGGCGCAGTTGGCGCTGTCGTCGATCGGCCAGTACAACACGCGGGCCACACCGCTTCAGATGGCGATGGTCGCGGCGGCCGTGGCGAACGACGGGCAGGTGCGCACGCCGTACCTGGTGGAGCGGACCACCCGCAGGGGCGGGGAGACGGTGGGCACCGCCGGTCCGCGCGCGACGCGCCAGGCGATGAACCCGGCGACGGCCATGCGGCTGAAGGAGCTGATGACCGGCGTGGTCCGGGAGGGCACCGGTGCCAACGCGGCCATCCCGGGGGCCACCGTGGGCGGCAAGACCGGCACCGCGCAGCACGGCATCGGCAACGCCGGTGTGCCGTACGCCTGGTTCGTGTCCTGGGCCAAGGCCGACAGCGCGCTGGAGCCCCAGGTGGCCGTCGCCGTGGTGGTGGAGGACGCCTCCGCCGACCGGGGCGAGATCAGCGGCGCCGGCAACGCGGCGCCGATCGCCAAGGGGGTGATGCGGGCGGTGCTCGGCCTGTGAGCCGGCGAACGCAGCCCCCGCTGCCCCGTCGTCCCCTCATCCCCTCGTCCCGCCGCCCCGCCGCCCCGCCGCCCCGCCGCCCCGCCGTCCCGCCGCCCCGCCGAGTGCTCGCGCCGGGCGGTCATCGCGCCCGGTTCGCCGTGCCGGAACCGCCCGAACCGCCCGGCGGCGAAGTGTCGTCGCAGCTCACCCTTGTCGCGTCGGTCGGCTCGCACCCGTACGGCGTGTCGCACTTGTTGACGCCGGGTCAACAAGTTGTACGCGGGGGATTGACTCGCTTGCTGACAAGCAGTCTCATAAGTGCGAGAGGACGTACCCCGGGTAACGAGGTGACGGAGCCATGACGACCCTGACGGAAGCCGACGCGCTCGACGGACTGCGTGACGCCCTCGGCCTGCTCAAGGACCGGGAGCAGGTGGCCGAGCGCCTGCTCGTCTCTTCCGCCAAGCACTCCTTCGACCCCGACAAGGAGCTGGACTGGGACGCGCCCTTCGAGGAGGGCAGGTGGTTCTGGCCGCCGGAGCTGGTGTCGCTGTACGACACGCCGCTGTGGCGGCGGATGAGCGAGGAGCAGCGGATCCTGCTCTCCCGGCACGAGGCGGCGGCGCTCGCCTCACTGGGCATCTGGTTCGAGACGATCCTGATGCAGCTGCTGGTCCGGCACATCTACGACAAGGCCGCGACGAGCGCCCATGTGCGTTACGCGCTCACCGAGATCGAGGACGAGTGCCGGCACTCCAAGATGTTCGCCCGGCTGATCTCGCACGGCGGCACGCCCTGGTACCCGGTGGGCCGGGCGCACCAGGCCCTGGGCCGGGTCTTCAAGACCATCTCCACTACCCCGGGCTCCTTCACGGCGACGCTGCTCGGCGAGGAGGTCCTCGACTGGATGCAGCGGCTGACCTTCCCCGACGAGCGGGTCCAGCCGCTGATCCGGGGCGTGACCCGGATCCACGTCGTCGAGGAGGCCCGGCACGTGCGCTACGCCCGTGAGGAGCTGCGCCGCCAGATGGTGACCGCCCCGAAGTGGTCCCAGGAGTTCACCCGGGTCACCTCGGGGGAGTTCGCGCGGGTGTTCTCGGTGGCCTTCGTCAACCCGGAGGTCTACCCGAACGTGGGGCTGGACAAGCGGGAGGCGCTGGCGCAGGTGAAGGCCAGCGGCCACCGCCGTGAGGTGATGCAGACCGGCGCGAAGCGCCTGACGGACTTCCTCGACGACATCGGGGTGCTGCGCGGCGCGGGCCGCAGGCTGTGGCGGTCGTCGGGACTGCTGGCCTGAGCGGTCGCCGGGGACGGGATCACCCGCGACCGCCGCGGCCGGGAACGGTTACGCTGCCGGTCATGACCCCGCAGGCCCCCACCCCCGCCTACCGCCGGCTCAGCGTCGAGGAGCGCCGCAGTCAGCTCATCGACGCCGCGCTGTCGCTGTTCGCGCACCGCAGGCCCGAGGACGTGTCCCTCGACGACGTGGCGGAGGTCGCCGGCGTCTCCCGCCCGCTGGTCTACCGGTACTTCCCCGGAGGCAAGCAGCAGTTGTACGAGGCCGCCGTCAGGTCCGCCGCGGACGAGCTGGAGCAGTGCTTCGACGAGCCCCGCCAGGGCCCGCGCCTGCTCCGCCTCACCCGCGCCCTCGACCGCTACCTCACCTTCGTCGACGGGCACGACACCGGCTTCAGCGCCCTCCTTCAGGGCGGCAGCGTGGTCGAGACCAGGCGCACCAGCGCGATCGTGGACGGCGTACGGCGGGCCGCCGCCGTGCACATCTACAACCACCTCGACATCACCGAGCCCGGCCCCCGGATGCGCATGACCGTCCGGATGTGGATCACCGCCGTGGAGGCGGCCTCCCTGATCTGGCTCGACGAGGACAAACAGCCGCCCCTCGACGAGTTGCGCGACTGGCTGGTCGAACAGTTCGTGGCCCTGCTGACGGTGACCGCGGGCCGGGACCCGCAGACGGCGGCGCTCATCGCGGCGCTCGCCGAGGATGGCTGACACTGGTGCCGTGAAGAGTCAGGACACCCCGTTCGAGGGCGGGCCCATGGACGGGCGCGTGCTGCCCGTACTGCTGGGCCTCACCGGCCATCCCCCGAAGACGTACCGCATCCCGGTGCCGGACGCGCACGGCGGGCCGCCCACCGTCCTGGTCTACCGCCGGATGCCCCGCGCACAGAGCAAGCGCCTAGGACTCGTACGGGGCTGGAAGTACGCGTACGACGCCGAGGCCGGCCAGGGGGCGGCGCGGGCCGGCGCCCGCCACCGGTGGCCCTGGTCCCGGCCGGCGGCCGGCCCCGATGCCGGGCGGTCCGGCACACCGGACGACACCGACGGGTGACATGGTTGCGCCGAACCGCGCACACTCGGCGCGCGGACCGCGCGCGCACCCCCGATACTCCCGGCGCGGGGGTGAAGATACGACAAAACGCCCGCCCGTACCGGAGGTGATGTCGTGTCAGGAAGGCTGCTGCGCCTGGTGGGTACGGCCGTGGTGGCGGCCCAGGCCGCCTTGGTGCCGCTCCCCGCCGTGGCCGCGCCACAACCGCAGCGGTCCGTGGCCGAGCTGCTGACGGACCTTCAGCGGCTGTACCGGCAGACCGAACAGGCCACCGAGACCTACAACGGCACCGCGGAGCAGTTGGAGCGGCAGCGCGCCGAGGTCAGGCGGCTCGACGGGGAGCTGGCCCGCGCCCGGCTCTCCCTGCACGACAGCCGCAGGGACGCCGCACAGCTCGCCCGGCAGCAGTACCAGAGCAGCACCGGCCTCTCCCCCTACGTACGGCTGCTGCTCGCCCGTGATCCGCAGCGGGCGCTCGACGAGGGCCATGTGATCGGTCAGCTGGCGCGGGAGCAGGCGCGGACCGTGGACCGGCTCGAAGGCAGCGAGAAGAAGCAGGACGCCCTGGTCCGCAGGGCGCGCAAGGCCCTCGACACCCAGCTCCGGCTCGCCGAGCGGCAGCAGAAGCAGCGGAACGACGTCCGCACCCGGCTCGCCGGCATCGAGAAACTGCTCGCCTCGCTCAGCGCCGAGCAGCTCGCCGAAGTCGCCCGCGTCGAACAGGACGGGATCGCCGACGCCCAGCAGAAGATCGTGACCTCCGGCGCGCTCAGCGGCGCGCGGCCCGCGTCCGAGCAGGGCGACCGGGCCGTGCGCTACGCCATGGACCAGCTCGGCAAGCCGTACCAGTGGGGGGCACAGGGCCCCGGGGCGTACGACTGCTCGGGGCTCACCTCACAGGCGTGGGAGCACGCCGGCACGCCGATCCCGCGGACCAGCCAGGAGCAGTGGGCACGCCTCGCCCGCGTCCCGCTGGACGAACTGCGCCCCGGCGACCTCGTCGTCTACTTCCCCGAGGCCACGCACGTGGCGATGTACCTCGGAGACGGAAGGGTCGTCCAGGCCCCCCGTCCCGGCGACCGAGTCAAGATCTCCCCGATCGCGGCCAACCCGATCCTGGGCGCGGTCCGCCCGGACCCGACCGAGAAGCCCGCCCGCCCCCACACCCCGGCAGCCCGACCGACCCCCTAGCCACCCAACGCCCCACAGCCCCGCCCCCGTAGGGGCGCGGGGAACCGCGCGACAACCCCCCACCCACCCGCACGACGAACTACACGCGCCGCCACCCCGAAGGGGCGCGGGGAACTGCGCAAACAAACCCCGCCCACCCGCACAGCACTCAGCCCCCGGCAACAGAAGCCAAGTACGCCTTCGTCTTCTCCGGCTCGTAGAAATAGCCCTCGAAGTCCGCCGGATCATCGAACCCGTTCGCGAACCGCCGCGCGACGGGCGCGAACCGCCCGGCCGCCTCCATCAGCTCCAGAACATGCTCCCGCGGCGGAGCAAGCATCGCGTTGGTCCACTTGGTGACATACCGCGCCGTCTCCCAGTACCGCTCGAAGGTCCGCCGCATCCAGACCTCGTCGAACTCCTTCTCACCGTGTTCCAGGATCGAGGCGAGGTAGGAGGCCGCGCACTTGGACGCCGAGTTGGAGCCCTGCCCGGTGAGCGGGTCGTTGGCGACGACCACGTCCCCCACCCCCAGGACCAGACCGCCGCCGGGCAGCCGGCCGACGGGGTTGCGGACGGTGGGCGCGTAACGGCCCGCCAGCACGCCGCCCGCGTCGGTCAGTTCCGCCTTCCTGGCCCGCTCGTACTCCCAGGGGGTGTACCTCTCCATGAGGGCCAGGGTCAGGGACAGGTGCTCGCCCGGATCCCTGACACCGGCGAAGACGTCGAGGGGGCCGCCCGGGACGCCTTCCCAGAACAGCATGTCCGCGCGGCCGTGGGCGGTCAGGGACGGGCTGACGATCAGCTCGCCGACGCCGGGGACGAGGTTGCAGCGGGCCGCGTCGAACTCCGGGTGCTCGGGATGCGGGCCCAGGTCGTGGACGTAGGCCGCCGCCAGGGCGCGCTGCGGTTCGCGGTAGGGGGACCGCTCGGGGTCGCGGGCGAACATGGACACCAGTTCGCCCTTGCCCGCCGCCACCAGCACCAGGTCGTAGACGCGGGAGAAGTAGTCGAGGTCGCCGACCGCGGCTCCGTGGATGACCAACTGGCCGCCGCGCTGCGCGAACGTCTCCATCCAGCCGGCCATCTTCAGCCGCTGGTCGACCGACTGCGCGTACCCGTCGAGCCTGCCCACCCAGCCGATCGCCCGCTGCGCGGGGCCGGGGTCGAAGGAGCCGGGGGCGGCGACCGAGACGCCGAGCCCTTCGATCTTCGGGGCCCGCGCCTCCCAGAAGTTCAGCTGGAGGTCGCGCTCGTGCTGGAGTGCCGTGTGGAACATGCACTGCGTCGACATGACCCGGCCGGAGCGGATCTCGTCGGCCGTCCGGTTGGACATCACGGTGACGTCGTAGCCGTGGGACTGGAGTCCGAGGGCGAGCTGAAGCCCGGACTGGCCGGCTCCGACGACGAGTATCTTCCGCATGCGGGTGATGCCTCCTGGAGGGCTACGGTCGGCCTACGGCCTACTCGGGGCTTTCCTCAAGTGCGTGAGCGACTAGGGCGAGCAGAGTCTCGATCACCGATATCCGGCGCCGCGCATCCATGATCATGACAGGTACGTGCGCGGGAACGGTCAACGCCTCCCGTACGTCCTGCGGCTCGAACGGCTCACTGCCCTCGAAGTGGTTGACCGCGACGACATAAGGCACCCCGCAGCTCTCGAAGTAGTCCAACGCCGGGAAGCAGTCCTTGAGCCGGCGGGTGTCGGCGAGCACGACCGCGCCGATCGCGCCGCGCACCAGGTCGTCCCACATGAACCAGAACCGCTGCTGGCCCGGCGTGCCGAACAGGTAGAGCACCAGGTCGTCGTCGAGCGTGAGACGGCCGAAGTCCATGGCCACGGTGGTGGTCTGCTTGGCGGGCGTGGCGGAGATGTCGTCCATGCCCTCGCTCGCCTCGGTCATCAGCGCCTCGGTCTGCAAGGGCCTGATCTCCGAGGCGGCGGTGACCAGCGTGGTCTTGCCGACACCGAAGCCGCCCGATATGACGATCTTGGTGGCGGCGGGCGGCCGGGTGCGATCCGTCTGCCAGGGCTTCAGCTCCTCGTCGGACTCGACGGGGGGAACGACGCCGACGGCGTCAGAGACGACGGAGTCCACTCAAGACCCTTTCCAGCAGCACTCTGTCCGGTCGGCCGGTGCCGTGACCGGTGCCGGTTCCGTACACACGGATCTTTCCCTGGTCCGCGAGGTCGCTCAGGAGCACGCGGACCACGCCGAGCGGCATCTGCAGCAGCGCGGCGATCTCGGCCACCGTACGCATGCGGCGGCACAGTTCGACGATGGCCCGCATCTCCGGCATGACCCGGCTGGGGCGGTCGCCCTGCGTCAGTTCCCTGCGCTCCTCGGCGGGCTCCAGGGCCTCGGTGCTGGCCACGAACGTCTCCACGAGCAGGACGTGGCCGAAGCGGGTACGGCCGCCGGTGAGCGAGTAGGGACGGACCCGGGCGGGCCTGCGGTCGCCGCCGCGGACCGGGAGCTCCTTCGGAGCACCGCTCACCTGCTGCTCCCCGTCGCATCGGACTCCAGGGATTTTCGCAGCTCGCTGCGGAGTTCAGGGGTCAGCACGTGGCCGGCCCGGCCCACGAAGAGCGCCATGTGGTAGGCCACCACGCTCATGTCGCAGGAGGCGGAGCCGTGCACGCCGAGCAGCGAGCCGTCGCTGATCGACATCACGAACAGGCTCCCCTCGTCCATGGCGACCATCGTGTGCTTGACCGCGCCGGAGTCCATCAGCTTGGCCGCGCCCAGGGTGAGGCTGCCGATACCGGAGACGAGCGTGGCGAGGTCGGCGGCGGAACCGCGCGGACCGCTGCGGCGGGGGGACTCGCCGGCCTCCCGGGCCTCGGCGGTGTGGCCGGGGTCGGAGGAGACGAGCAGCAGGCCGTCGGAGGAGACCACCGCGACCGACAGGATGTCCGGCACCTCCTCGATGAGGTTCGTCAGCAGCCAGTGCAGGTTACGGGCCTCACGGCTCAGTCCGAAGGTGCTGGGCGCGGTCAACTGCTTGCCTCCTCGACGGTGCCCCCCGGGGTTTCTCCGGCGGTTCGCTCCGCGGGCCGGTCCGCGGGTGTGCTGGTCCCGGGGGTCTCCCCGGCCATCTCCGCCTCGACCTCGCGGCGGCCGGCCTCCGCTCCGCGGTGGAAGCCGCCGAGTCTGCGGCGCAGCGCGTCGGCGTCCACGGAGCCGGCCGACCGCCGGGGTGCCTGGGCGGGTGCGGTGACCTTCGGGGTGCGTTTGGGCAGGCCCTTCGCGGTGAGCAGGTCGGGCGTGCGCTCGTGGGCCGCCTCGTCGCCGGTACCGCCGACGGCGGACGCACGGACTCCGGCGTCCGCCCCGGGGGTGTGCGGACGCCCGTGGGCACCGTCGGCTGACCGGGGGGCCCCGGACTCTTCCGTGGACCGGGGAGCCGCGGACTCTTCCGTGGACCGGGGAGCCCCTGGCACGTCGATGGGCCGGGCGGGGCCGGGCGCGTCCACGGAGCGGACCTGTTCCGGCGCTTCCGCGGTCCGGGCGGGGCCGGGCGCGGGGTAGCCGTGCGCCTCGTCGCTCGGATCCGGTGCGGAGGCCGGCGCCGGCACCGGTGCCGGTGTGCTCGGCCGGGCCGACGCGGCGTCGACGGCGGCGGGGTCCGGTACCAGCAGCTCCATCGTCGTCTCGGCGAACGACTCCGACGAGACCGCGGGCTCCGGCACGGCGGCGTGCTCCACCGGACCGGTCCGGGCCTCCGTCGCCGCCGAGGGCTCCACCGGGCCGGCGGCCGGGTGCTCCGGGGCCGCCGAGTGCTCCGCGGTCCCGGCCACCGGGTGCTCCGGGGCCGCGGGGGCCGGGTGCTGCGGCGTAGCGGCGGCAGGGTGCTGCGGCGTAGCGGGCCCATGGCCGGGCTCGGTCCGTGCCTGCGCGGGGTCGGCGGGCTGGTCCGTGGCGGCCGCCCGGCTCACGGCGCGTTCCGCCAGCGCCACCAGCGGATCGTCGTCCGGCGCCCGGCCGTGCAGCACATTGGAGTTGACCTCGGCGTCCGCCCCGGGCAGCGAGACCGCCCGGTCGCCGCCGGCCGTGGCCGCAGCGGACGGGACGGACGTCGCCGCGGCGCTCTCCAGCAGGTCCTGGGAGAGCACCACGACCGCCGTCACACCGCCCTGCTTCTGCTCGCGCAGCTGCACCCGGACGCCGTGCCGCTGGGCGAGGCGGGCCACGACGTACAGGCCGAGCCCGAGGCCGTCCTCGCCGTCCTGGCCGTACGACGTGTTCGGGTCGAAGTCGGCGAGGCGGGCGTTGAGCCGCTCCAGGCGGTCACCGGTCATGCCGATGCCCTCGTCCTGCACCGAGAGCATCACCTCGCCGTTCTCCAGCAGCCAGCCGGAGATCTCCACGGGCTGCTCCGGCGGGGAGAACGAGGTGGCGTTCTCCATGAGTTCGGCGAGCAGGTGGGAGATGTCGTCCGCGGCGAAGCCCACCACGTGGGCGTGCGGGGGCAGCGCGGCGATGCGGACCCGCTCGTAGCGTTCGATCTCGCTGACCGCGGCCCGCACCACGTCGACCAGCGGCACCGGTCCCGGGTGGTTCAGGACGCGCTCGGAACCGGCGAGGACCAGCAGGTTCTCGCTGTGCCGGCGCATCACCGTGGTGAAGTGGTCGAGCTTGAAGATGGTGGCCAGCCGGTCGGGGTCCTGCTCGCGCTCCTCCAGGCCCTCGATGACGGCAAGCTGCCGCTCGACCAGGCCGAGCGTGCGCAGCGCCAGGTTCACGAACGTACCGCCGATGCCGGCCCGCAGCTGCTCCAGCTGGGCCTGGGAGACCTGGAGGGCGTCCCGCAGTTCCTGGCGCGCGTCGGCCATCTTCTGGCGCTGCCCGACCAGGTGCTTGCGGTCGGTCTCCAGGGTGGCGACGCGCTCGTGCAGGGCGACGGCACGCGCGTGCAGGGTGTTGACGGAGCGGACGGCCCGTGCGAACTCGTCGTTGCGGCCGGTGAAGGCGATCGGTTCCTCGGCCGTCGGGTCCGCCGCCTCGGCCAGCCGTGCCGAGCCGCGGCGCAGCACCGACAGCGGGCGGGTGAGGGTGCGGGCCAGCGCGGTGGCGACGCCGATGGCGACCAGCAGCAGGGCGCCCAGGGCGGCGGTGCGGATCTCCAGCTCGGTGACGTCGTCGTCGCGCAGCCGGGACAGGTCCTTGGTGCGGTGGTGGTAGAGCGAGGACTCCGCGCCGCGCATCAGGTCGACGCGGGCGGACAGCGCGGCGTCCAGCTTCTTGGTGCTGGTGGCCAGTTCGCCGTCGGAGAGCGTGGGCTGGTCGGTGAGGTCGGCCAGGTCCTTGTCGGCCGCGTCGGCCTCGGGTCCGGTGACCGTGGAGTCGTACGTCGTGACGGCCGTTTCGGGCGCGCCCTCGCGGAAGTCGGCGAGGGCCGCGTCGGCGCGCAGCCGGGCCTGCTGGGCGGCGGCGGTGAGGGCGTCGCGCTGCTTCCTGTCGGCGTCGGAGGTGACCGCGACCGTCGTGGGCAGGCCGGTCAGGGGGTCGATCACCGTCTGGGGGGTGCTCGGCACCTTCAGCGCGGCGAGGAGCAGCCCGCGGGTGGCGGCGGACTGCTGGACCGCGGTGTCCAGCTCGGCGAGCGCGTACGCTCCGGAGCCCGCCCGCGGCGGCATCTGCTCGGCCAGTTCCTCGGCGATCCTGTGCAGGTCGGTGATGACGGCGGTGTAGCCCTCGTGGGCCTCCAGCGCGGTGCCCTTGCCGGTGAGCGCGGCCCGGCGGACGGACGCGATGGTGTCCAGTTCCGAGCGGAGCCCGGCGGGCGTGTCGGTGTCGGCGCGCAACTCCTCGACCTGCTGGTCGACGCGGGCGCCGCGGTCCTCGGAGGGGGTCTTGGACTTGGGCCGGCCCGCCGCGACGAAGGAGGAGACCTCGTCGCGCTCGTCGGCGAGCGCGTGTGCGAGGGTCAGCGCGCTCTCGGTGCGTCCGGCGAGGTTCACCAGTTCCTGGGCGTCGCTCAGTTGCCCGGAGGCGGCGACCAGGGACGGGGCGCCGGCCCCGGCGACGGCCGCGGCCACCACGGCCACGGCGAGGATCAGCCGGTTGCGTACGTGGGTCGGGCGGCCGGTGCCTACGGGGGGCCGCTCGGCGGCGCCCCCTTCGGGGGCCGGCTGTCCGCCTGTGCGCCGAGGCCGCTTCATCTGCACCGGTGCTCGCATTCTTGAACTCGTGTACCCATGGGCCCGGGTGGCTCCCCGCCGTCCCGTTGATCGTCCCGATGCCGAGGTGATGTGTACACCCGGTGCGGTCCGTCCGACCCTCCCAGTGCCGGTGGCCGACGGTCGTGCATCACCTGACCCGCCACCCGAAGGAGTGAACCCTGGAGGGGAGTTGACGGGCAAATTCCACCGGCATGGGCGGGCGGGGGCCGTGGCGGGTCGGCTGGACGCGGACGGCTCGCTTTGGCAGTATGCCCGGCCACGTTTTCGCGGAGCGCTCCATTCCCCCGCAAAACAGGCGCCTGACCTGCGCGGCTGCGCACATTCGGGGGCCGTTGCCACCCTTCCGCAGCCCTTGTGAAGGGCTCGTGCAGACTGGCCGGATGCGTACTGACGTCGTTTCCGAGCCCGGCGACCCCGGCCGGCCCAACGAGGACTTCGCCGGTGTCGGCGCACCAGCCTCAGGACAGGGCGGCTGGGTGGTCGTCCTGGACGGGGTGACCCCGCCGCAGGACGGGACGGGCTGTCTGCATTCCGTCCCCTGGTTCACCGCGCGACTGGGCGGTGCACTGATCGAACTGACCGTTTCCTACCGAGATCTGACGCTGGCGGAGATTCTCTCCCGGGCGATCGCCAGAACCGCCGGCGCACACGCGGACACCTGTGACCTTTCTCACCCACGCACCCCGCAGGCGACCGTCGTCCTGGCCCGCTGGTCGGCGGAGTCACTGGAGTACCTGGTCCTGTCCGACTCCACCCTCCTGCTGGAGTCCCCGGACGGCACGGTCACCCCGGTCCAGGACGACCGCATCGCCCGGCTGCCCCGTTCGTCCCTGGCCACCGACGCCGTGGCGGACGCCACGGTCCGCAACAAGGAGGGCGGTTTCTTCACGGCCGCCGCCGACCCGTCGGTCGCCGCCCGCGCGGTGACGGGGAGCGTGCCCCGCGGCGAGGTCCGCGCCCTGGCCGCGCTGACGGACGGGGCGACACGCTGGGTGGAGAAGTTCCACGAGGGCGACTGGACGGACTGCTTCACTCTGCTGCGGAAAGAGGGCGCACAGGCGTTGATCGACCGGGTGCGGGCCCTGGAGACGACCGACCGCGAGGAGCGCAGGCATCTCGGACGCAGCAAGACACACGACGACGCGACGGCGGTCCATGCCGAACTCCGGCAGCTCCGCACGCCCGCGGCACCGGACCGTGCTCCGCACGGCCCGGCGACGTGCCCTGCCTCCCCCGCCCCGCCTGCTCCGCCCACTTCCCCTACTTCTCGATGACCCCGTTCAGCTTGTGGAGCAGCCGGGCCAGTTCGGCGACCTCGTGCGGGTCCCAGTGGGCGAGCTGGTGGACGTACCGGGCCCGGCGCGCCTCGCGCACCCTGCCGACCCGGCGGCGGCCCTCGTCGGTCAGGTTCACCAGCCAGGCGCGGCCGTCCCCGGGGTCGGGCTCGCGGGCGACCAGGCCCAGCTCCTCCAGGGCCCGCAGCTGGCGGGACATGGTCGCCTTGCCGACGCCGATGTAGGCGGCGAGATCGGTGGCCCGCTGCCGGCCCTGCTCGTCCAGCCGGATCAGCAGGCCGTACGCGGCCGACTCCAGGTCGGGGTGGACCTCCCGGGCCATCTCGCCCTGACTGGCCCGGGCGCGGCGCATCAGGACCGTCATCTCCCGTTCCAGGGACAGGAATTCCTGGTCTGTACCATCCGGCGACACCTCGGCGGCGGCCCGCCGTCCGTCGTCGTTCGCGTCCTCGTGCACGTCAGCACCCCTGATCAATTTCGCGGTCCTGAAAGTTTCTGCCAAGCGTCGCCATCGCCCCAGCTCCGTAAGTATTTCGCAGGCGTAGACCAACGGCAGCCTTCGGGGCCCCTTCCCACGGCCCGGTCTACGTGCGTAGCTTCTCTGCCAGGCCGTTACTGGCATGCTCACGCCATTCGGCCGAGTCGGTCGTCCGCGGTCCCCCCACCACACTCCTCGGAGGCACGCCCATGCCCGTGCACAGACCCGGCACCATCCGCCGCAGGCTCACGGCCCTGTCCGTGACACTGCTGGCCGCCCTGTCCCTCACCCTGCCCCTCACCAGCGCCCAGGCCGCCACCACCCCCGCGCGCGGCTCGGCCCACATGGGCATGGGCGTCCTGGCCCACGACGGCCGCAGCGGCACGCCCAGCACCGGTGACGCCACCCAGACCGAGGGCGTCGACGTCTCCAGCTACCAGGGCAACGTCGCCTGGTCGACGCTGTGGAACAGCGGCGTCAGGTGGGCGTACACGAAGGCGACGGAAGGGACGTACTACACGAACCCTTACTTCACCCAGCAGTACAACGGCTCGTACGACGTCGGCATGATCCGCGGCGCGTACCACTTCGCGACCCCGGACACCACCAGCGGCGCCACCCAGGCCAACTACTTCGTCGACCACGGCGGCGGCTGGTCCAAGGACGGCAAGACCCTCCCGGGCGCCCTGGACATCGAGTGGAACCCGTACGGCGCCTCCTGCTACGGCAAGTCGCAGAGCGCGATGGTGAGCTGGATCGCCGACTTCCTGAACACCTACAAGGCCCGCACCGGCCGCGACGCGGTCATCTACACGGCCACGAGCTGGTGGACCGAGTGCACCGGCAACTACGGCGGCTTCGCGTCCGCCAACCCGCTGTGGATCGCCCGCTACGCCTCCACCGTGGGCACGCTCCCGGCCGGCTGGGGCTTCTACACCATGTGGCAGTACACGTCGTCCGGACCGACGGTCGGGGACCACGACAAGTTCAACGGGGCGCTGGACCGGGTGCAGGCACTCGCGAACGGCTGACCTCCCAGGGCAGGTGAAGGCCCGGGTTCCCGTGCGAGCACGGGAACCCGGGCCTTCCTTCATCCGGCGGCCTCCTCCCCCAGTGCTCAACGCCTGGGAGGTGCCCCCATCGCGGCCACCGGAACCTCCGGCTCCGCGCCGTTCTCCGCGCCGTTCTCCGCGCCGTTCACGGCCGGCGACAGGGCCAGCTCCAGGACCTGGCGGACGTCCGTGACGGCGTGGACGTCGAGCTTGTCCAGCACCTCGGCCGGGACGTCGTCCAGGTCTGCCTCGTTGCGCTTCGGGATGATCACGGTGGTCACCCCGGCCCGGTGCGCGGCCAGCAGCTTCTGCTTCACACCGCCGATCGGCAGCACCCGGCCGGTGAGGGAGACCTCGCCGGTCATCGCCACGTCGGTGCGCACCAGCCGCCCGGACAGCAGCGAGGCCAGGGCCGTGGTCATCGTGACGCCGGCGCTCGGACCGTCCTTCGGCACCGCGCCCGCCGGGAAGTGGATGTGCACGCCCCGGTCCTTCAGATCGCCGACCGGGAGTTCCAGTTCGGCACCGTGCGAGCGCAGGAAGGACAGGGCGATCTGCGCGCTCTCCTTCATCACGTCGCCCAGTTGCCCGGTCAGGGTCAGGCCCGCCGCGCCCGTCTCCGGGTCGGCGAGGGACGCCTCGACGAACAGGACGTCACCGCCCGCTCCGGTGACCGCGAGGCCGGTCGCCACGCCCGGCACGGCCGTGCGGCGCTGAGCCGGGTCCTGGGCGGACTCGGGCACGTGGTGCGGCCGGCCGAGCAGGTCGCGCAGGTCGGCGTCCCGGACGGTGAACGGCAGCTTCCGCTCGCCCAGTTCGTGCTGCGCCGCGACCTTGCGCAGCAGCCGGGCCACGGCCCGCTCCAGGTTGCGCACGCCCGCCTCACGGGTGTACTCGCCGGCCAGCTTGCGCAGGGCGCTCTCGTCGAGGGCGACCTCGTCGTCCGCGAGGCCCGCCCGCTCCAGCTGGCGCGGGAGCAGGTGGTCGCGGGCGATGACGACCTTCTCGTCCTCGGTGTAGCCGTCCAGCCGGACCAGCTCCATGCGGTCGAGCAGGGCCTCCGGGATGGCTTCGAGCACGTTGGCGGTCGCCAGGAAGACGACGTCGCTCAGGTCCAGCTCGACCTCCAGGTAGTGGTCCCGGAACGTGTGGTTCTGCGCCGGGTCCAGGACTTCGAGCAGGGCCGCCGCCGGGTCGCCGCGGAAGTCCGAGCCGACCTTGTCGATCTCGTCCAGCAGGACCACCGGGTTCATCGACCCGGCCTCCTTGACGGCACGCACGATCCGGCCGGGCAGCGCGCCGACGTAGGTGCGCCGGTGGCCGCGGATCTCGGCCTCGTCCCGGACACCGCCGAGGGCGACCCGGACGAACTTGCGGCCCATGGCGTGCGCCACGGACTCGCCCAGCGAGGTCTTGCCGACTCCCGGCGGGCCGACCAGCGCCAGCACGGCACCGCCGCGCCGGCCGCCGATCACACCGAGGCCCCGGTCACCCCGGCGCTTGCGCACCGCCAGGTACTCGGTGATCCGCTCCTTCACGTCCAGGAGGCCCGCGTGCTCGGCGTCCAGGATCGCCTTGGCGCCCTGGATGTCGTACGCGTCCTCGGTCCGCTCGTTCCACGGCAGTTCG
Organism: Streptomyces sp. NPDC056161; assembly: GCF_042268025.1. NCBI lineage: Bacteria > Bacillati > Actinomycetota > Actinomycetes > Kitasatosporales > Streptomycetaceae > Streptomyces > Streptomyces sp. NPDC056161. The sequence goes on from NZ_JBHJUV010000021.1 coordinate 157,534, forward strand.
AGGACGGTGTCGAGCCAGGTGCGGATCCAGGAGCCCTCCGGGGACTGGTCGCTGGACCGCTCCAGCTTGTCGACCTCCTTCAGGGCGGCCTCGCGGACCTTCTCGGGCAGGTCGGCGGCCTCGACCCGGGCGCGGTAGTCGTCGGACTCCTCCTCGCTGTCCTTCTCGCCGTTCAGCTCGCGCAGCTCCTTGCGGACGGCTTCCAGCTGACGGCGGAGCAGGAACTCGCGCTGCTGCTTGTCGACGCCCTCCTGGACGTCCTTGGCGATGGTCTCGGCCACGTCCTGCTCGGCGAGGTGGTCGCGCAGGTGCTGGGTGGCCAGCTTCAGCCGGGCCACCGGGTCGGCGGTCTCCAGCAGTTCGATCTTCTGGTCGGTGGACAGGAACGGCGAGTAGCCGGAGTTGTCGGCCAGCGCCGAGACGTCGTCGATGGCCTGCACCCGGTCGACGACCTGCCAGGCGCCGCGCTTGCGCAGCCAGGCGGTGGCGAGGGCCTTGTACTCCTTGACCAGTTCGGCGACGTGGCCGGGCAGCGGCTCGGGCACCTGCTCGTCGATCCGGGTCCCCTCGACCCACAGCGCGGCCCCCGGTCCGGTGGTCCCCGCGCCGATCTTCACCCGGCTGAGGCCGCGGATCAGCGCGCCGGGGTCGCCGTCGGCCAGCCGTCCCACCTGCTCGACGGTGCCGAGCACACCGGTGCTCGCGTACGCACCGTCGATGCGCGGGACCAGCAGGACCCGGGGCTTGCCGGGTTCCGCCCGCGCGGCGGCCTGGGCGGCCTCCACCGCGGCGCGTACGTCGGTGTCATTGAGGTCCAGCGGAACCACCATCCCGGGCAGCACGACCTCGTCGTCGAGCGGCAGCACGGGCAGGGCGAGCGGTGTGAACGCCGCGGACTCAGCAGCCATGATCTCCCCTTCGGCAGTCAAGTTGAGCTATGCCGACTCAATGCACAGGGCCCTCCGTATGTTCCCCACCCCCCGTTCGCCCAGAGCGATCACCCCGCCCACACCCCCTGGAGACCCGCGGAGCCGCACAACAGGGGCGCGGGGAACTGCACAACCGACCACAACCCACCCGCACCCGACCCACCTCACCCGCACCCCACAGGGGCGCGGGGAACCGCGCGACAGACCACGACGCACCCGCACCGCTCCCACCGCAGAACCCCCTCACAGGGGCGCGGGGAATCACGCAAACCGGCCCAGAACCCACGTCACACCGCCGGACTGATCCCCACCACCGCAAGCCGGAACATCCGCTCCGCCGCCCCCCGGGGATCCGGCCGGCCCTCCGTCGCCAGCACCACCCCGACGACGAGCGTGATCAATTCCGCGACGGTGACGTCCGCCGCCACCGCCCCGTCCCGCACGGCACGCCGCAGCAACGGCTCCCCCGCCTCCTCCAGCTTCGTCGCGCAGGAGTTCTCGTACACCGAGTCGGGCCCGGCCCCCTCGTAGGCCAGCGCCGCCGCCAGCCCTCGCGCGGACGCGGAGTAGACGACGACGTCGCCCAGCCAGGACAGCAGCGCGCTGCGGCTGTCGCTCTCGCCGGTCAGCTCCCGCGCGCGGGCGCACAGCGCCTCGATCCGCTGCCGGGAAACCGCTTCCAGCAGGGCACGACGCGTGGGGAAGTGGCGGCGCACGGTCGCCGAGCCGACCCCCGCGATGCGGGCGATCTGCTCCAGGGAGGCGCCGGACCCGTGGGCGCCGACCTCCTCCTCGGCCACGGCGAGGATGCGCGCGTAGTTGCGGCGCGCGTCCGCACGCCGGGTGTCAGGCATGGCGTCATCTCCAGGTTTGCTAAACGGCGGGCCCCGCCATATCGTACCGCGAAGAAAACGGCGGCCCCCGCCGTTTTCTCGCCGAGCAGAGCACCGGAGGAGACCCATGTCCGCAGACCCCGCACCCGTCCTGGTCACCGGTGCCACCGGCAGACAGGGCGGAGCGACCGCCCGCGCCCTGCTCGCGGCGGGTGTTCCCGTCCGCGCCCTGGTGCGTGACACGAGCACCGACCGGGCCAGGGCCGTCGAAGCGCTCGGCGCCGAACTGGTCACCGGCGACCTCCACGACCGCGCCTCGGTGGTCCGGGCCGCCGAGGGGGCCCGCGCCGTCTTCTCCGTGCAGATGCCCGCCCTGACCGCGGAAGGCTTCGACTTCGACGGGGAGGTGGCCCAGGGCGTCAACCTCATCGAGGGCGCGCGGGCGGCCGGAGTGCCGCAGTTCGTGCACACGTCCGTCAGCGGCGCCGGGCAGCACACCCGGACGCCCGGCTGGACCGCGGGCCGCTGGGGGACGCTGGAAGCCAGCCTGGGCGCCAAGAGCGCCGTCCAGGACCGGCTCCGCGAGGCCGGATTCGCGCACTGGACCCTCCTCAAGCCCGGCTTTTTCATGGAGAACTTCCTCCCCTCCATGGCCTTCCTGTTCCCGCGCGGCGTCGAGGGCGGCCTGGTGAGCGTCCTGAACCCCGGTACCCGGCTGTCGCTCGCCGCGGTGGACGACATCGGCGCGACGGCCGCCGCGGCCGTCGCGGCACCCGAGCGGTTCGACGGGGTCGAGCTGGAGCTGGCGAGCGACTACCTGTCGATGACGGAGATCGCCGAGGTGCTCTCCCGCGCGCTGGGCGTCCCGCTGTCCGCGCCGGACATGACCGAGGAGGAGGCCCTGGCCGCCGGGATGCCGCCGATGGGCGCCGCGCACGCGTGGATGAACGTGGCCGGCCAGCCCGCCCGCCCCGAGTACGCGAGCGCCCTCGGCATCCCGCTCACCGGTTTCGCGCAATGGACCCGGCGGCACCTGCGGCCCACGGCCTGACCCGGCCCCGGCGGGACCGTGGCGGCGGGCCGGCCGCAGAGCGGGGAACCGGGTTCAGCGGGGGACGCGTGCTCCGGCGTCGCCCGCAGGGGCCACCTCGCCGACCGCGACCACGGCAGCCACGGCGGCCTCGGCGGCGGTGTTGCGCGAGCGCTGCCAGTACCGCACCAGGGGCCAGGTCGCGACGCCGATGACCAGCGAGATGAGGTGGCCCCAGCCGGTCATCGGATCCGTGAACGCGATCAGGTTCCCGGCGATCGTCGCGCCGATCAGGCCGAGCAGGATCCAGCGCAGCCAGGGAGTGACCAGCCCGGCCAGGGCGCCGGTGGCGGCGGCCACGCCGAAGCTGATGCCGTAGTCGAGGCGGTGCAGCGAGGTGGCGGGCAGATGTCCCGCCAGCACCGCGAGCCCCACGGGCACCTCGGTCGCCAGGGTGGCCAGGATGTGCCCGAGCAGGAAGACACCGGCCGCGCGCAGGGCGCCGACCCGCCGCTCCAGCGCGGTCAGGACCAGCAGGAAGCCGAGCACGTACGGCGTGAACACCCCGCCCGCGATCCACAGCGCGCTCGCCACCAGCACGCTCATGGGGGTGCGCACCAGGTGGGCCACGTCCGTGCTGGAGCCCTGCTGGAGGGCGTGCACGAGGGACGGGTCGGCGACGGAGGCGACCAGCGAGGTCACGGCGAGCACGGCCGCGTAGGCGAAGGTGAAGGGCGTGGCGGCCGGGGTGGGCAGCAGCAGCCAGGGGCGGCGGACGGACGGCAGCCGATCGGACGGCACCCGGGCGGGCGCGGCTTCGGCGGGCAGTGCCGCCGGCCGTGCACGCCGCTGGTGCGGCATCCCGCCCAGCAGCCCGGCCGTACCGGTTCCGGGCGGACCCACCGCCTCCGCAACCCGCGGCGGACCCGAGGCGTCCGCGGCCGGAGGCGGACCGGAAGCGTCCGGGGCGCGGCGCGGACCCGAGGCGTCCGGAGTCCAGGACGGGCCCGAGACCTCCGGCAGGGGCGTGGGCGGGGCGGCCGTCGTCGCGGCCGCCGCGGTCTCGTCCACCGTGCGGCGCTCCTTCCGTTGCGCCCCACCCTTCGCGCCCCGGTGACCTCTGTCTATGACCGACGCCACCTGAGGCCCGGATTCACAGGATGTGCAGAGCCGACGGCTGCTCCGTACGGGAACGCGGCCGTGGGCCGAACACTCCATCGGATGAGAAGTGCCGCCGACGGGGTTGACCGCGCGAGCGGGTCCGAGCGGGCCGGCGGTCGTCATCGGACAGCGCGTGGAGGCTGCCCGCGCACGTGCGGCTCCGCGCGTGCGGACGGCGCCGGGCACGGTCCGCGGGCGCGGTCACCAGCGGCGGGGCGGACCCGCGGGCGTGGTCCGAGGCGTCGGGCAGGATGGGGGCATGACCGCCGCCTACGACACTCCCGAAGTCCTGGACCGCCGCGAGGGCCCGTACGGCGAGGTGGTCCTGCGTCGGCACGGTCCGCTGCTCCAGATCATCGCCAACGGCTGTTTCCTGATGGACACTTCCGACGGCCGCTCGGAACGGCTGCTCGTGGACGCCGCGCTGGAGGCGCTGGACGGGCGGGCGGCGCCCGAGGTGCTGATCGGCGGGCTGGGGGTCGGGTTCTCGCTCGCACACGCGGCCGCGAACCCCCGCTGGGGCCGGATCACGGTCGTGGAACGGGAACCCGCGGTCGTCGCCTGGCACCGCGCGGGACCGCTCGCGGAGATGTCCGCCGCGGCCCTGGCCGATCCGCGCACCCACATCGTGGAAACCGACCTGGTGGCGTACGTGCGTGAGACCTCCGCCGCCTTCGACGCGCTGTGCCTGGACATCGACAACGGGCCCGGCTGGACGGTCACCGAGGACAACGGCGGGCTGTACACACCGGCCGGACTGGCCGACTGCGCACGTGTGTTGCGGCCCGGTGGGGTGCTCGCCGTCTGGTCCGCCGAACCGTCTCCGAAATTTGAAGGATCCTTGCAGAATGCCGGGTTCCAACGGGTGCGTACCGAAGAGATCCCCGTTGCCCGGGGCGTTCCGGACGCCGTGCATCTCGCCGTACGACCTGGATAGCGACGGCCCGCTGAATCACCGTAGTGTGCTTCCCTGACGCGGATCATTCAAGCGTCAATAGCAGTCATGGGATCACCCCACGGATTCCGGAAAGCACACTTCAGGGGCGGGCGATGGAGCAGACACATACCTCCCACAACGGCACGGCGACGGCCGGGCCGGGCGCGCAGCGCAGGGTCCTGGTCGTCGAGGACGACCAGACGATCGTCGACGCCATCGCGGCCCGCCTGCGCGCCGAGGGTTTCCTCGTGCAGACCGCGGGCGACGGTCCGGCCGCCGTCGACACGGCCGAGGCTTGGCAGCCGGACCTGCTGATCCTCGACATCATGCTGCCCGGCTTCGACGGCCTGGAGGTCTGCCGCCGCGTGCAGGCCCAGCGCCCGGTGCCGGTGCTGATGCTCACCGCGCGGGACGACGAGACCGACATGCTGGTCGGGCTCGGGGTCGGGGCGGACGACTACATGACCAAGCCGTTCTCCATGCGCGAGTTGGCCGCGCGGGTGCACGTGCTGCTGCGCCGGGTGGAGCGGGCCGCGCTGGCCGCGGCGACTCCGCGGTCGGGCATCCTGCGCCTCGGCGAACTGGAGATCGACCACGCGCAGCGCCGGGTGCGGGTGCGCAGCGAGGACGTGCACCTCACCCCGACCGAGTTCGACCTGCTGGTCTGTCTGGCGAACACCCCGCGCGCGGTGCTCTCCCGCGAGCAGTTGCTCGCGGAGGTCTGGGACTGGGCCGACGCCTCCGGCACGCGGACCGTCGACAGTCACATCAAGGCGCTGCGCCGGAAGATCGGCGCCGAGCGGATCCGCACCGTGCACGGTGTGGGCTACGCGCTGGAGACGCCGACGCCATGAGCGAGGGGCGGTCGGCCGCGCGGAGGAGCCCCGTGGAGCCCTGGGGCGGCGTACGCCCGTTCTCGATCAAGACCAAGCTGGGTGCGCTGGTCGTCATCTCGGTGCTGATCACGACAGGTCTGTCGATGATCGCGGTGCAGACGAAGACGGAGCTGCGCTTCATCACGGTCTTCTCGATGATCGCCACTTTGCTGATCACCCAGTTCGTGGCGCTGTCCCTCACCGCGCCGCTGGACGAGATGAACGCGGTGGCCCGGTCCATCTCGCACGGCGACTACACGCGCCGGGTGCGCGAGAACCGCCGTGACGAGCTGGGCGACCTGGCCCAGACGATCAACATCATGGCGGACGAGCTGGAGGCGCAGGACCGGCAGCGCAAGGAGTTGGTGGCAAACGTCTCACACGAGCTGCGCACGCCCATCGCGGGCCTGCGGGCGGTGCTGGAGAACGTCGTGGACGGCATCGCCGAGCCGGACACCGAGACCATGCGTACGGCGCTCAGGCAGACGGAGCGGCTCGGCCGCCTCGTGGAGACGCTGCTCGACCTGTCCCGGCTGGACAACGGGGTCGTGCCGCTGCGCAAGCGGCGGTTCGAGGTGTGGCCGTACCTGTCGGGGGTGCTGAAGGAGGCCAACATGGTCGCCTCCGCGCGCGCGGGCATCGCCTCCGGCTCGGGCAGCCACACCCGGACCGACGTCCATCTGCACCTGGACGTCTCGCCGCCGGAGCTGACGGTGCTCGCCGACCCGGAGCGCATCCACCAGGTCGTCGCGAACCTCATCGACAACGCCGTCAAGCACAGCCCGCCGCACGGCCGGGTCACCCTGCGGGCGCGGCGCGGGACGCATCCCGACTCGCTGGACCTCGAAGTCCTCGACGAGGGCCCCGGCATTCCGCGCTCGGAGTGGCACAGGGTCTTCGAGCGGTTCAACCGCGGCGCCGTCAGCCGCCCGCACGGTCCGGGCAGCGACGGCGGCACGGGGCTCGGCCTGGCGATCGCCCGCTGGGCGGTCGATCTCCACGGCGGCCGGATCGGCGTGGCCGAATCCGAGCGGGGCTGTCGGATCCTTGTCACTCTTCCGGGAGAGCCTTCTCTCCCAAGTTGACGTAAAGTTCGAAGCGGAACCACAAGATCCACGCGCCTTCCCACGGACAGGCGCGTGCGGTCCGCGCACGCCTGCGCGGATGCGCGCCCACGGGCCCGGGGCCGGACACTCCATTCGTAGCCGAACCACGCTTGTTTCCCGCCATTTGAAGGCTCGAAACCCGGTTTCTGATGTGACTTACACGACGATGAACCGGTCCGACCTGACCTTCAGGGTCGCGGAGGCGTAGCCTTTATTCCCGCTGTCCATCACCTTGTGAAGCGGAAGAGGGCGGTTGCCGCCGTGTCGCCACAGTCAGCCAGTAATTCGAGCTCTCCCAGCCTTCGGCCGGGCGGTTCCACCACGACCGACGAGCCGGCCGGGAAGAATCCCGCAGCCGCGTTCGGCGCCAATGAGTGGCTAGTCGACGAGATCTATCAGCAGTACCTCCAGGACCCGAATTCGGTAGACCGCGCCTGGTGGGACTTCTTCGCCGACTACAAGCCGGGAGCGGCTGCCGCCCCGGCTCAGGCGGGTGCTGCGGCCGCGGGGGCCGCAGAGACCTCCCCCACGCTCGCATCCGCTCACGCGGGGGAACCCGCATCGGCTGCCCCGGCCCAGCCCGCCGCACCGGTCGCGCCCGCGGCGCCCGCTCCGGCCGCCCCGCAGCCCGCGGCCGCCGCCCCGGCTCCGGCGCCGGCCCAGGCCGCCCCGCAGCCC
>NZ_JBHJUV010000022.1:0-164642 GCF_042268025.1 Streptomyces sp. NPDC056161
GGTACGCCCCGGCCGGCCCCGCGCCCGTCACCGCGACCGCAGGCGGAAGTCCGCGGTGACCGCCCCCTCCTTCACCAGCCGCACCGATCTGGTCGCGGACCGGTGGCCGTCGGCCGACGCGGTCACCGTCACCGCGCCGCCCTTGGCCGGCAGCCACACGGCGTACGTGCCGTCCGGCCCCGTGCTCACGGTGGGGCCGCCGTTCGGGCCGTCGATGTCGACCAGCGCGTCGGCGAGCGGCGCCTGGGTGCCGTCGGCCGAAGTCCCGGTGACGGTTCCGGTCAGCCGGCCCCAGTCGGACGGCGGCACCACCGTCATGGTGACCGGCAGCGACACCGCGCCGTACGGGGTGTCGCTGTCGACGACGAGCGCGGCCCGGTGGGCGCCGGCGTCGGCGGCGGTCATCGTCCCGGCGTCCAGACTCAGCCGTACCCGGGCCGTCCCGTGCGCCTTGACCGTCAGTTTCCCGGCCGACTCCGCGAGCCACGGCACGTCGCCGTGCGCCTGGTCCCAGCCCGGCAGTTCACGCACGGACTGCTGGGGCACGCTGTAGGCGTCCAGGCCGCCGACCGCGAACCAGCCGGGCGCCGACTGGGCGCCGAGCACCGGCTCGGCCAGGTTGGGCAGCGCGGACCAGCTGTCCGTGGCCGGGTCGTAGGCGTGCGCCTCGTTGGTCAGCGCACCGACGCTCGTCCGGAAGCCCCCGGCGACCAGCAGTTCGCCGCCGGCCGCCGTTCCGGTGGCGCCCCAGACGTCGGCCGGGGCGTCGGCCACCCGGTGCCAGGCGCCGGTCGTCCGGTCCAGCTCGTAGGTGTGGTCGGTGTCCTGCTGGACCCGCCCGTTGGGCTCGTAGACGCCGCCCGTGCAGTAGGCCACGCCGTCCACGGCGCCGCACACCGGGTACGAGATCGGTTCCGGGTAGGGCGTGCCGGTCGACCAGGTGTCGGTCGCCGGGTCGTAGACCTCGACGTCGTCGAAGCCGCAGTTGCTCCGGTCGCAGCCGCCGATCACGTACAGCCGGTCGCCGACGACCACCGAGCCGGAGGCGCCGTACGCCTTGGGCGCGTCGGCGATCTGCGACCAGGTGTCGGTGGCCGGGTCGTAGACCTCGCCGCCCACGATGGGCGCGCCCGAGGCGTCACGGCCGCCGGTGACGTACAGCTTGCCGCGGATGAAGCCGTACGCCGGGCCGAGCCGTGCGGTGGCCGGGGCGGCGAGCGTACGCCAGCTCGCGGTGCCCGGGTCGTAGGCGTGGAAGGCGCGGCTCCACTGCCCGCCCGGTGCTTCCCCGAGCCCCGCGTACAGCGTGCCGCCGTCGACCGCGGCGACGCCTGCGAACGTCCCGGTCGGCAGGTCGGTCACCGCGGACCACTCCGGGGCGGCGGGGGCCGGGGCAGCGGGGTCGGCAGTCGCCGGGGCCGCGGTCCGCAGCAGGGTGTTCGGGGTGAGCGCGGCCCTGGTGTGCCGGGCGGGGGCGCCGGCGGACGTCGCCGGGGTGCCGCCGAGGCGCTGCTCGCCGAGCGAGACGGTGGCGGGCGAGCCACCGGTGTTGTGGACCGTCACCGTGACGTTCCGGCTGCCGCCCCACGGCACGTCGGCCGCCACGGCCGAGACGTCGTAGCGCAGTTGCGCGGGGTGCAGTGCGAAGTCGGCGGTGGTGACGGTGTCCGGCCGCACCCTGACCTTGCCGGTCACGGACGGGTAGCCGAAGCCGGGCAGTCCCGCGGTGAACTTCTGGGTGCCGGTGCGCGGGGAGAACAGCCAGTACAGGCCGTCACCGCGCGCCGGGTCGCCCGGCGCGGCCACCATGCGGCCGCTGTCGGCGGGCGATGCCAGGGGGGCGGCGCTCGCGCCGAGGACCCCGCGGCCGGTGTTGGCGTCGTGGATCTGTCCGACCACCAGTCCGCCGGGCCGGGTGACCAGTGCCGGGGTGCCGACGGCCACGTCGTCGATCTGCCAGATGCCGGTCAGGGAGCCCGTGAAGTGGAAGCGGACGCGCACGGACTTCCGGCCCGCGTAGTCGGTCAGGGGCACCGTCTCGTGCGTGGGCCCGGGGACGACGTCGGTGTGGTGCCACAGTGTGGTCCACGTCGCGCCGCCATCGGTGCTCGCGTCCACGTCGGCGGTGAGGTCGCCGAGCCGGTAGAGCGAGGGCAGCGCCGTGTCGAACCGCAGTTCCGGGGCGCGTTCGGCGCTGAAGTCGTAGGCGGGGCTGATGAGTTCGGTGTCGGCGGGGGCCCAGCCCAGGGCGTAGTCGTCCACCTCGGCGAACCGGCCGGTGCCACCGGTCTGGTTGCCCCGGTTGAGCGGGTCGTCGAACTGCCAGCCGCCGGCCGCGGTGTTGTTGCGGACCGTCCATCCCCCGGGCGTGGCCGTGGTCGCGAACGGCTGCGACTCGCCGCCGTGGTAGGTCATCTCGTAGCCGGGCGGGAGCGCGCCCGTGGCGTTCAGCGGCAGTCTCAGATCGGCGGTCTGTGCGGTGGAGCGCACCGTGACGGTGGTGTCGGCGGGCCGGTAGCCGGGGTAGAGCGCCGTGGCGTGCAGTGTGTACGTGCGGTCCTCGGGCACCTGGACCGTGTACCGGCCGGTCGCCGGGTCGGTGAAGAACGTGCCGGGCACGCCGTCGATGCTGAGCCGGGCGTAGACGCCCCAGCCGTGCTGCCCGCCGTCCCGGACGGTGCCGGACAGGGTCTGCGAGGGCACCGCGGTCAGTGCCGCGCTCCCGGTCAGCGTGGCGCCGTCGTCCACCCGTACCGTGCCGAGGTCGGCGTCCTGGTAGCCGAACGCGCTGATCGTCAGCCGGTACGAACCGGTCGCCACGTCGAGCCGGTACCCGCCCTGCGCGTCGGTGGTCGCCCGGTGGTCGCCGAGGGCGACCGTGGCGCCGGACACCGGGCGGTCGGTGCGGGCGTCGGTGACCGTGCCGGAGACGGTGCCGTGCGGCCCGGGGCGGAACGCGGTGGTGCCGTCGGGTGTGCCGAGCCCGCTCGGTCCGTCGTAGCCGGGCTGCGCGGCGCAGGTGAAGGCGGGGGTGCAGTCGGGTGTCGGGCCGTGGCCGCACACCGAGTTGTCGGCGCAACTGGCGTCGTCGCCGCGGGTCACGTCGTGGAGGGCGCCGGGCGCCTGGTACGGGTACGCGGCCGGGTAGGTACCGGAGACGGGGGTGCCGGCCAGCGCGTAGACGCCCGCGATGATCGGCGCGGAGGCGCTGGTGCCGCCGTAGACGTTCCAGCCGCCGTCCGAGAAGGAGTTGTAGACCGCCACGCCGGTGGCCGGGTCCGCGACGGCGCTGACGTCCGCGACCGACCGGCCCGCGCAGTCGACGGCCGACTGGAAGGCCGGCTTGGGCTCGGCCTGGGAGCAGCCGGAGCCGGGCGCGCCCCAGTGCGACCGGCCGTCGCCGTCGACGGTGGTGGCGTTCCACACCGACTCGTCCCAGCCGCGTGCGCTGGAGTCGCGGACCAGCGAGGTGCCGCCGACCGCGGTCACGTACGGCGAGGAGGCCGGGTAGCTGACGCCGTAGCCGTTGTCGCCGGAGCTGAAGACGACCGCGACCCCGGGGTGGTTGAAGTACGCCTCGTCGTAGGCGAGTTGACCGGCGTCGTCGCTGTAGGCGCCCCAGGAGTTGGAGACGTACCGCGCACCCAGGGACACCGCGGTGTTCTCGGCGGCGCCCAGGTCGTCGGAGGCCGCGGTGTCGGCCTCGACGAGCAGCAGGTGCGCCCGCGGGGCGATCGCCGAGACCATGTCGAGGTCGAGCGAGATCTCCCCGGCCCAGCCGTCGTCGGCGACCGGATGGGCGGTGCCGCCGCGCTGGTCCACCTTGCGGAAGCAGCCGTCGTCCGAGGTGCAGGCGGGCAGGCCGTACTGCTGCCGGTAGACGGCGAGGTCGGCCTCGGCGTTCGGGTTGTCGTAGGCGTCGACGATCGCGATCGTGGCCCCGGCGCCGCCGTCGGCCGGCAGCCCGTAGGCCGCGCGCAGTTCGGCCGGTGAGTAGCCGTCGGGCGCCGCCTGGCCGGCGGCGGCCCGGCGCAGGCCGAGCGCGGCGCGGATGTCGGTGCGGCGCAGGGCGAAACATGTGAAGGAGCCGGGTCCGGGCGTGCCGCAGGCGGGCTCGGCGGAGGCGGCGGTGGCCGCCGGGGCCGGTGCGGTCGCCGCGACGGCTTGGTGGGGCAGGAGCGTGATGAGGACGGCGAGGACGGCGACGGCCGCCGCGGCCACGGCACAGCGGGCGCGTGACGGTCTGCGCCGCCCGGGCCCGGCGAGCGAACTGTGGGACAAGGAGATCTCCTGAGTGTGCTGGGGCGGTCGGCCCGGCATCGTTCGGCACACGGACGTCCGGCGGCGTCCGCACGGTCACCGGATGCGGAGACGACTGGTGTTGACCAGCACAAAAGTCCAACCGGGCGCCCCGGCCGGTCAATGCGAGGACCTGGCGGTTTGGCGCCTTGTCGTGTTCACGCCTTCGACACATTTCGGCGGGCGGAGGGCCGGGGCGACGGCCATGTGTCCGCTCAGCGAACACATGGAGCTGTGCATTCCGGGTGAAACACCTATGAATGGCGCGCGGGAAGTGAAGGATCGGCGCCCCTGCGCTGACGGTGAGTCACAGCGACTGCGGAGGGCTACTGATTGACACACGTGGGACCGGTCTCGCTAATTGGCCACCGGTGAATACTCGGACATTCACCGTCGCCCGAGAGCCGCTTACGGGTCGACCCCTGCAACCACGCATGGGAGTCACACGTTGCGCACCATGGTGAGAACCGGAAACCCGATCCGACGAAGAATCTGCACCGGCCTGGCCGTCCTCGGCGCCGCCGCGACGGCGGTGCTCGGCCTCCAGGCACCGGTCTCGGCCGCGGGATCCGCGGCCGTCTCCAACTCCCCCGCCTCGTCCACCATCACCTCCACCTCCACCACCGACAGCCACCCCCGCTCCGAGTCCGCCTGCGACGTCCCCGAGCGCGATCACTTCACCTGCTTCGCCCAGCGCCGCACCGACGTCAAGTCGGTCAAGGGCCTGATACGTGCGGCCGACACACCGAACGGCTACGGCGCCGGCGACCTGCAGAGCGCCTACGACCTGCCCACCGACGGCGGCAGCGGACAGACCGTCGCCATCGTGGACGCCTTCGACGACCCCACCGCCGAGGCGGACCTCGCCGTCTACCGCGCGCAGTACGGGCTGCCGGCCTGCACCACGGCCAACGGCTGCTTCAGCAAGGTCGACCAGCGCGGCGGGACGAACTACCCCACCCCCGACCCGGGTTGGGCCGGGGAGATCTCGCTCGACCTCGACATGGTCTCCGCGATCGCGCCAGGCGCGCACATCCTGCTGGTCGAGGCCGACGACAACAGCTTCGAAAGCCTCTCCGCCGCGGTCGACGAGGCGGTCGCGCTCGGCGCGAAGTTCGTCTCCAACTCCTACGGCACCGACTACCGCGGCGGGGGTGGTGAGGATCCGTCCGAGACCACGACGCTGGACGCCCACTACAACCACCCGGGTGTCGCGATCACCGCGTCCACGGGCGACTACGGCTACGGCGTCGGTTACCCGGCGGCCTCGAAGTACGTGACCGCGGTCGGCGGCACCACGCTGACCCGGGACGCGTCCACGCCGCGCGGCTGGACCGAGTCCGCCTGGAGCCTCGCCGGCTCCGGCTGCTCGCTGTACGAGCCCAAGCCGGCCTTCCAGCACGACACCGGCTGTGCCAACCGGGCACTCGCCGACGTCTCCGCCCTCGCGGAGGACGTGGCGGTCTACCAGACCTACGGCAACGGCGGCTGGGCGGTGTACGGCGGCACCAGCGTCTCCGCGCCCATCATCGCGTCCGTGTACGCCGTCGCCGGCACCCCGGTCGCCGGCACCTACCCGAACTCCTACCCGTACGCGGCGAGCACCGGGATCAACGACATCACCACCGGCAGCAACGGCAGTTGCTCCCCGGCGTACCTGTGCAACGGCACCACCGGCTACGACGGTCCGACCGGCCTCGGCACGCCCACCGGCCTGTCCGCGTTCCGCAGCGGCCCGCACGGCGTGCTCTCCGGCAGCGTGACCGACGGCGCCACCGGCAAACCGGTCGGCGGGGCGACCATCACCGCGGGCACCAACGTGGCGCACACCGACGCCTCGGGCGCGTACTCCCTGACGCTGCCCACCGGGACCTACGACCTCTCCGTCGAGGCGTTCGGCTACGCCACCGGCTCGGCCGACGGCGTCGTGGTCGACGACGGCGCCACCCTGACCAAGAGCTTCTCCCTCACCGCCGTGCCCAGCCGGACCGTCGCCGGCAAGGTCACCGACGGCTCCGGCCACGGCTGGCCGCTCTACGCCAAGATCACCGCGGACGGCGTCCCCGGCTCGGTGTGGACCGACCCGGCCACCGGCTCCTACAGCCTCGACCTGCCCGAGGGGCACACCTACACCCTGCACGTCGCGACGGCCACCACCGGCTACCGGGCCGTCACCAAGAAGACCGACGTCGGTGACTCCGCGCAGACCGTGGGCTTCTCGGTTCCCGTCGACTCGTGGGCGAGCAGCACGCCCGGGTACCAGGTCGACGAGAGCGGCAGCACCGAACCCTTCGACGCCACCGACGCCGCGCCCGAGGGCTGGCAGGTGGTCAACGCCGACGGGACCACCGGCGGCTGGGAGTTCGACGATCCCGGCAACCGCGGCAACCACACCGGCGGTGACGGCGCGTTCGCCATCGCCGACAGCGACCACTTCGGCGGCGCCGCCACTCAGGACTCCTCGCTGGTGAGCCCGGTCTACGACTTCACCGGCAAGGACGACCCGGAGCTGGCGTTCAACACGCAGTACCAGCAATTCAGCAACCAGACCGCCGAGGTCGACGCGACCGCGGACGGCGGGGCGACCTGGACCAAGGTCTGGACCGCCGGGGCGTCCATCACCGGTCAGCGGATCACCGTCCCGCTCGCCGGTTTCGCCGACAGGTCCGCGGTGCAGCTGCGCTTCCGCTTCGCCTCGCACTTCGGCTGGTTCTGGGCCGTCGACGACGTCTTCGTCGGCGACCGCGCGGTCACACCCACCCCGGGTGCCCTGGTCGTCGGCACCGTGAGCGACGCCAACACCGACGCGGGCGTGGTCGGTGCCACCGTCACCAGCCAGGACAAGCCCGCCGAGCAGGTCACGACGGTGGCCACCCCGGACGACCCGAACCTCACCGACGGGTTCTACTCGCTGTTCTCCACCGCCTTCGGCCCGCACGCCTTCACCGCGGCCAAGGGCAAATACACCTCGCTGGACAAGACGGTGCAGGTCGGCGCCGACAGCACGGTCGAGGCCGACTTCACCCTCCAGGCCGGAAAGATCACCGTCACGCCCGCCTCCGTCGCCGCGACCGTCGCCTGGGGCGGCTCCAGGACGCAGAACCTGACCGTGAGGAACACCGGCGGCGCGCCCGCCACGGTCAAGCTCGGCGAGCAGGCCGGCGGCTTCACCCAGCAGGGCAAGGGCGCCGCGCCGCAGACCGTCAAGGGCGACTTCACCGCGCTGTCCAGCAAGGCCCACGCCACCGGCGGCACGGCCAAGCCGTCCGCCGCCCCGGGCGACGGCCCGTGGCAGGCGGCCCCGGACTTCCCGGCCGCCATCATGGACAACGCCGTCAGCGCCCAGGACGGCAAGATCTACTCGGCCTTCGGGTACACCGGATCGGCCGACAGCAAGGACATGTACGTCCTCGACCCGGTCGCCGGCAGCTGGACGAAGCTGGCGAGCGCGTCCGACACCCGCGAGGACCCCGCGCACGGCTTCATCGGCGGCAAGTTCTACGCCGCCGGCGGCTGGGGCCCGACCGGCAGCCCGGACCCGAAGCTGGAGATCTACGACCCCGACTCGGACAGCTGGACCACCGGCGCGTCCGCGCCCAAGCCGTACGCCGCCTCCGGCACCGCCGTCCTCGACGGCAAGCTCTACATGGTCGGCGGCTGCGCCGCCACGTCCTGCGGCACCACCGACGCCAGTGCCTACGACCCGGCGACCGACAGCTGGTCCGTGATCGCCGCCTATCCGGAGCCGATCTCCTGGCAGGCGTGCGGCGCCATCGACGGCCTGCTCTACTGCGCCGGCGGTCTGGGCTCGAACAACAACGACATCGCCCACACCTACGTCTACGACCCGGCCGCCGACAGCTGGTCCCAGCTCGCGGACCTGCCTGCCACGCAGTGGGGTTCGTCCTACACCGCGGCCAACGGACGGCTGCTGCTGGCCAGCGGTGTCAGCAACAACGCGCTGACCAACCGGAGCCAGGCGTTCGACCCCCAGTCCGGCACCTGGAGCGCGCTTCCCAACCCCACCGTCGCCACGTACCGCGGCGGCGGCGCCCCCGGCTTCTACAAGGTCGGCGGGGGCAGCGCTCCCGGCACCCCGACGCCCAGGGTCGAGCTGCTGCCCGGCTACGACCAGACCGGATCGGGCGACGTCACCTGGCTGGGCGAGAGCACCCAGCAGCTCACCCTGAAGCCCGGCGCGAGCGCGACCGTCACCGTCCTGCTGGACGCCTCGGTCCCCGAGGTGACCCAGCCCGGTGACCTGACCGCCTACCTGGGTGTGGGCACCGACACGCCCTACTCCGTGCCGCGCGTCCCGGTCAGCCTGCACGTCAACCCGCCCAAGACCTGGGGCAAGATCACCGGCAAGGTCCTGGGGGCCACGGCCACCGGCACCACCGCGCCGCTGGCCGGGGCGACGGTGCAGATCGACAGCTGGGCCTCGGCGTACACGCTGACCACGGCGTCCGACGGCACGTACGCCCTGTGGCTCGACGTCCGCAACAACCCCCTCACCGTCATCGTCGCCAAGGACGGCTACCAGCCGACCGTGACGACGGTGAAGCTCACGAAGGGAGCGACGGTCACCAGCAACTTCACCCTGAAGCGCAAGTAGCGCGGTAGCGAAGGGACGAAGGCGGGCCGGTCCGCGAGGACCGGCCCGCCCGCCGTTCACCGGCTCCCGCCGGGTGCCCTCGGGCGCCGCCCGCCGGGCAGCCTCCGGTCACTGTGTGAGCAGCAGATTCTCTATGATCCATGGCATGACGGACAGGAACCGACAGGATGTGCTGACCGACCGGGTGTACGAAGCCGTCAAGGCCATGGTCATGGACCACGAGATCGCACCCGGAGCCCGCGTGAGCATCGAGGGCCTGGCCCGTCAGCTCGACGTGTCGGCGACCCCGGTGCGCGAGGCGCTGGCCCGGCTGGAGCCGGACGGCCTGGTCGTCAAGCGCCCGAACGCCGGTTACCGCGCCACGGACCTGCTCGACCCCGAGGCGCTGACGGACCTGTTCGAGATGCGGCTGCTGCTCGAACCCCGCGCCGCGTCGCTCGCCGCGGAGAACGCGAGCGAGGACGACCTGCGGCTGCTGGCGTCCGTCGTCGAGCGGATGCGCCGCCATCCCGACACCGGGGAGAACTACTCGGTCTACCGTCGCTTCGCGCTGCTGGACCAGGAGTTCCACGACGCGCTGGCACGGGCGGCCGGCCGGCCCCTGCTCGCCGACGCGGTGAGCCGTCTCCACGCCCACCTGCACATGTTCCGGCTCAACAGCGCTCCCGGAGCGGCCGGCCCCACCATCGACGAGCACCAGCGGATCCTGGACGCGGTGGTGCGGCGCAGTCCGGAGCGGGCCGCGGAGGCGATGGCGGCACACCTGCGCTCCAGCCGGGTGCGACACCGCCCGCACACCTCGCCCCCGCGCCCGTCGGACCGACGGGGCGGTACTCGCTGAGGAGGGCCGCACTCGCGGTTCCCGCACACGTGTCACCGGGGGCGCAGTCGCAGCCCTTGCATGCCGCCGTCCACCGCGAGGTCGGTGCCGGTGGTGGCACCGGAGCGGGGGCCGGCCAAATAGCCGACGGCGTGGGCGACTTCGACGACACTGACCAGGCGCCCGCTCCTCGTCGGGGTGGTCGGCGGCGGCGAGCAGGCGCTGGATCCACGGGGTGTCCGCCGTGCCCGGGTTCACGCAGGTCACACGGATGCCCTCCCGCAGGTGGTCGGCGGCCATGGCCCTCGTGAGCGCCAGCACGGCTCCCTTGCTGGCCGAGTAGAGGGCACGCTGGGGCAGTCCCGCGGTCGCGGCGATGGAACACATGTTGACGATCGCCGCGTGCCCCGAGCCGCCCGCCGCGGCCCTGCGCAGCGCGGGCAGGGCCGCGGCGGAGACCCGCGCCATGCTGAGGACGTCGCGCACCGGGGAGGCCACTTCCTCCCGGGTGCGCTCCTGGGCCTCGACGAAGGCCGGGCTCTCGGCGAGCCGCATCCGGATGAACAGGGCCACACCGATCACCACCGCGCTGGCCGCGAAGGGGATGCGCCACCCCCAGGCCAGGAACTGGTCCTCCGGGAGCTGGGTGACGAGCGCGAAGGCACCGGACGCCATGAGGATGCCGATGTAGACGCCGACGCTCGGCGCAGACCCGTACAGACCGCGTCGCCGGGGTGCGGAGAACTCGCTGGCCAGGATCGCGGCGCCACCGTACTCGGCACCGGCGCCCAGGCCCTCGACGGCGCGCAGGACGACGAGGACGATCGGGGCCCACACACCCGCGGTGGCGTACGTCGGCACGAACGCCATGGCGAAGGTCGAGCCACCCATGATCAGCAGAGTGAGGACGAGCACCGTCTTGCGGCCGACCAGGTCGCCGAGGCGGCCGAAGACGAGGCCGCCGAGCGGACGGACGAGATAGCCGATGGCGAGGGTGCCGAACGAGGCCAGCAGCGAGGCCGTCGCGTCGAAGGAAGGGAAAATGACCTTGCCGAAGACCAGGGCCGCGGCTGTGCCGTACAGGTAGAAGTCGTACCACTCCAGGGCGGAGCCGACGAGTGAGGCCAGCAGAACTCTGCGGCGGTGCGTCGAGGCCGCTGCTGCGGATTCCTTGACGAGGCTGGTGGACATCGTCGTCCTCCTGACTGCGGGGGCAAGGGCTGGGAGCGGGGCCTGGGAACGGGGGCGGGCGGGGAGCCGCCGCGGGCGGGCGGCAGGTGGGACGTCGCGTCGGCGAGCGGGACGTCCCGTCGGCGGGCGGGGGGGCTCAGGCGACGCGCCGGTCGTCGATGGCGTCGCGGTCCCAGGCGATGCCGAGTCCGGGCTCGGCGGGGGCCTGGGCGAGCCCGTCGGTGATCCGCAGTTGGCGGGTGGTGACGGCGCGCAGCTGGGGGATGTACTCGACGAAGCGGCCGTTGGGCACGGCGGCGGCGAGGCTCACGTGGATCTCCATCAGGAAGTGCGGGCAGACCTCGGCGCCGAACGCCTCCGCGAGGTGGGCCACCTTCAGCCAGGGCGTGATGCCGCCGATGCGGGAGACGTCGGGCTGCACGATTCCCGCGGCCCCGCGTTGCAGGTATTCACGGAAGTGCGCGAGCGAGTAGACGGACTCGCCGACGGCCACCGGCACCGCGGTCGACGCGGCCAGGCGCTCGTGGCCCGCGACGTCGTCGGCGGGCAGCGGTTCCTCGAACCAGCTCACGTCGTACGGTTCGAGGCGGGCGGCCCGGCGCACGGCCTCGGCCGGGGTGAAGACCTGGTTCGCGTCCACCATGATCTCCAGGCCGGGCCCGACGGCTTCACGGACGGTACGGATACGGGCCGCGTCCTCCCCCGCGGTGGGCCTGCCGATCTTGATCTTCACGCCGGAGAACCCCTGTTCACGCGCTTCCAGCGCACCGGCCGCCAGTTCGGCCTCGTCGAGCTGGAGCCAGCCGCGCTCGGTGTCGTACACCGGGACCGCCGGGCGATGGCCGCCGGCGACCCGCCACAGCGGTTCGTCCGCCCGCAGGCAGCGCAGGTCCCACAGCGCGAGGTCGACCGCGGCGAGCCCCAGTGCGGTGATGGGACCGACCATGGTGGCGCGCGTGCTGTCGTACATCTTCCGCCACGCGGCTTCGACCTCGCGGGAGTCGTGTCCGACGAGTGTGGGCAGCAGGTGTTCCCGCAGCATCGACAGCACCGCCCTGCCACCCGTGCCGATCGTGTACGAGTAGCCGGTGCCGGTCAGTCCGTCGTCCGCCGTGAGTTCGACGAAGAGGGTCTCCTGCTTGAGGAACGCCTGAGCCGCGTCCGTACGCACGGTCTCCACCTCGATGTCCGCGAGGTACGCCTCCGCCTTGATCACTTTCGCCATGCGCTGTCCGCTTCTTCCTGCCTCGTCGCCGCGGTGTCCGCGGCTTGTTCCGGTATCCGTTCGGCCGGGGCCCTCCGGCCGGGGCGCTTCAGTCGCTGTCGGCCCTGCCCGTCGCCTCGTCGGCCGCCGACACGAGCGCCAGCACCGCCGTGCACACCGGCACCGCGAGCCCGTGCGTCTGCGCGCGGCGCACCACGGCACCGAGCAGCCCGTCGTACTCCATCGGGCGGCCGGCGAGCCGGTCGCTGAGCATTGACGAACCGGCGCCGGCCGGACGGGCGTCGATCCAGGCGAGGACGTCGTCGACGGCGTCGTCCGGGAGGCGGGCCCCCTCGGCCCGGCCCACCGCGCACACCTCGCCGAGCATGGTGCGCGCGAGTTCCCGGACGGAGGGCTCGCCGAACACCTCGACCCGTCGGCAGGTCAGGGCCGTGACCGGGTTGGCGACGGCGTTGACCATCAGCTTGTGCCAGGCCGCCGTGGTGAAGTCCGTGGCGGTCTCCACCCCGAGTCCCGTCGGTTCGAGCAGCAGGCGGGCCCGGCGTCCCGGCGGGTCGTCCCCCACCACCAGACCCAGGCCGTCCTGCTCGGACTGTCACCCACACCGCACCCATTTCCTATAGGAATCACACCTGAATCGGCATGATGCTATAGAGATAAGAGGAAGACAACCCTCCGTATGACATCGGGGAGCACCGGTCGGCCGCACGGCGCAGACCGGTTCCGGCGACCGACCCGCCCCGACCCGACCGACGCGGAGCGGCGAGAGGCGGCGGCCCGGACCAGCCCCGCCCCCCAACTCCACGCCGAGCGAAGCGACTTGTCGCCGTGGACCGGAGCCCGCGGCGGGCGGCACGGGGACCTTCGGCGGGCGGCTCACCCCGTCGCGGCCTCACTCACACGTGGTCACCGCCCGCGTTCACTGTTTCCGTCAAGTGAAACGCCCGTAACCATCGCCGTCGTCCGTTTACTCCCGTGACGACGCGCCCGTAGGGTGCTTGAGGTCGGGCCCTGGTCCGACCATCCGGCCTTTGCAGTGTCGCGCAGGCATCAGACACATCGACCTACTCGTTCAGCTGAACACCCCCTGGCCGCAGAGGCGTTGGGCCCGTCGTCGACGTCGGGTCGCTCCCATGCGGCACGCAGTGCCGCAGCACGTCGCCGGAGAGGGACGACGACCGGCTCCCCGCGAGGCGATCGGGGCACCGCCGTACCCGGCGCCACGCCGACCGCCGACCGCCGTACCCAACTCTCCACGCCGACCGCTGCGCACGGCACCACACCGCCCCCGCACGCGGCACCCCCGCGGACGCGCCCCCGCCGTTTTCGCGCATCCGCAGGACACCACCCCAGGAGACGAAGGATGCCCGACCTCATCGTGCGCCGCGCGCGCCTCGCGGACGACGAACCCACCTGCGACATCCTCATCGAGGACGGTCTGATCACCGCCGTCGGGCCAGGGCTCGCCGTGCCCGCGGCACCGGCCGAGGAACTGGACTGTCAGGGACGCGTGGTCATCCCCGGTCTGATCGAATCGCACGTGCACCTCGACAAGGCCCTGCTGGACCGGGAGAGGCCGGACACCGAGGGCACACTCGCCGGGGCCATCGCCGTCACCGGGGCGCTCAAACGCGGCTTCACACCGCGGACCGTCCGTGACCGGGCCCGGACCGTGCTCGACAGCGCGATCGCCAACGGCACCACGCTGCTGCGGGCACACCCCGACGTCGATCCCGTCGTCGGACTGCTGGGCGTGCAGGTGCTGCTGGAGTTGCGGGACGAATACGCCGACGCCGTCGAGATCCAGGTCGTCGCCTTCCCGCAGGAGGGCATCCTCCAGGCTCCGGGCACCCTCGATCTGCTGCGGGAGGCGCTACAGGCGGGCGCGGACGTCGTGGGCGGCTGTACGTACAACGAGGCCACCGTGGACGACTGCCGGCGGCATGTCGACCTCGTCTTCGACCTGGCCCGGGAGTTCGGTGTCCCCGCCGACCTGCACGCGGACTTCGCCGACGACACCCGGGACCCCCGCTTCGCGCTCGCCGAGTACATAGCCGAGGTGACCGTCAGGTCCGGGATGCGGGGCCGGGTGGCGCTCGGCCACATGACGTCCCTGGCCGGCCGTGAACCCGCCGACCGGCGTGCCGTGCTCGGCGAACTCGCCGCTGCGGGCGTCGCGGTGGTACCACTTCCCGCCACCGACATGCACCTGGGCGGACGGGCCGACGCGCACAACGTCCGGCGCGGGATCGCGCCGGTGCGTGACCTGTGGGAGGCGGGTGTCACCTGCGCCTACTCCTCCAACAACATCCGCAACGCGTTCACCCCCTACGGCAACGCCGACATGCTCGACATCGGTCTGTTCCTGGCACAGACGAGCCACCTGTCCAGCCCTCGGGATCTGGCGCGGGTGCTCGCGATGGCCACCACCGAGGCGGCCGAGGTCGTCGGCATCGCCGACCGCTACGGACTGCGCGCCGGAGCACGCGCCGATCTGGTCGTCCTGGACACCCGGCGCGTCGCCGACGCCCTGCTGGACCGGCCCGCCCGCACCGCCGTCATCAAGTCGGGCCGTGTCGTGGCCCGCACCGTCCGCCACACCGATCTGCTGTTTCCCCGGAACAGCCGCACTACGGAGCCGAGCCATGCGTGAACGGATACCCCACGAGATCGCGGCCTCCGTCCTCGCCGCGACCACGGCGTTCATCGGCGGAACCGCGCTCGACCTGCCGCCCTGGGCGATCTTCATCTCCTGGGCCGGCACCTTCCTGGCGGGCGGCCCGAGCCTCGCCGTGGCACGGCGGATGTGGGCCGCGATGCCGGCCGGATCGGCCTTCGCCCTGGTGATCGTGGTGCTCGACCAGCACCTCGGCAGCAGCCTCGGCGGCGGCCGGGTCGCCCAGGACGCGGTGCTGGCACTGATCATCCTGGTGGTCAACAGCGTCCTGATGTACGCGGGCCGGCTGCGGGTCCTCGCTCTGGTGCCGGCCATGTTCCTCGGCTTCGCCTCCTACTTCGCCACCTTCTTCGGCGGGTTCGGCTTCCACGCGGGCAACCCCTACGCGGCGTGGGCGTCGGTGGTGGCGATGAACGCGCTCGGCCCGGTCTTCGCCCACCTCGCGGGCTGGCTCACCTTTCCCGTTCCGGCCACCGCGCCGGAGCGCGCCACCGCACCGGAGCGCACCGGGGCACCGGCCGCCCGCCCGGTCGACTCGGAGGTCTGACCGCCCCGGGCTCCGCGAGGACGGGGGCGGGGCCGCGTTCGCGGCCGACTTGAGCACGAGCGGGAACTGAGTGGAAAACGGGGACTGAGTGGAAACACCGCACCAGGCATGAGGCAGGTGTGACCGCGGTCGACAGGAGGCGGCAGCGGCCGTCCACAGCCACACGTGGGCGGCCCTGGGCCGGGGCTGGAACATGTCGAACACGTATCGTCACCCGATCGGGGGGATTAGCCGACCGGCACACCACAATGACATTTAGCCGACTGTACGGTCATTGCGGCGCCCGGATGGAGTGGCACCAACTCGCCCACCACATCGCGCCGTTCGCGCACGCGTGGCGGTGCCGGGCCACCCACGACCGACCTGCTGGAGGGGCTATGAGGTGTCCTGGGCGCCGGGCTGTCCGGGCCGCGACCGCCGTACGGACCGGTCTGGACGTCTCCGGTGGAGCGACCGGGTGAAGGTCAGGGAAGTGCATCACGCCTACCGCCGCAGTCCGGTACTGCGCGGGGTCGACTTCGATCTGCGTCCCGGTGCGGTGGTGGGGATCGTCGGCGAGAACGGGGCGGGCAAGTCCACGCTGCTCAGGATCCTCTCGGGTGAGCTGCGCCCCACCCGAGGCAGCGTCCGCCACCACGGCCGCTTCGGATACTGCCCGCAGCACACCGTGCTCAACGACGCCTTCACCGTCCGGCAGCACCTGGAGTTCTTCCGGACCGCCTTCGGCCTGGCCGACCTGCGCCACGCCGAGGAGGCGATGGACGTCCTGGGCTTCACCGAGTACGCGGATGTACGCGCCGGGGTGCTCAGCGGCGGGACCCGGCAGAAACTGAACCTGACCCTGGCACTGATGCACGACCCGCGGGTGCTGCTGCTGGACGAGCCCTATCAGGGCTTCGACTGGGACACCTACCAGCGGTTCTGGGCGCTCGCCGCCCGGCTGCGCGACGCCGGGCGTTCGGTCCTGGTCGTCTCGCATCTCGCCTACGACGCCGAACGGCTGGACGAACTCTGGCACCTGAAGGACGGACAGCTCCGGCTCGCGGTGGGCGCGGCATGAGGCGGCAGCCGGCGCTGTTCGCCACCGCGACGCGGTACGCGCTGACCGAGCACGTACGCAATCGGTTCGCGATGGCGCTGGTCGCCGTGTTCATCCCGCTGTGGACCATGCTGGCGTACCTGATCATGCCCGACTCCCCGGCCCGGATGCGGCTGCGGGCCACCGGGGAGATGCTGGCCCCGCGCGGCAACGAGATCACCGAGATCAGCGGCGCGCTCAACGCCGTCACCCTGATCACCGGGTTCATGATGTTCGCCGCCACCTTCGCCGGCCACGACTTCGACCGCCGCCTGGCCATGGCCGGCTATCCCCGCACCCAGCTCGTCCTCGCGAAGGTCGCCGCTCTCGCCCTGGCCTCCGCCGCCGTGTCCGCCTACGCCACCGCCATCACCTGCCTGATCTGGACGCCACGCCAGCCCTTCCTGCTCGCCCTCGCCCTGTTCAGCGCCGCCATGACCTACGGCGTCCTCGGGGTCGGCTTCGGCGCCGTGATGCGCCGGGAGGTCGAGGGCATGTTCGCCATCCTGATGACGAGCATCATCGATCTCGGCCTGCAGAACCCCATCACCAGTTCCGGAAGCGAAAGCCCGGTCATCCGCCTCCTGCCCTCCTACGGCGCCATGCAGGCCGGCACCGCCGCGGGTTTCTCCACCAGCGGCGTACCCGACCACATCGCCATCCAGGCCGGCTGGTTCGCCGCCGCCGCACTGACCGGCCTCCTCGCCTTCCACCGCCGCACCCGCAACGCCCTGCCCCCGGCGGCCCGGCCGTCCCTGCCGGGACCACGCCGGGCGAGCGGGGACCAGACGGCCGATGCCGGTACTGCGGCCGCCGGCTGACGCGTTCGCGGCACCCACACCTGTCGGCCGGCACATGTCGTCAGCTGGAGTCATACATGGGCATGCCCCGAGTTCGAGAACGCCTCCGTCGGAACCGGCGTCCGCTACGGCCGGCAACAGGTACGTCGGCAGGTACGGCGGCTGACCCTGCGGGGGCGGGTGCCGACGGGCCCGCACCCCCGCCCGCGGGCCACACCGACGCCTCCGTGCGGGCCGCTTATCGCGCCTGCCGCCGTGTAACCCGCGGGGAGGATCCCGGAGCGTACGCCCTCATCCGTCTACTGCCCCGCGCGTTGCGCCCGGCGTGCTGGGCCGTCTGGGCGGCGGTGTCGAACCTCGACGATCTCATCGACGACCGGGATGCCACCGATGCCGAGCGGGCCGTCCGGGCGGAGAGCTGGATCACCGCGCTGGAGGCCGATCTGGTCTCCGGGACGAGTACCGACCCGGTGCGTCTCGCCCTGGTGGACGCCGCCACCCGGTGGCATCTGGATCTGTCCGGCCTCCGGGACGGCATGGTGGTGTCCCTCGGGGACGTGCACCGCCGGCACTTCGACGACTGGGCCCAGTGGCGGGCCTGGAGCCGCGGCCATGTCGCCCCCGTGTACGACCTGTTCCGGGACCTCTTCGACCGGGCGGGCGCACCGGTGCTCCTGCGGCTGGACCGGCAGGCGGGCTACGAGCAGTTCATCCACGGCGCCCGGCTCACCGACACCCTCACCGACCTGGCCGCCGACCTGGCCGAGAACCGGGTCCTGCTCCCCCGCGAGATCCTGGAACAGTTCCCCGGGGCCGAGGACGACCTCGGGCACGGCCGGTGGAGCACCGCCACCGCGGCCCTGGTCGCCGAACTGACCGGCCTCGCCCGCCGATGGGTGACCCAGCCCGGCCTGACCCACGGCATGCACCCGGGCCCCGCCGTCACCGTCACCACGTTGACCGGTCTGCTGCTCGCCCAGCTCGACGCCGTCGAGGCGGCGGGCCCCGCCCTGCTCCGCTCCCAGGCCCGTCCCTCACCGGTGGCGCGAGCCCGCGTCCTGCTCCCCGCCCGTATCCGGTCGTCCCTGGCATGGAGCCTGACCCCGGTGACCGTGCCCGCCACGCCACGACGGCCCACGGCGACCGGACCCAGGACGGCGGGGGGCCCGCCTCCAGGGGCGACGGAATTCCGGCAGCCGCCGAGGCACCCCAGCGGCTGCCGGCCCCCGCGGATCGGGGTCGAGGCGATGCCGGCCCACGTGGCCATCGTCATGGACGGCAACGGCCGCTGGGCCGAACACCGCGGTCTGCCCCGGTCCGAGGGCCATCGCGCCGGCGCCGACGCCCTGCACGAGATGGTCTACGGCGCCCTGGAGATCGGCCTGTCCCATCTGACCGTGTACGGGTTCTCCACCGAGAACTGGCGGCGCGACACGGAGGAAGTCGAAGGCATCATGGGTCTCCTGCGGCACGAGTTGGATGACGACCCCTTCCGCTCCCTGGATGTGCATCTGCGCTGGTCGGGCCGATCGGAGAAACTGCCGGTGGATCTCGTCGAGTCCCTGCGGCGCAAGGAGACCACCACCCGCACCCGCACCGGCCTGACCTGCACCCTCTGCTTCAACTACGGCGGCCGGGACGAAATCACCCGCGCCGCCGCGGCCCTCGCCCGCGCGGCACAGGCAGGCGACCTGGATCCCGGCGCCATCGGCGAGGAGGACTTCGCCCGGCATCTGGCCCTCACCGACCTGCCGGACGTCGACCTGCTGTGGCGCACCGGAGGAGAGCAGCGCACCTCCAACTTCCTGCCCTGGCACGCCACGTACGCCGAACTGCACTTCACGCCCGACTACTGGCCGGACGTCGACCGCCGCGACCTGTGGAAGGCCATCACCGAATACGGGCACCGGCAACGCAGGCACGGTGCGGCGCGGACGGCTCAGCGGCGCTGACCGGCGGGGGCGGGTCGTCCCCGAGGCGGCGGCCCGCCGCGCTGCCCCGGAACGGAACGGTGGCGCCCACGAGTCCCGTTCCGACTCGTGGGCGCCACCTCCCGACGGGCCGGCGCCTGCCTGTGTCAGGTACGCAGGAGCCGCAGGTCGATGGCGTCGGCCATCGCCTTCATGCCCGCGTCATTGGGGTGGATGTGATCACCCGAGTCGTAGGCCGGGTTCAGCGCGGTCGGGTGCGCGGGATCGCGCATGGTCTTGTCGAAGTCGATGACGCCGTCGAAGGCGCCGCTGGTGCGGATCCACCGGTTGACGCTCTGCCGGATCGCCTCGGCGGCGGGCGTGTGGTAGCCGTTGCCCTCGTCGGGCATCAGGGTCGCGCCGATGACGTCGACGTCGGCCGCGTGCGCCTCGTCGATCAGGGTGCGGTAGCCGTCGATGAGGTCCTCGGCCGTCAGCGCCCCGCCGCCCGGGCCTGCGTTGTTGCCGATGTCGTTGATGCCTTCGAAGAGGATCACGTCCCGCACGCCCGGCCGGCCGAGGGCGTCGTGCCGGAAGCGCTTGAGGGCGCTGACCCCCTGCCACAGGTTGGGGACGTCGGTGAGGACCCGGTTGCCGCCGATGCCGGCGTCGACGACGCTCAGCCTCTGCGGGCCGGCCTGGTCCTCCAGCCGGCGTCCGAGGAAGTCGGGCCACCGGGTGTAGGTGCCCGTGGAGGAGTGGTAGCCGTCGGTGATGGAGTCACCGAAGGCGACGACGGTGCCCTTCGCAGTCGGTGACACGACGTCGAGACCGGCCAGGTAGTACCACGAGGTCGTGGTGGTCCCGAACGCGTCGGCGGTGTCGTCGCCGGTGTGGTTGCCCGAGGCGATGTACGTCGTGTCGAACGCGTCGGAGTGCCAGGTCGACATGCCCGTGGTGCCGGGCACGTAGAGGCTGACGAGCAGGTTCTCGCCGGCGCTGACCGAGATCGGGACGATGTCGCTGACCGCCTCTTCGCCCGGCGGGACCGTGACGTGCCGGGAACCGCCGAAGGTGACGTTCCGGAAGGTGCCGCGCACCGCCGACCCGCCGCTCGCCTGGACGGCCACGTCCACGGCGGTGGCGTCGAGCGGGGTGGCGCTGTACCGGTTGGACAAGGTGATCCGGGCGCCGGAACCCGCGACGCTGCTGTGCACCACCATCCGGACGGTCTGGTCACTGAAGGAGGGACCGCCGGTGGTCATGCTCGGTGACCAGGCGCTGACCCGGGTGCCCTTGCCGTTCGGCGCAGGGGTCGCGGCGGTCGCCACGTGCGCGGTGCTCAGGGGGACGACCGTGAGGGCCATGGCGGTCAGCGCGCCGGCCACGGCCGGCAGGGACCTGTGGCGGGACCGGAGACCCGCTGGCGTTCTTTCCTTGTCGGGGGACATCGTCGATCTCCACTCTTCTCGTCGTCCGCGGCGGGCTGGGCTCGTCGGCTCTGGCTGAGGTGCGATGGAGGCAGTTGGGGCGGCATCACGGATCCCGTCGGCCCGGTGCGGTGGCGCCGCCGGCCGCGGGCAGCGGGCCGATCCCTCCGGGCGGGGACTTCGCCCCGGTCCGGCCCCGGGCGGGGCGGGACCGCTGACATGTCGTACGGGGCGGGCACCGGGGCGGCTCGTGTGCCGCCGCGGTGCCGGTCAGAGGGCCCTGACCGGCGCGAACGGCGCCGTCGCGCCGCCGCCCCTCCTGACCGGCCGAACCGGCCGGTCAGGAGGGGTGCCGTCCACATCAGCCCAGGTTGCGCAGGGTGACGGACTGTCCGGGCTTGAGGCTGATCTTCCGTGTGGAGCCGCCCGCGACGACGGTCGTGTCACGGCCGCCGACGCTCCTCAGCGTCGCCCGGGTGACCTTGCCGTTCTTCCAGCTGAGGTCGGCGACGAAGCCGCCGCGGACACCCACGCCGGACACCGAGCCCGCTGCCGCCCACGCGGCGGGCAGCGCGGGCAGCAACTCGACGTGCCCCGGCCGCGAGTAGAGCAGCATCTCGACCACCGCGGAGGGGGTGCCGAAGTTGGCGTCGATCTGGAAGATGCCGCGGCCCTCCCCCATGTCCATGATGTCGAAGAGGTTCGGCGCGGTGCCGTTGCTGCCGCCCGCCGACGGCTTCAGGTTGTTGATGACGAGCTGGTAGGCGTTCTCCGCGTTCTTCAGCCGTGACCAGCACAGGCTGCGCCAGGCGTTGGACCAGCCGTAGCTGTTCATGCCCCGGGCGGTCAGCAGGGCCGTCGTGCCGGCGAGGATGTCCTTCGGCGTGGAGTCGTCCGGGCGGATCCGGTCACCGGGGAAGAGGCCGACGAGCGGGGAGAGGTGGCGGTGGGTGGTCTCACCGAGGTTGTCCGGCGACATCCACTCCTCCAGCCAGCCGGTCTTGGGGCTGACCACCGGCAGGTACAGGCGCCGGCGCAGGGCGTCGACGGTCGCGCCGTGGGAGGTGTCCTTGCCGAGCACCTGCGTGGCGGTGCGGTAGTTGCTGAAGAGGTTCCACACCAGTTCCTGGGCGTAGGTGATGCCCTTGGCGTCGAGCGGACCCTGCTCGGGCGACCAGTCGCTGTCGGCGATGAGGACCTCGCGGGAGGCGCCGGACGCGTCGGTGACGGTCGTGGTGACGAGGCGCGCCTGCCAGAACTCCACGGCGCCCTTGACCAGGGGGTAGATCTTTTCGAGGTACGCGGTGTCCTGCGTGTACTCGTAGTGCTCGAACAGGCTCTGGCAGATCCACGCGTTGCCGGCCGGGTGCCACCACCAGCCGCCTCCGCCGTAGGGGTTGGTGGAGATGGCGACGGTCCAGCCGGCGATCTCGCCGCTGGAGTTGCGGTACCGGTTGGTGGGGCTGTTGAACAGCCGCTGGGTGACCTCCGTCCAGCAGGGCAGTTGCGCGACGCAGTAGTCCGCGAAGGCGTCGAAGCAGTCGGACAGGCCGGCCCGGTCGGCCATCCAGTAGTTCATCTGGATGTTGATGTCGGTGTGGTAGTCGCCCATCCAGTCCGGGTCGTTGCCGTCCAGCCACGGTCCCTGGAGGCCCATCGGCAGGCTGCCCCGCGACCCGGAGATCATCAGGTAGCGGCCGTACTGGAGGTAGGCGGCCTCCAGTTCCGGGTCGGGGACGTCGTCCCGGTAGCGCGCCTGGATCCGGCCCCAGGTGTCCAGCTTGCGCTGGGCGGCGGACGAGGTGCCCAGGTCGATGTCCAGCTGCTCGAACACCGGGCGGAAGTCGGCGACATGTGTGTACAGCAGGGTCGTCGCGGAGTGCCGTGCCGCGTCCAGGACCTTGGTGCGCGCCAGGCTCTCGGGCTCCACGGACGGGTTGCGGAACCCGGCGGCCGCGTCGGGCGCGTAGTCGGTGCCGCCGCCGACCACGACGGTGAGGTCCTTGCAGCGGCTGAAGGTGATCGACGTACCGTTGACGGCGACCGTACCGCTGCTGCTGTAGGCGGTGACGGCCGCGCCGTACTTCAGCCCGTTGGCGAAGGAGGCGCCGAACGAGGCGTGGTGCCCGGCACCGTCGGCGGTGGTGGATTCGCCGTGGGTGCCGGCGAGGGAGACGGTACCGGTGTAGGTGCCGCCGCCGCGCTGGGAGAAGTACAGGACGATGACGTCGTCGGGGCGGCTGGCGAAGATCTGCCGCTGGTAGGTGACGCCGGACAGGTCGTACGAGGCGCTGACGAGGCCCTGGGCCAGGTCGAGGGTGCGCCGGTAGTTGTCGACGGTGCCCAGGTCGTGCCCCGGTATGTCGACGGTGAGTTCGGCGAGCAGGGTCAGGGAGCCGAAGTCCGCGCGGCCGTAGGGGAACTGGCCGTCGCTCTGCAGGGTGTCGTTCAGACCGCCGGTCCACAGGGTGGCGTCGGTGATCGTCAGCAGTTCGCCGGCGGGGTCGTTGCTGACGAGGGCTCCGAGGCGCCCGTTCCCGACCGGCAGACCCTGCTGGATCATCGAGTCGGGGGAGCCGGGGGCCTGCCACCACAACTGGTTCTTCGCGGCGGCGGCCGCGGGCAGCAGGGGCGAGGAGGTGGGGCGGAGGGGGGCCGCGGAAGCGGTGAAGGCGGGCAGACCGGCGAGGGCGGCGGTCACACCCGCGGTGGCGGCGAGGGTGAGGAAGCCTCTGCGGCTCGGGTGATCGTCGCGCGATTCGGTGTGCTGGATGTCCACGTTGTGCACTCCATGTCCGGGGAACGGCGCTGCGGGAACGACGGGAACGGGCCGTCGGGTGTGGTGCGGGGCGCATCCGGCGGCCGTGGGCACGCCGGGATGCTGCGGGACCGTGCGGGGGCGGGGGACGGTACCGGGGTGCGGGGCCCGGTCGTGTCGCCACCGGGCCCCGCGGGAGGGGTCAGACGGACTTGGGTACGTCGATCCTGTCGATGTCGGGTGCGTAGTCGCCACCGCTGTCGAAGGTGATCGTGTTGGAACCCGCTTTCAGCGCCAGTTGGACGCTGACGGTCTCGGCCGTGCCCCAGTCGCCGGTGGACGGGAACTTCAGGCTGGTGCCGTGGCCGCTGTTGGAGTAGACGGTCACCGAGCGCGGGTCACCGCTGACGTAGGCGACGTTGACGGTGTAGATGCCGGCCTTCTTCACCGTGACGTCGTTGAACTGCAGCTTGCTGTCGAGGTAGAGGTTGCCGACCTTCTTGCCGCCGGAGCAGGAGTCGCAGCCGGCGACGGAGGCGTTGCCGGTCAGGGTGTTGGCCGGGGACTCGGCCTCGTAGCCGGTGGTCGCCGGGCGGGCGCCACCGGGTGTGACGGTGAACAGCCGTGAGCCGTGGGCGGGCAGCGTCGCGGTGATCTCGTTCTTGTACCGTCCGAGGTTCTGGTGGCTCCACAGGTCGCGCACGGACGCCGCGCCGGTGAATCCGAAGGAAGCCCAGTCGGCCGTGACGGAGGCCGGCGAGTTGCCGAGGTTGAAGAGGGCCACGGTGTAGCTGCCGTCGGAGTTCCTGGTCCCCCAGACCTGCTGGTCGCCCATCGGGGTGACGGGACGCGCGACGGGCGAGTCGTTCTGGTCGACGGCGATGACCTCCTCGTTGGTCAGCAGCGAGAGGCCGTAGCTGTCCAGCTCGGTGAGGTCGTCACCGGTGTACAGCGGCGACTTGTTGATGGCCCACAGGGTCATGTAGCTCTGCCGCTCTGCCTTGGTGAGGCCGTCCATCTCCCCGTTGCCGACGTCGAGCGCGTCCAGGTCGTTCCAGCCCCCCGGGCCCGCCTTGCGGCTCCACGCCGGGGCGTCGTTCCACCGGTCGTTGACCGAGTTCTCCCAGGTGACGAGGGTGTTGCAGTAGCACTCGACATCGGTGTCGATGCGCCATCCGTTGGAGTACTTCTTCCAGTCGGCGGCGTGCGCGATGTCGAGCGACCAGGAGATTTCGAGGTGGATGGGGCGCTTGGTGTCGGCGATGGCCTGGTGCCAGGCGGCGACGTCCGCGACGTTGTTGTAGTTGTCACCGGACTTGAAGGAGCCCGGCCCGACCCCGTCCAGCTTCAGGAAGTCGTAACCCCAGTCCGCCAGCATCTGCGCCTGCGAGTCGATGTACTTCTGCGCGCAGGGATTGCCGAAGTCCAGCTTGTAGGCGCTGTCCCAGCCGTTGGTGGTGCGCAGGTCCGGGTAGACGATGTCGGCGGTGGTGCAGCCGGGGGCGTTCCAGATCGGCAGCTTGCCGTCGCCGTATCCCCCCTTCTCCAGACCGACGGGCAGGTAGATACCGGCCTTGAGGCCCTTGGCGTGGATGTGGTCGGCGACCGCCTTCATGCCGCGGGGGAAGCGGACCGGATCGGGTGTCTGGCGGCCGTACTGGTCGTACCCGGGTGTCCAGTTGTTGTCCATCCACCAGCCGGCGTCGATGTTGACGTGGTCGTACCCGTACTTCTTCAGCGTGGTGGCGAGGGCGTCGGTCTGCTTCAGGACGTTCGCCTCGGTGAGGTAGCTGTAGTTGCCGTCCGGATTCAGGCCGGGATAGCTGGAGGTCTGCATGCTCCAACTGGACCAGCCCATGTAGGGCTTGGCGGCGAGGCCGGCGGAGGCGTCCGCCGAGGTGGCCGCCGAGGTGACGGCCGCGGTCGTGGGCCGGGCCGGGGCGGCGGTGGCCTGGGTGGCGGCGACCGGGACCGCCGCGGCGAGTCCGGCCGTCACCGCCAGGACCAGCGTGGCTCTGAGGGTACGGCGCGGGGAGCCGGCGAGGGCTCCGCGCAGGGCTCTGAACGAGGATGACCGCATGGGTCGGGCCTCCCTGGAGGTGGGTGAGCGGGATCGCGCGGTGGTACCCGGTGGGGGACGGGCGGTGTTCCGGGCAGAGGCCGGCGGTGGTCCGGCCGGGACGCCGGGCGTGGCTGTCGGGTGACCGACCGCCGGGGCGCCGCGGCGGCGGCTCAGCCCTTGCCCGAGCCGGGGGTGAGTCCGCTGCTGGGCTTCCGTCGCGGCGTGCGGCGTGCCGGCGGTGCGGGGATCGCGGTCGCGGGAGCGGGTGCCGCGGTGAGGTCGGGGCGGGTGCGGGGGGCGGGCCGGGGACCGGTCGGCGCGGAGGTGGCCGGGGGTCCCTGTGGTGGTCCGAGGCTGCGGCTCGGCGGCGTCATCGCTCCTCCTCGTACGTGTCTGATCCGATGAAGGACTGGATCGCGGTGGCCGCTGCCCCGCGCGCCCACTCGGCGAAGGGCAGGGGGCGGGTCATCACGTCGCAGTGCGAGGCGGTGCCGAAGGCCGACGCGGCGAACGCGTCCCGGATGCCGTCGGCGAAGAGGTCGTAGGCGGCCAGTCCCTCCCCGGAGATGATCACTCGCTCGGGACCGAGGAGGTTCACCAGGGAGCCGATGGCCTTGCCGATCGCCTCACCGGCCCGTGCGTAGACCTCGCGGACACCGGGGTCGCCGCCGCGCGCCAGGTCCAGTGCCTCGGCCGCGGACGTCACCTGCTTGTCGGTGGCCTCGCGCACCCCGCGGAGCAGTGCGGGGTCCGCGGCGATCGCCTCCACGCACCCCCGGTTTCCGCAGTGGCAGAGCGGGCCGAGCGGGTCGAGGGACAGGTGCCCGATCTCGCCGGCCACGCCGTGCGCGCCCGACACGACCCGTCCGTGCACCACCAGGCCACAGCCGATGCCGGCGCCGACGGTCACCAGGGCGAAGTCCGACAGCCCGACTCCGGCCCCGAACCAGTGCTCGGCGACGGTGAGCGCCCGCACGTCGTTGTCGACCGTGACCGGCAGCCCGGTCGCGGTCTGGACGATGTCGGCGAGCGGTACGTCCCGCCATTCCAGGAAGGGCGAGTAGCGGACCACACCGGCCGCGCGGTCCACGTCGCCGGAGATCGCGATGCCCAGCCCCCGCACCGGCACCCCGAATCCGTCGGCCTCCGTGAGGAGTTCCTGCACCAGGGCGGTGACGGCAGGAAGCACCGCCTCCGGCTCGCGGTCCGTGAGCCGTACGTGCCGGGGGATGCGGATCCGGCAGCACAAATCGGCCAGTACGGCGATGATCTCGTCGCCCGTCACCTTGATCCCGATGAACAGGGCCCTCCCCGCGTCCACCCAGACCAGGCTGGCCGGACGTCCCACAGCGGGCCGCGCCCCCTCGTGCGCGCCCTCGACCAGATAGCCGAGTTCCATCAGCGGACGGACCGCCTTGGTGATGGCGGCCGCGGAGAGCCCGGTCCGCCGCGCCGTCTCGGCCCGGGTGAGCGGGCCGTGCGAGAGCAAGGTGGTGAAGACCAGGGAAGCGGCCGGCGTCATCGCCGGGACCGCCTCGGAGGAGGGGGTCGAGCGCATGGCCGGAAACCTAGGTTGGTTCTTTTTCACTGTCAATAAAAAAAGCCAAGTCCTTTCGAAGACGGCGACTTGCCCATGCTCCTCCTGGAAAACGCAGAAGCAGCCTGGGCGTTGACACTTGATCAAAGGCACGGTTGGCTGCGGACTGCTCCTTGTGTGGCACTCTCCGAACGTGAGGACCCATGTCTGAGATCTCCTTCGACCCGGCCTCCGGTGTCTGGCTGCTCTCCACCGTGCGCACGTCGTACGCGCTGCGGATCGATGACACGGGAGCGCCCTGCCACCTCGCCTGGGGACCTCGGCTGCCCCTCGCGGCGACCGGCGGGCTGGTCCCTCCCCCGACCGGGGAGATCAGCAGCTTCGAGGGCCGCTCCCCGGCCGGCGAGGAGTTGCCGGTGGACGGCGGGGCCCGGTACGGAGCGCCGTCCCTGCGGGTGCGGTTCGCCGACGGCACCCGGGCCTTCGAGTGGGCGCCGCTCGGCCACTCGGTCGGCGAACCGGCGCCCGGCACGAGCGAACTCACCCTGGAGTTCCGCGACCGCCACTACCCCCTGGCGGTCACCCTCCACTACCGGGTCCACGACGACAGCGACGTCATCGAGCGGTGGACCGTGCTGCGCAACACCGGACGGGAGCCGATCGCCGTGCTGCGCGCCGACTCCGCCGCCTGGACGCTGCCGCCGCGCGACGACTACCGGTTCAGCCATGTCACCGGCCAGTGGTCGGCGGAGAGTCTGCTGCACCGGGAGCGGGTTCCGCACGGCGAGACCGTGCTCACCAGTCGGCGCGGCATCACCAGCCACCACGCGAACCCGTGGCTGATGCTGGACGCCGGCGACGCCACCGAGGACCGGGGCGAGGTGTGGAGCGCGGCCCTGGCCTGGAGCGGCAGCTGGCACCTCGTCGTGCAGCGCACGACCGACGGGCGTACGTGCTGCACCGGCGGCGCGGGGCAGGACGGGACGGAGCTGCCGCTCGGCCCCGGCCAGGAGTACGCGACCCCGCGGTTCGCGGCCCTGTACACCGACGGCGGTTTCGGCGCGGCGAGCCGTTCCTGGCACGCGTACGTCCTGGCCCATGTGCTGCCGCACCCGCACGAGACGCGCCCCGTGCTGTTCAACTCCTGGGAGGCCACCGGCTTCGACGTCGACGAGGCCGGCCAGAAGGCGCTCGCGGCCCGAGCGGCGGAGCTGGGGGTGGAACTCTACGTCGTCGACGACGGCTGGTACCGGGGCCGCCGTGACGACACCGCCGGACTCGGCGACTGGACGCCCGACCCCGAGCGGTTCCCCGGTGGTCTGGGCCCGCTGGCCGCGGAGGTCCACCGGCTCGGGATGCGGTTCGGCCTGTGGGTGGAGCCCGAGATGACCAACCCGGACAGCGACCTGTACCGCGCGCACCCCGACTGGGTGCTGCACTTCCCGCACCGCACCCGCACCGAACTGCGCAACCAGCTCGTGCTCAACTTCGCGCGTGACGACGTCGCCGAGTGGGCGTACGGCTGGCTGACCCGGCTGGTCGCGGACCACGGGATCGACTTCCTGAAGTGGGACATGAACCGCGCCTTCAGCGAGGCCGGCTGGCCTGCCGTTCAGGACGGCCACGACCTGCTGTGGACGCGGTACGTCCACAACCTCTACGGCGTCATCGACCGGCTGCGCGCGGACCACCCCGGGCTGCGGATCGAGACGTGCAGCGGTGGCGGCGGCCGTGTCGACCTCGGCATCCTCTCCCGTACGGACCAGGCGTGGCCGTCCGACAACACCGACGGGGCGGACCGGGTCTCCATCCAGCACGGCTTCGGCCAGCTCTACCCGGCGCGGGTGATGGCGGCCTGGGTGACGGACGTGCCCAACCAGCTCACCCACCGCTCGGTGCCGCTGCGTTACCGCTTCCACGTCGCGATGGCGGGGGTGCTGGCCGTGGGGGGCGACCTCACCCGGTGGACGCCCGGGGAACTCGCCGAGGGCGCGGCGCTGGTGGCGCAGTACAAGAAGGTCCGTCACATCGTGCAGCACGGCGTCCAGTACCGGCTGCGCGGTCCTGTCGACGACGGGCCGACCGCCGTGCAGTACGTCACCCGGGACCGCCGGGAGGTGTTCGTGCTGGTGTGGCAGCGGGGTCCCCGTCACGGCACGCCGCGGCCCGTCCTCAGGCCGGCCGGCCTGGATCCGGCCGCCCGCTACCGGGACACGGCGACCGGCGCCGTGCATCACGCGGCCGTACTGACCGGGTACGGATTCACCCCCGACCTGCCGGCCGGCGACTGGTCCAGCACGTCCGTGCACCTGGTCAGGGTGGACGACACGGTGGACGAGATGCCGGACGACGGCGTCGGCGCACCGATGTCGTGACGCACCCGCCCGGACCGCGGCCCGGTGGACCGCGTGACCAGGCCGGGCGACCAGGCCGGCTGACGCACCGGCCACCGCGGACCGCCGCCGTGCCGACGATCCGCGTACACCCGCCGTTGGGCCGGATGCGGCAGCCTGGCCGCATGAACCTGAATCGGACCCAGTCCGTCGAGTCCGTGGACGGGCTCATGTCCTTGCTGGCCGACTGCGAGGACGCCTGGGACACCCCGGACCGCACCGGCGACCCGGTGGACATCCTCAGCCACGGCCTCCAGGTCGCCGCCGTCCTCGCCGAGCGGTACCCGGACGACGAGGAACTCCAGATCGCCGGGCTCGTCCACGACCTCGGGCACCGCCTGTGCCCCGGTGACGAGGCCGGCCACGGCGAGCACGGGGCCGCGGCCGTCGCCGGTCTGCTGGGGCGGCGGGTGGCCCGCCTCGTCGCCCTGCACATCCCCGCCAAGCGCTATCTCGCGGCCACCGACCCCGGCCTCGCGCTCTCGCCGGAGAGCGCCCGCACCCTCGGCTGCCAGGGCGGAGCCATGACGCCCGAGGAGGCGGCCGACTTCGAGGCCGACCCGGACTTCGGCGCGGCGGTGGCGCTCCGCCGTGCCGACGACGCGGGCAAGGTCGTCGGCCTGCGCGTGCCGGGCCTGGACCGCTGGCGGCCGGTGGTGGGCGCGGTGGCCGCCGCGAGTGCGGCCCGAACGCGTCGCACGGCGCGCTCCGCTCGTCCCTGACCGGGCGGGCGGGGCGTCACGCCTCCTGGGCCGCGTCGGCGGGCGGGATCAGACGGGCCGTGAGGTCGGGGTCGGGCATGGCCGGGTCGAAGGGGTACATCGGGCGGTGGATCCGGCGGTGGCCGAGCCGGGTGAGGTCCTGGTCGACGCCGCCCGGGGTGAGGGCCATCTTCCAGTCGGCGGCCATGGCGTACAGCTCCGGTTCCAGATAGCCGATCTTGACGATGACGACGGCCGCCTCCCGCGGCGCCAGCCGCAGCCGGGTGAAGTCGTGTTCGTGGTGGTACGGCTTGCGCAGCCGGGTGAGGATCACGAGAACGCTGCCCACGCGCAGCACGACCTCCGTCTCCGCGTCCCGGTCGCCGTGCCGCACCGCGTGGACCACGCCCGTCAGGGTCAGCGGCCCGGCGTGCCGGTCGTCCACCTCGGCGCCCGCGGTCACCGTGACGGTCGCGCCGACCCCGGCCCGCGCCGCCGTCTCGACCGCCGCGGGTCCCGGCAGGGACGCGTAGATGACGACCGGCCCGGACGGATCCGTGAACTCCGGCCGGGCCAGTACCTGCTCCAGTCCCCAGGTGACGTCCCCGGCGCCGCCCGCCGTCGGATTGTCCCCGGTGTCGCTGATGAAGTAGGGGCGCGCGGTGGCCGCCAGCGCCGTGTCCAGGCAGGCGTCGAGGGTGCCGGTCGGCGCGACGAACGCGAAGTCGCGCCGGGCCGCCCAGAAGCCGCGGGCCAGCCGCTCCGCGCCGTCCGCGACCGCCCGCGGATCCGGTCCGGTGACGACCACGGCGGCCCGGTTGCGCGGCTCGTCCGCCCAGGCGTACCCCACCCACAGCGCGGCGTCGACGACACCGGGCAGCGCGGCCACCTCCTCGACCGCCGCGTACACGCTCCGCGCCGGTTCGACCCGGGTGGAGGTCTGCTCCCCGGCGAGCAGCACCGGCACCGGCACCCATGCCTTGACCGGGCGGGGCGCCCCGCTCACCAGCAGGTCGACGAGGTTGCGCGCCGCGCGCTCCTTCGTCTCCATGGCGTCCTCGTGCGGGGCGGTGCGGTAGCAGGTGATCAGGTCGCTGCGGTGCACCAGGTCGCGCGAGACGTTGCCGTGCAGGTCCATCGACGTCGACACGAGCACGTCCGGGCCCACCACCTCACGGACGCGGGCGAGCAGCACCGCCTCGGCGTCGTCCAGGCCGGCCACGGTCATCGCGCCGTGGATGTCGAACCAGAGGCCGTCGACCGGCCCCAACTCCCCCAATATTGCGAGCAGTTCGGCCGAGAGTTCGGCGAACGCGGCGGCCGTGACGGTACCGCCCGGCAGCGCCTTGCCGACCAGCGCACCACGCCAGTCGGCGGCCTCCCGCAGCGGCTCGCCGGGCGCGAGGAAGGGATAGCGGTCCAGTACGTCGGCACCGCGCTGCGGGTGGAAGGCGGGGGCCTCGGTCACGGCCGGGGAGAACGTGGACGACTCGATGCCGAGACCGGCCACGGCGATCACGGGACGGGCGACTGCGGTACGGGGCTGGGACATGGCTCCTCATACGGTCGTCGGAACGGGAGGGAAGCGGCAGAGAAACAGGAGGGAGACGGGAGGGAGAGGCACGGGACCGACTGGGACACGGGACCAACCGGGACACCCAGCAGGACCGGCGGGAACACGGGAACACGGGAACACGGGGGTGCGGGAACACAGGGGTACAGGAACCCGGGGATGCAGGAACGCAGCAGCACGTGGACGGGGGTCACGGCGGGGCGCCGGTCGCCGTGCGCAGGGCGTGCGCCAGCGCCCGTTGCAGGGCGAACTGGCCCGCGCCGACCAGACCCGCGTCGGCGCCGAGGCTGGCCCGTTCGATGGCCAGGTGCTTCGTGACCAGCGGGTGGCAGCCCTCGTAGAGCTGGCTGCGCACGGCGGCGACGAACGGTTCCAGGGTCGAGAGGATGCCGCCGAGGTAGACCGCGTCCGGGTTGAAGAAGTTCACGTTGGCGGCCAGTACCTGCCCGAGGTAGCGGCCGGCCTGCCGGACCGCGCGGGTCGCCTCGGGGTCGGCGTCCAGGGCGCGGCCCACCACGTCCTCGGTGGAGGTCACCTCCTGGCCCCGCCCGCGCAGGATCCGGACCAGCGCCGCGCCCGAGGCGACCGTCTCCAGACAGCCGGTGTTGCCGCAGGAGCAGGGGATGTCGTGGGCGGCCTCCACCCGGACGTGGGTGATCTCGCCCGCGGCGCCGGTGGCGCCCCGGTAGAGCCGCCCGTCCGCGATGACGCCCGTGCCGATCGCCGTGCCGGTCTTGACCATGATCGACTGCTGGCGTCCGGGGGGCTGGACGGTGTGTTCGCCGACGGCCATGCAGTTGGCGTCGTTCTCGATCACGGCCGGCGTGCCGAACCTGTCCTCCAGCCAGGCGCGCACGGGGAAGCGGTTCCAGCCCGGCATCCGGGACGGCAGCGTGACCACTCCGGAAGTGACGTCGACCGGGCCGGGCATCGAGAGGCCGACGCCCCTCAACCGGTCGCGCCCGTGCTGCTCGGTGAGCGCCTCCAGGACGGCGGCGAGGCCGG
Organism: Streptomyces sp. NPDC056161; assembly: GCF_042268025.1. Lineage (NCBI taxonomy): Bacteria > Bacillati > Actinomycetota > Actinomycetes > Kitasatosporales > Streptomycetaceae > Streptomyces > Streptomyces sp. NPDC056161. The sequence continues at coordinate 32,622 of NZ_JBHJUV010000022.1, forward strand.
GCAGCGCGGCTTCGGGACCGTCGGCGGTCGCGAACGGCACCGTCGAGACATCGGTGAGGCCACCACCGGGCAGGACGACGCCCACCCGTGCGTGCCGGCCCCCGAGTTCGGCCGCCACCGCGAATCCGTCGCTCCCGCCGATCCGCAGCACCTTGCGCGGCCGGCCGCCGGCGGAGGACACCGTGCCCTCCTCGGCGACCAGACCGTGGGCCATCAGCTGGCCCACCGTCAGCGACACCGTCGACGGCGCGGCGCCGAGCAGTTCGGCCAGTTCCGTGCGGGTCGCCGCCCGTCCGGAGGCGAGGAGTTCGAGGACGCGTTCGGAGAGCAGGGAGAAGCCGGCGGTGTGCTTCCGCCGCGGAGCACTTTTTTCGGTCATGGAGGACGTTACTTCCGACTTCGGCGATCGAGGTGCCGAGCCTAAGCCCCACGACGCCACAGAAGGCTTTTTCCAGAACAGCAGTAACCGGCTTTTTACAGCAGCACGCCTGTTTCTGCGGGCAGTTGGGTCGTTGACTGTCCTCGCCCCGCCCCTGCCCGACCTTTTTCCAAGGAGAGCCATGTCCCCCAGGGGAATCATGATCGCCGCGTTCGCGGGCACGCTGCTGCTCGCGGGCTGCTCCGGGACGAGCGGCACGTCGTCCGCGTCCCACGACTCCATCGACTACGCGCTGCCCGCGAACTTCACCCCGAACTGGATCCTGCCGATCGGCACCGCCGCCCACCTCAACACCAACAACGCCTCCATCTCGCACACCCTCTGGGAACCGCTCGTCGCCTACGACGGCTCGACCGGCCGGGTCGCCTGGAACAAGGCCGGATCCCTCGCGACGGCCGCGGACTTCGCCGCCGACGGCAAGAGCGTCGACATCACCCTCGGTGACCGGCACTGGAGCGACGGCGAGCCCGTCACCTCCCGGGACGTCGAGTTCTGGTTCAACCTCGTCAAGGCGGACAAGGCGCAGTGGGCGGGCTACAGTCCCGGCAAGGCGCCCGACAACTGGACGTCCTTCAAGACCGTCGACGACCGCCACTTCACCATCGCCTTCGACCGCGCCTACAACTCCCAGTGGATGCTGGCCAATCAGCTGACCCTGGTCATGCCGCTGCCGCAGCACGCCTGGGACCGCACCGCCGCCTCCGCGCGGGTCTCCGACGCCGACCGCACGCGTGCCGGCGCCCGCCAGGTGTGGACCTACCTCAACGACGCGGCGAAGAACATCGCCGGTTACGAGAAGGACCCCCTCTGGAAGACCATCAGCGGCCCGTACGGCGTCACCTCGTTCTCCACCGCCGGCAAGGTGGTCCTCACCGCCAACAAGAAGTACGACGGCGGCGAGCGGGCCGCCATACCGACGGTGAACCTGCTGCCCTTCACCACCGCGGACGCCGAGAAGAACGCGCTGCGTTCGGGCGGCGTCGACTACGGCTACATCGAGGCGACCGACCTCGACCAGAAGGACCAGTTCACCGCCCGGGGCTACACCGTGAAGCCGTGGACGGGCTGGGCGATCACCTACATGCCGTACAACTTCAACAACCCGGCCATGGGCGCCGTGTTCAAGCAGCTCTACGCCCGTCAGGCGGTCCAGCGCTCCATCGACCAGACCAGCCTCGCGAAGGTCATCTTCAACGGCACCGCCGTACCGGGGTACGGCCCCGTCCCGCAGGGACAGGCGTCGTCGTTCCTGTCGCCGGAGCAGAAGGACAACCCGTACCCGTTCTCGACCTCCGCCGCCCGGGAACTGCTGACCGGCCACGGCTGGAGCGAGCGGGACGGCGTGATGACGTGCACGTCTCCCGGCACCGGTGCCGGCCGGTGCGGCGCCGGGGTCGCCCAGGGCACCAGGTTCGAGATGCAGGTGCTGTCGCAGTCCGGCTCCACCGTCACCGACAACATGATGAGCGCGATCCAGTCCTCCCTGGCGCGGACCGGGATCAAGTTCTCGATCAAGACCGCGCCCGTCAACTCCGTGCTGGCGCAGACCCCGCAGTGCACCCCCGAACAGGCCGCCTGCAAGTGGCAACTGTCCTTCTTCGGCACGGCGGGCAGCTGGTACTTCCCCGCCTTCCCGACCGGCGACACCCTCTTCCAGAGCAAGGGCGGCTCCAACTTCGGCACCTACTCCGACCCCGAGACGGACCGGCTCGTCGCCGCCTCCACCACCACCGGTTCGGACCAGGCCGTCCTGGACTACAGCGCCGCCCTCGCCAAGGACCTCCCGGTGATCTGGCTCCCGGAGCCCGTCTACCAGATCTCCGTCATCAGGAACGGACTCGGCGGCTTCGCCCAGGACTCGCTCGCCAACTTCCATCCGGCGCAGTGGAAGTGGACCAGCTGAGTGGACACCGTTCTCTACCTCGCCCGGCGGCTGCTGCAAGCCCTGGCCGTGATCCTGATCGTCACCGTCGTGGTGTTCTGCCTGCTGCACGCCCTGCCCGGCGGCCCCGCGCGCGGCATCCTCGGCCCCCAGGCCACCGCCCAGCAGATCGCCGCGTTCAACCACGAACAGGGCCTCGACCGGCCGCTGCCCGTCCAGTACCTCACCTATCTGGGCACGCTGCTCCACGGCGACCTCGGCACCTCGTACACCCTCAACGAGGCGGTGTCCCGGCTGATCGCCGAACGGCTGCCCAAGACCCTCGTGCTCACCGTCCTGTCGGCGCTCCTCGGCCTGCTGCTCGCGATCCCGCTCGGCATGTGGCAGGCGGCACGGCACAACAAGGCCGTCGACCACACCGTCACCGCGGTGAGTTTCGTCGCCTACTCGACGCCGGTGTACGTCCTCGGTCTCGTCCTGGTGCTGGTCTTCACCCAGACGCTGCGCTGGTTCCCCTCCCAGGCCCCCCAGGGGGAGACCCTGGCCCAGGTGTTCGCCGACCCGGCCGCGCTCGTGCTGCCCGTCGTCACCGGGGCCGCCTCCATGGTCGCCGTGTTCAGCCGGTACATGCGGGCCGCCACCCTGGACAACCTCGCCGAGGACTACGTGCGCACCGCCCGCGCCGGCGGCGCCCGGACCCGCGCGATCCTGTGGCGGCACGTGTTCCGCAACTCCCTGACCCCGGTGGTCGCCATGCTCGGCTACTACGTACCGGTGCTGTTCGGCGGCGCACTCGTCGTCGAGCAACTCTTCAACTACCCGGGGATGGGACTGCTGTTCTGGAACGCCGCGCAGTCCTCCGACTATCCGGTGCTGCTCGGCAGCGTCCTCGTCATCTCCGTCGCGACCGTCGTCGGCACCCTGCTGGCCGACGTCGTCCAGCGCATCATCGATCCGCGAGTGGAGGCGGGCCGGACATGAGCACCTTGGTACGCACCCCCTCCCCGGACGCGGCCACCGGCCGCCGCCGCCCGCGGGGCCGGTTCGCCCGCAACCGGACCGCGGTCGCCGGGCTCGTCGTCCTCGTCCTCTTCCTGCTGTTCTGCTTCGTGGGCCCGCTGCTCCACCCGACGGACCAGACCCACACGGACCTCGCCCAGGTCAACCTCGCCCCGAGCGGCGCGCACTGGCTGGGCACGGACGCCGTCGGCCATGACGAACTCGGCCGGCTCATGTACGGCGGCCGGACCTCGCTGCTGGTCGGCCTCGCGGCCGGGATCCTCGCGACCGTCGTCGGCACCCTGTGGGGCGCCGTGGCCGGGTACGCGGGCGGCTGGCTCGACGCGGTGATGATGCGGGTGGTCGACGCGGGCATCGCCGTACCCGCACTGTTCGTGCTGCTGGTCGTCTCCGCCATCACCACACCGGGCACCCTCGGGCTGATCCTCGTCCTCGGTCTGGTGTCCTGGCTGGTGCCGTCCCGGCTGGTGCGCGCGGAGACACTCACCCTGAAGAACCGGGACCACGTCCTGACCCTGCGGGCGATCGGCGGCACCCACGGCCGGGCCGTCGTCCGGCACATCCTGCCGGGCTCGGTGTCGACGATCGTGGTCGCCGCGACGTTCCAGATCGCCGACGCGATCCTGCTCGTCGCCTACGTGTCGTATCTCGGCCTCGGCGTCCAGCCGCCGTCGACGGACTGGGGCGGCATGCTGTCCGCCGGCCTGACGGCCGCTTACTCCGGGCGCTGGTGGCTGATCGTGCCGCCGGGCCTCGCGATCATCCTCGCCGTGTGCGCGTTCAACGCGATCGGCGACGGGCTGCGGGACGCCTTCGACGTGAAGGGACGCGGATGAACACGCTGGAGATGACCGACCTGTCGGTGACCTTCGCCACCGACGCCGGCGATGTGACCGCCGTACGCGACGTGTCCTTGCGGGTCCGGCCCGGGGAGACGCTGGCGCTGGTGGGCGAGTCCGGGTCCGGCAAGTCGACGGTGGCGCTGGCCGCGCTGGGACTGCTGCCCGGCACCGCCCGGACGTCGGGCCGGATCTCGGTCGACGGGACCCCGGTCGTCGGCGCCGCCGAGGCGGAACTGGCCCGGCTGCGCGGCCGTACCGCCTCCATGGTCTTCCAGGAGCCCGCCACGGCCCTGGACCCGCTCACCCGGGTCGGCCGGCAGATCGCGGAGGTCATCCGCAACCACCGCGCCTGTAACGCGCGGGAGGCCGCGGCCGAGGCCGTCGCGCTGCTGCGCCGCGTCGGCATCCCGGAGCCGGAACGACGGGCGTCCGCCTTCCCCTTCCAGTTGTCGGGCGGCCAGCGGCAGCGGGTGGTCATCGCCATGGCCATCGCCAACTCGCCCCGCCTGCTCGTCGCCGACGAGCCCACCACGGCCCTCGACGTCACCGTGCAGGCCGACATCCTCGACCTGCTGCGCGGGCTGGCGGCCGACTCCGCCACCGGAGTGCTGCTGGTCACCCACAACATGGGCGTCGTCGCCGACTTCGCCGACCGGGTCGCCGTCATGCTGCGCGGCGAGATCGTGGAGACCGGCCCGGTGACCGAGGTGCTGCTGCGGCCCGCCCACGAGTACACCCGGCGGCTGCTGGGTGCGGTGCCGCGGCTCGCGGTGGCCGGTGCGGAAGGCGCGGGGCGGCCGGGTGCGACCGCGGTGGTCGCCCGAGGGGCCGCGGCCGACCGGGCGCGGTCCGCCGGCGAGCCGGAGGGCGACACGCCGGTGGTCCGGCTCCAGGACGTCCACGTGCGGTTCGGCCGCGGACGGCGTGCCGTCACCGCCCTGCACGAGGTGTCCCTGACGGTCCACCCGGGCGAGACCGTGGGGCTGGTCGGCGAGTCGGGGTCCGGCAAGTCGACCGCCGCCAGGGTGGCGCTCGGCCTGGTACGGCCGGACGCCGGCTCGGTCTCCCTCTTCGGCACCGACCTGCGCCGGACCCACGGCCGCGCCCGCCGCGCCCTGCTGGCCGGCGTGGGCGTCGTGCTCCAGGACCCCGTGGCCTCCCTGGACGCGCGGATGAGCGTCGCCGAGTGCGTGGCCGAGCCGCTGCGCGTGCACCGGCGCGGCATGACGGCGGCCCAGCGCCGCGCCCGGGTCGCCGAGGCACTGGAACTCGTACGGCTCCCGAAGGAGTTGGCGGCGCGGGGTCCGCGCGAGCTGTCCGGCGGACAGCGCCAGCGGGTCAGCCTGGCCCGGGCCCTGGTGCTCGAACCGCGGCTGCTCGTGGCGGACGAGCCGACCAGCGCGCTCGACGTGAGCGTGCAACGCACCGTGCTCGACGTGATCGCTGCCTTGCAGCAGGAGCTGGGTTTCGCCTGCCTGTTCGTCTCCCACGACCTGGCCGTCGTGCAGCGCCACGCCCAGCGGGTGGTCGTCCTGCGCGCCGGACGCATCGAGGAACAGGGCCCGACCGCGACCACCCTGGTGCGCCCGGAGACCGACTACACCCGGCGGCTGATCGCCGCGGTGCCGGTACCCGATCCGGTGCTCCAGCGGCGGCGCCGCGCGGAGCGCGGGGCCCTCAGGACCGCCGGCGAACGGGAGGCGACCGCGTGACGCACGGACCGGAGGCGGTGGCCGGAATCGACATCGGCGGCACCACCACACAGGTGATCCTGTGCGCACCGGATCTGGACGTCGTCGACCGGGCGGAGGTGGCGACCCCGGCGGCCGAGGGCGGGGCCGCCATGGTCGGCGCCGCCCTGGACGCGCTGCGCCGGCTGCTGCGCCGCACCCCCGCCCGGCTGCTCGGCGTCGGGGTGGGCGCGGCGGGCGTGGTGGACTCACAGGCGGGACGCGTGCTGGTGGCGAGCGATTCGTTCACGGGCTGGGCCGGATTCCCGGTGACGTCGACCGTCGAACGCGCCCTGGGTGTACCGGCGTTCCTGGACAACGACGTCAACGCGTTCCTGCGCGGCGAGGTGACCGGGGGTGCCGTCGCGGGCGAGACCCATGTGCTCGGTATGACGCTCGGCACCGGCGTCGGCGGTGCGCTGTGGCTGGACGGCGCACTGTACGCCGGGCCGCGCGGCGCGGCCGGCGAGATCGGCCATGTGCCCGGTTTCGGCGACCTGCCGTGCACCTGCGGGGGCCAGGGCCACCTGGAGACCCTGGCGTCGGGCCGCTCGCTCGCCGCCCGCTACGCCGAGCGCACCGGCCGCGCGGCCACCGCCCGGGAGATCGCCGGCGCGGCACGGCGCGGCGACCCGCACGCACATGCGGTGTACGAGGCGGCGGGCGCCGGTGTGGCCCGCGCGATCCTGCTCGTTGCGGGCCTGCTGGACATCGACACCTTTGTGCTCGGCGGCGGCGTCAGCGGGGCCTGGCCCCTGCTCGAACCCGTGCTCCGCAAGACCCTGGCCGCCGAACCTCCCGTCACCGGCCGCCCGGTGCGCGCTCTGCCGTCCCGGCTGGGCGGGGACGCGGTGGCCCTGGGCGCGGCGGCACTGGCCCGTACCCGGCTGACCGCCGCCGCCCGTTGACCGGGGCGTGCGGACCGCCGCCCGACCGGCGCCGGCCCGAACGGGCCGACCCGCGTCCGGACCGGGTACCGCCAGGTCCGGCTCGGCGGCCTCGCGCTGAGCCTGTGCACGGGCGGCGCGATCGGCGGTGTGCTGACCTGCCACGTGGAGGACGCCCGCGGGCCCGGGTCCCGCCCACGTCCGCAACCCGGAGAAACCGACCCGAGTCGGGTCCAAGACCCCGCAGTCCCTGCGCTGATCCCGCGCTGATCCTGCGCTGACCGGCCACGCGAACACGCGGTCGGCGATCGACCGCGGCGCTATCGTTCCAGGGTCGCAACGACCCGGCTCGCGCCTCGTGTCGGCCTCGCGCCGCACCGGGCGGCGCCCGTCCGTCTGGAGGAAGCACATGGCCGACGAGCCCGAGGCGGCATCCGGGCACAGCGGCGACTCGGCGCGTGTGTGCGGCCGTCCGGTCGGCGCAGGGTCCCCGTGGCGGCCGGCGCGAGCGGTGGACGCCACCGTGGGCGCACGCGGTGGCCGGCTGCCGTGCGGGGGGCGGTGCTGAGATGGGCGGCCTGCTGTCCGAGATCGGAAGGAAGCTGGCCGAACGGTGGTTCTCGCTGCTGGTCCTGCCGGGCGCCCTCTACCTGGCGGTGCTGGCCACGGCGCACGCGCTCGGCCATACGCACCCCTTCGATCCCGCTCGCCTCGCCGACCGGATCGGTGCCTGGGCCCGTACCCCGGTCGTCGGTGACGCCGGTGGACAGGCCGTCGTACTGGCCGCCGTGCTGGCGGGCGCCGCCGCCGCGGGACTGGCCGCCCAGGCGATCGGGGCCCTCGCGGAACGGCTGTGGCTCGCCGCCGACTGGCGTGCCTGGCCCCTCCCGCTGCGCCGGGCGGCCGAGTGGCGGGTCAGGCGCAGGCGGGACCGCTGGGAGACGGCCGCACGCCACTACGACCGGCAGCGTGAGGAAGCGGCCCGCGCCCTGGCCCTGGGCCGGCGGTCCGATCCGGCGGACCGCCATGCCGCCCATCGCGGCATGGCCTCGGTCTCCGTCGAACGTCCGGACCGGCCCACCTGGTGCGGTGACCGCGTCCAGGCGGTCGCCGTCCGGCTGGACCGGCAGTACCGCCTCGATCTCGCCGCCGTCTGGCCCCACCTGTGGCTGGTCCTGCCCGACGCACCCCGTACGGAGATCACCGCCGCCCGCGAGGCCCTCACCCGGGCCACCGCCCTGGCCGCGTGGTCGCTGCTCTATCTGCCCGTGGCGGTGCTCTGGTGGCCGGCCGCGCTGATCAGCGTGGCCCTCGTCGTCAGCGCCCGGTCGCGGACCCGGGCGGCGACCGAGACCTACGCCACGCTCCTGGAGGCCGCCGTCCGCCTGCACGGCACCGACCTCGCCGACCAGTTGGGGATCGACCGCACCGGACCGCTGACCAAGGAACTCGGCACGGAGCTGGCCCGGCACCTGCGTACCGACCCGCCGGCCTTGTCCGTCCGAACTCCGCGCCGGTTAGGGGAAGTTGCCGGTGTCCGGGAGCCATGACCGGCTCCGGCGGGGCGCCTTGTGTTTCCGACGGCCCTTCGGCAGACTCCGGGGGCATGGCACGGGCAGAACACTCAGCGGCGGCGGACGACTCAGCCGGCCAGGACCGGATCCTTCTCCTCGGGTTCTCCCCCGACGGACGGATGATCGTCGCGCGGAACGATCCGGACCAGGCGCGCTGTGTCGTCGTCCTGATCCCCGGTGTCGGCGCGACGGCGCCCGACTCGCTGCTGCTGCGTGCCGAGTCCTTCTACCGGCAGATCGCGTCGGCACCGGACGACGACACGGTGTCGGTCATCACCTGGGCCGACTACCTGGCGCCCCGGCTGCCCGACGAGGCCCGTGATCCGGCACCGGCCGCGGGCGCCGCGGCCCGGCTGGCCGGGTTCGTCGCCGGACTCCGGGTGACGTCACGGTTCCAGGACCCGGGCAACCGGGCGCGGATCACGGTCGTCGGGCACGGTTACGGCGGCCTGGTCGTGGGGTTCGCGGCCCGGGACGTACCCCTGGACGTCGATGCGACGGTATTTCTCGGCAGTGCGTCCGCGGGCACGGACACGGCGGGCGGGCTGCGGGGCGCCGGTCAGGTGTATGCCACGTCCCCCGACGTCAACGGCGACGGCACCCCCTACGGGGTGCACGGTCCACGGCCGGACTCCGCGGACTTCGGCGCGCGGGTGCTCCAGCCCGGCCCGCTGTCGTACGGCAACGATCCGGCCGTACGGTATCTGTCCTCGATCCGGCGGATCGTCCTCGGGACGGACTGATCCGCCTCACGCGCCGGTGTACAGGTGCGCGGCCCACAGGGACGGCGTGCCGGGATACCGGTCGCGTTGCCCGCGGGTGGCGCGGTGCAGGGCGTGGGCGGCGCGAGTGAGGTCGAGATGCCCGGTCCGCGGGTCGCGCAGCGCGGAGTAGAAATCCTCGGCGATCTCGACGGCGACCTCGTCGTCCACCATCCACAGGGTGCCGACCACCCGCGGGAAGCCCGCGAGTTGGAAGGCGCCCGCCAGGTGCATCGACTCGTCCATGAGGTGGTCGGCGACGTTCAGGGCGGTGTGGCAGGCCGACAGGTAGGCGAGTTGGGCGCCTTCGAGGTCGACGGCGGCGAGGTCGCCGACGGTCAGCGGAGCGCGGGCGTGGTCGTGCAGCAGGAGCCGGCTGGCCGACGGGTCGTCGAGGGCGTACTCGCCGTGGCAGGCGAAGTGCACGACGGGCCGTCCGGGGAGTTCCGCCCGGACCCGGTCGTGCGTGGGAAGCGCCGGGTCGCCCTGGCCGGCGGCGGAGCCCGGGTCCGGTTCGATCAGGGTGAGGGGCTCGGGCAGCAGCCCGGCGACCGACTCGGCCTCGGCCGCCACGTGCTGGAGCCGCCCGTGCTGCGGCAGCCCCGGGGTGGTGGGCATGGCGACGACGAGCGAACGGTGCGGACCGGCGGCGGTCTGGCGTTGCCGCGCGTGTCGCAGGGCCCGGACGGTGGGCGTGTAGGCGGACACGACGCGGTCCATGACGGTGCGTCCGGTGCCGGGCCGGTCATGGTGTCCGGCGGCGTGCAGCGGGAGCAGGCCCAGGCGCCCGCTCGGCGCCCACCACACCCGTGGCCAGTCGGTCCCCTCGGGCGGGGCCGTACGGTGGCCGAGCGCGTCGAGGACCGGTCCGGCGGCGTTGTCCCAGAGCCAGGCCAGCACCTCGGTGAGCGTTCGCTGGGCCGCGATGCGGTCGGCGGCGGGATCGGTGGCATCGCGCAGTGCCAGGTGGAAGGTGTTGGCCTTGTCGATGACCATGAGCGGGGTCAGGGCGGGCAGCGGCAGCACGGTGACGTCGTCCGCGGTGAGCAGCAGGGCATGGCTGTGCACGTCGTGGACGTTGAAGCTGACGATGGGGCCTTGTCGGGCCTCGGAGCGCAACTCGTCGAGGGAGGGCGGCAGGGCGAAGGCGGTGAATCCGTCCAAGGTGCGGATGTGCTGGAGCAGTTCGGTCATCCGCGCGGCCGGGTCGGCACGCGCGTCGGGCGCGTCGGCCGCGGTGTCCGCGGCCCGCAGGGGATCGTCGACCCGGTCGACCCGGTCGACCCGGTCGCGCAGTTGGGCGTAGCGGCTCGCGAGCGCCGGGTGGACGCGGTGGAGTTCGGCAAGGTCGCCGCGGGTGTCCAGGGTCTGGCTCAACAGGACCGCGCGTCCTGCCTCCAGCAGGGACAGGGCGCGTCGGGCCCGCTGCGGCGGCGGGCGGGTCGGGTCGGCCAGCGCGAGGGCGGCAGCGGTGTCCGCCAGACCGCCGGCGGACTCGATGGCATGCTCCTGGTCGTGGCGGCGCAGGCGGTGCGAGGCGAGTTCGGGCAGCAGGAGAACGGCGGTCTCCAGCAGGTCGGCCGACCGGGCCAGGTCCGAGGCGGCCGCCAGTCCGGCGGCGAGCCGCGCGGCCTCGATGCGGAGTCCCGGCGGCGCCGACTCGGAGCGGACCAGTTCTCCGAGGACCCGCAGCGCCTCGTCGCTGTCGGCGGCTCTCCTCGTGTGCTGGGCCCGTGCGTGCAGCGCCGTTCCCACCAGCAGCAGCGCCTTCGGGCGGCTGCGGTTCCCGGGGCCGATCGCTTCGAGCGCCCGGCGCCCCCAGTCCACCGCCTCGTCCATCGCCTGCCGGTCCTTGAGGTACTGGAAACGGGACTGAAGCACGTCGCAGAGGTTCATGAGGCTCTGCGCGCTGTCCGGTTCGTCCGCCGTGTGGTATGCGACGGAGCGGCGGCCGAACCCGACCGCCTCGTCCAGATCCGCCGCGTCCCGGTACCGCGTGAACCGCATGTGCAGGGCGTTGCTCAGCGATCCGAGGCACACGCCGTGCTCCGGGCTGTCGGCCGGGGCCGTGTCGAGGGCGGTCCGCGCGATCTCGACCGCCTGGTCGAGGTCCGCTCGTTCCCCGGACCGCCCGGAGCGCAGCCTCAGCGCGATGCTCAGGGACATCAGGCAGCGCACCCGCTCCGCGGGGTCGACGGCGGAGGTTTCCAGATGCCGGCGCAGCACCCGGATGCCGTCGTCCGCGTCGGCCGTCGAACCGGTCCGTTCGAACCGCTCGATGAGGCAACTGGCGAGGTGCTGCGGCAGGCCGTCGCCGCCGGTGCTTCCCAGGGCGAGCCGACCGCGCCCGCCGGGGCGGGGACCGAGGACGAGGATGCTCCCGTCCCGGCCGTCGCCGGTCCCGGGCGGCCCCGAGGACGCTTCGGCGGCGCGGCGGGCCAGGCTGACCGACTCGTCCAGGTCCGGCAGCGATCCGGTCCGCCGCGAACGGGTCAGCAGCATCTTCGACAGGTTCTGCAGCGCCATCGGTCCTTCCGCCCGGGTGTCGTCCTGTCCCTCGACTGCCAGGCGGCCCAGGGCCATGGCCTCGTCCCCGTCGCCGCTCGCACCGCTGCGCAGGAAGCGGATGTACAGCGCGCTGGAGAGGCTCGCCAGACCGGCCGTGCGCTCGTGGTCGTCCGCCGCGGCTTCCACGGCCGCCCGGTCGGCGGTGATGGCGTCGTCCAGGTCGGCCGGCCGTCCCTGGCGCATGAAGCGGACGAGCAGCGCGGCGGAGAGGTCCCGCATCCGTGTGCTCCGCTCGGCGTGGCCCACGGGCGTCCGGTCGGTGACGGCCCGTCTGGTGGCCACCGTCTCGTCGAGGTCGTCGGCCGTGCCGGACAGCGAGAACCGCGTCCACAGCACCTGGTCGAGGACGGTCAGGTGGAGTTCGCCCAGGGCGTCGCCGCCGTCGGCGGTCTCGACGGCGCGGCGGCAGGACGCGACGGCCTCGTCCAGATCCGTGGCCGAGCCGGTCCGCTCGTGGCGGACCAGCAGCGCGGAGCCGAGGTTGACGAGCATCAGTGCCAGCCGGTCGGGCTCGGTGTCCCCGACCGCCGCGACGGCCGCACGGGCCAGGTCCACCGCCTCGTCGCCCTCCGCCGCCGCCCGGGTGCGCAGGAAGCGCAGGCGCACCGCCATGCTGAGATCCAGCAGGCGGGACGCGTACTCGCGGCGCTGCGGGGGTGTCGCGGCGACCGCCTGGCGCAGCACGGCCACCGCCCGGTCCAGGTCCGCGAGGGTGCCGGTCCGTTCGAAACGGGTCTGCAGGGCCTTGCCTAGTGCCTCGGCAGGTAACGTTTGCCCGTCAAGGAGCGGCGTTCGGTGCGTGCTCTCGGTGTGCCGGCCGGAAGTCCTCGTACTGGACGTACTTGGGCTTTCGGCCGGTGCGGCGAGAGTGCGTGCCGGGCGTCGCGACGGGGCGAACGTTGCCTGTCGGGGCACTAGTTCGGCGTGGCGCGCGCCCCGTACGTCCGGGTGGGCCGCGGAGGCGGCGACGGCCTGCTCCAACCGGGCCACGGCCTCGTCCAGATCCGCGGCCGCTCCGCTCTGCCGGTACCGCCGCTGAAGCGCCTCGCCCAGGCTCGTCAGGTACAGTCCCCGGTCGGGATGGCCCGCGCCGGCTTCCACCGACCCGCGACCGACCCGCACGGCTTCGTCCAGGTCCCCGGGCTCGTGGGTGCGCTCGAACCGGCTGAGCAGCGCGGAGCAGAGGTTGTTGAGGCCGGCTGCCCGGTCGGGGCTGTCGGGGGGCATGGTGTCGAGAGCCCGCCGGGTCGCCGCCGTCGCCTCGTCCAGGTCGTCAACGGCGCCGGTGAGCCCGAAGCGGGTCTGCAGCATCGCGCCGAGATTCGTCAGGGCCGCGCCCCGGCCCGGATGGCCCTCGGCCGCGGCCACGGCCTGCCGCGCGACGGCCACGGCCTCGTCCAGGTCGGCCGGGACGTGCAGGAGCTCGTACCGGGCCTTGAGCACGGCGCTGAGATTCGACAGGCACATTCCCAGATCGCGGTGACCGGAGGCGATCTGCACCGCTCGCCTCCCCGTGGTCAGCGCGTCCTTGAGATCCTGCGGGTTCCCGGTCCGTACGAAGCGGGTGTGCAGCCCGCCGCAGAGGATCGTCAGGCGCTGCGGCCGGTCGGGATGCCCCTGCGGGGTGGCGTTCACCAGGTGGATCCAGTGATCGACGACATCGCAGAGCAGGCTCACGTCCGGGCCGGCCGCGGCGTGCTGGAGCAGGGCGGCCGACCTCGCCACGACCCGGTCCGCCAGCGCCGGCAGCAGCGGTCCGGGGAACTCCCGCACGCCGATGGTGATCGCGCCCGGCGTCAGCAGGTCCAGCGCCGCCACGGCCGCCGCCCTGCCCTGGCCCTGCGGCAAGGCTTCGAACTGGTACCACTTCAGCCAGCCGAGCAGATACCTGGCGTCGAGGTCCCACTGCTCCGACTCGTCGACGAGCCCGGTCAGTTCGGCCACCAGCGCGTCGACGGCCGGCAGCAGGGCGAGCGACGGGTCGCCCGAGTCGCTGATCCGTCGCAGGACATCGCTCAATGACGCCAGGCATTCGTCGCGACGCACCCGGTCCCCCTTGTCGCAGCGGTCCCCCATCGTACGATGGCGAGTCCCTGCGCCAGCGGCCCAGGAGAGCAACGACCGTCCGAGAGGCGACTCATGGGATCAGGCCGAAGCCGTACGCCGGAGCAGATCGCCGACGGGATCGCGTACGTCTGCGAGAACGTCGACCGGGTCCGCGCGGCGCTGGAACGCGGACCGGCCGACGGCCCGGCCCGGCTCGACGCGCTGCTGGCCGCGTTGCGCAGCGGTGCGGACCCGGCCGCTCCGCTCGAAGCCGTGCACCGCGCGCTGCGCGCGGCCCAGGACGCCCTCGGTGTCTTCGGCCGCACCCGCGACGTCTCGATGCTGACACCGGCGGGCCTCGCGACCGACCGTCCCTACGAGCCGGTCCTGCTCTGCCCGCGCGCCGAGAGTCCGTGCGCACGGTATGCCTGGCCCGAGCCGGACAGAGTCCCCGTCTGCCGGGTGCTGGAGACCGATCTGCGGCGCACCACGCTCGCGTGACCCGCCGGGCACCGCACGGGTCGAGGTCATGGATGTCCGCGAGGCGAGCCGCCACGTCCTGGACGCCGAGTCCGCGTGCGGCTGCGACGTCCCGCGGCCTGCCCGACCGTCACGGCGGTGCGGCTTCCCCGTTCGCGCCGCCGGACCGGAGGTCCGGCACCGGCGCCCGTTGAGGATCGAGCGGACCGCACCAAACGGACCGCGGCCCGGTGGGCTCCGCTTCCCGGCGCCGGACGGTCCCGCACTCCGCCCCCGGCGCCGGGGGCGGAACATCACCGAGATATAATTTCCATATGCATGTATTTTCCGGTGCCGGCGGCGGCTCCCCGACGGCCGCCGCGTCGACGGTGCGGCGGGCACGGCATGCGGTACGCGTTCACACGCCTTCACCGAACTCTGCCGTGTGCCGCCGCGCTCCGGAGTCTCGGACCGGCCGCGACGAGGTCACGACGAGGTCATCCCGCCGGATGCTCCGAAGTCCGCGCGCCGACGTCGTACGGCCGGCCGGAGCACGGCGGAGATCCCCCTCGCCCCCGCCCGGCCCCGGCCGCCCGGACCAGGGCGGCAGCGGAAGACCGCCGTCCCGCTGAACGCACCGCACACCACCACCGCCGACGCGGGAGAGCGCGCCGGGTACGCCGGCCGGCTGTCGCCGCGGTCGACGAAGCCATCGGATCGGAGCCCACTTGACCAGCCCAGGAACCGCCCGGCAGGTAGCCGATCCCGCCAAGGGGGCGCGACCTCCCCGGGCCGTGCGCGTCGGCCTGGCCCCCCGCCGGGTGGCAGGTCCGCACAGGTGGTGGGACTGGGTACTGGTCACCGACCCCGGACTCGGGCAGTTGCAGGCGGGCTGGCGAACGCTGGTCGCCATGGTCACCTCCCTGGCGGTCGGCTACGGCATGGCCCACGCCCTCGCCGTCCCGTCGATGATCGGCATGATGGTCGCCGGGATGATGGGCCTGATGAGCGCCTTCGCGGTGTCCGGCAACAGCTGGCAGCAACTCGCCAAGGCCATCCTGTGGATGCCGTTCCCGTTCGCCGCGGTGCTCTGGACGGCCGCGGTCCTGCACGGCGACCGCACCCTGGAGATCTCCCTCAACGTCGCCGCGCTCGCCCTGGCCTTCCTGCTGGCCCGGTTCGGCCCGCTGGGGCTGCTCACAGGCATGATGATGTTCAACGGTCTGCTGGTGGGCACCATGGCGGGAATCCCGACCGCCCTGGTGGGCAAGGCGTTCGCGGTCGCCCTGGTGTCCGCGGCGGCGGTGCTGGCCGGCCGGCTGCTGCTGTGCTACCCGATGCCGCGGGAGGATCTGCTGCGCACCCAGCGGACCTTCGTCGTGGAGGCCCGCCGCCTCGCCGACACCACCGTCGACGCGCTCGACCCCGACGCCGACCTGAAGCGGGTGGAGCGCCGCATGAACCGCTCCCTGCGCCGCCTGAACATCGTGACCGTCACCATCGACGCACGGCTCGCGCAGCCCGAGGCCGCCGCCGACCCCGTCGTGGCGGAACTGCTGCACCGCCATCTGTTCGACGCGGAACTCGCCCTGCGCGCAACCGGCAAGGCGGTCCTGGCGCTCGCCGCGCAGTCGCCGCCCGAAGAACTGCGCCGGGCGCTGGTGGTGGGCCTGCTGCTGGCCCGTGACACCCCGCCGGCCCAGGCCGACGGACTGCGGCCCGCCGTGGAGATGATCCGCGAGCAGGCCGACGCGATCCTGCGGAACCCGCGGGCCGACCCCCGGGACGCGGAGTGCGCCGCGCTCGCCCGCCGGGTCGCGGAGTCCCTCGGCTCCCTCACCGGCTCCCTGGTCAGCTGGCTGACGCTGGGCAGACGGACACCGAACACGCCCGCCGCCGTGCCGTTCCATTCCGCCGTCGCGCTGGAGAACAACCGGCTCCCCGGCTCGGCCGCGCCGATGCGGCGTGCGCTCACCGCCCGCACGCGCAGCGGCTGGCAGCGGGCGGTGCCCTTCGTGCGCGCCCCGCTGCACGCGGGCGTGGCCGCCGCGATCGTCTGTCCGATCGCCGACGCCATCGACCCGCAGCGTTTCTACTGGGGCCTGATCGGCGTGATGATCACGCTGTTCGGCACCAACACCACGCCCGAACGGCTGCGCAAGTTCGGCCACCGTATGGTCGGCACCGCCGCCGGCGCGGTGATCGGGGTGCTCCTGCTCCGCCTGATCGGCCACCACCACGTCTACTGGACGCTCGCCGTCATCGTCCTCGGACTCTCCTTCGGCTCCTGGGGCATGCAACGGGCCTACGCCCTGTGGACCACCGGTCTGGTCGTCGCGCTGGTGCAGCTCTACGGCCTGACCACGCCGGACGGCGGCATGGATCACCTGCTCGGCGAACGCCTCCTGGACAACGGCATCGGCATCCTGGTGGCCTCGGCGTGCGCCGCGCTGATCTTCCCCCTGTCCACCCGGACGATCGTCCGCGAGGCGGAACACGGGTACGTCCAGGCGGTCCAGAATCTCCTCGCCCAGATCTCGGCCCGCTGGGAGGAACCGGACAGCCCGGTGCGGCTGCGAGGTGCGGCGCGAGCCGTCGACGTCGCGCTGTTCCAGGTCACCGAGGTGTCCCGGCCGCTGGTGCGCATGCCGCTCGGGGTGCGCGGACGTCGGCCGCAGCACCGGCTGGCGCTGCTGGCCACGGCCGCCGGACACGCCAGGGCCCTCGCGGCCGCCGCGGACATCGACATCGACCTCTCCCCGCGGCTCTCCGAACGCGTCCGGCTCATCGCCCATGCCTTCACCGACTCGCTGCGCGCCCTCGACCACCACCTCGCCAACGGCACCGCCCAGGGCGTCTGGTGTCCCGTCGGCCCGCTCGTGCGGGAACTGCGGGCGGATGTCCGGCCCGCCTCCCCCGGTCCCCGCGCCCAGCGGTTGCAGACCGCCCTGCGCGAACTGGAGGCGCTCGACACGGCACTCGCCGGCTTCGCCGAGCAGAGCGGCCTGCCCCTGGCGTCCGGCACCGACCGGGAGCCGGGGCGACTCGGCCCGGTGCGGCGGCCCGCGCCCGCTCCGGCGGCGGACCGGGGCGGGCCACGCCCCGTGCGGTCCCCGGCCACCCGGGTCACCGGGGCCGTACACGCCACCAGGGCGCCCGCCGGGGCCGCCGCCACGGCCGGGACGGACAGCACGGCCACGGTGTCCGTCAGCGGCACGGTGCACTGCCGCGCCCACCCCGGCGGCTGCTCCGCCCGGATCACCGTGATCAACGCACGCGGGCAGCGGATCGCCCAGACCTACACCGGAGAAACGGGCCACTACCGGCTCGGCCTGCTACCGGGTTCCCACACCCTGGTCGTCTCGGCGGCCGACCACCCCCCGCGCGCCCGGTCCGTGCTGGTGCGACCGTCGCAGGCCGAACTGCGGGTGGACATCCGCTTGTAGGCGGCGGCGCCGGTGACACAGGGAGGGGGTGGCGTCCTCCGCCCGGCACTCGGCCCGCGCGCGGTGGCATCCTCCGCCCGGCCTCGGACCGAACGCGGTGGTCGTCGTCGCCCGTCGAGGCAGCGGTGCCGAACGGCTGTCCAGCCGACCCCGGTCCTCCCGGTGCGGCAGTCGTCCTCGCTCCGGCTTCGGACGTGGGGGCGGCTCAGGAGGCGGCTTCCGCAGGAGGGCCCGGCTGACCTCCGACCCGCACACCTCGCCGGCCCAAACGCATCGGTCGAGGATACGCAGCACCAGCCGGACAACGGCGGTACCGACCGTGGAGCGGCCGTCTCAGCGCGGGCTCAGCCGGGCCGTGATCGCATGTCCGGCGGCGACGGGTGAGGGCGCGGCCGGCCGGCCGAGGCGTGCGGACAGATCCGCGCTGTGCAGGTCCACGGCCGCCTCGATCAGGTCGGCCAGGTTCTCGGTCGTGGAACGGGCCCGGACCGTGGCGACGGCGAGGACGGCCACCCCGAGCGGGGCGGCGGGCCACCACCATGCCGAGATCACCAGGTAGAGCGCGCCCCAGCCGAACAGCCGCGCGGCATCGCTGGTGCCGTCCCGGGCGACGGTGATCTCGGCACGCAGGGAGTCCGGCAGCACGGTCCACAGTCTGGGCCAGACCAGGGCGAGGTCGTCGAAGCCGTTGACCTGCCGTACCCGCTCGGCGGTCCGCGCGTACCGGTCCCCGATCCGGCTGGGCCGCACCGGGCGGCCCGGACCCAGCCGGACGCGTTGCCGTTGACGCCGCAGGACCGAGGTGTCGGCACGCCGGGTGTCGGCCCCGTCCGCGCCGAGTTCGACGGCGCCCAGAACGGCGGTCCGCAGCCGCAGCGTCGCCCGGTCCCATCGGCGACGGCGCGCCTTGAGCAGCCAGGCGGCGGGCGGCAGGTCGCCGGGAAGGGCCCAGCAACGCTCGACCGGGCCGCCCAGGGCACCCACGATCAGCCCGACCGCCCCGCCGGCGAGCACGACGGCGACCGCCAGCAGCATGACCACCACGGGCGCGTGCACGGCCGGGTACCGGGCGAGCCGGTCCAGCCAGGCGCTCAGCCGCTCGAACGCGAAGGGCGCGTCCTGGCCCAGCCGCGTCGTCGCGACGAGCACGGCGACCCAGAGCATTCCGGGTGCCACCAGAGCGGTGAGCCAGCGGTCCATCAGCTTGGTGGCCATCTCCGCAAGGAACGCGTTCACGGTGTTCCCGGACGGGGCACGTACGGGGTCATGCCGTTCGCGTCGGGGCCGGCGGCGGCGCAGACCGGGGTGCCCGTGCTCTCGCCCGCGAGCACCACCCGTGAGCAGCGTCCCAGCGGGCAGGTCCAGCCCAGCGGTCCGGGGGCGGGGCGGATTCCCCCGGGCAGCGGAGGAACGGGGCCGCGGATTCCCAGGGGCAGCAGAGGAACGGGGCCGCGCACTCCGCTCGTCAGGCCCGCCAGACCGCGGGTGGGCGGTGTTCGCGGCGGGAACGGGCGGCGCCGGTGCGGCGGCCGGGCAGCGGAGCCTCGCCGGTCAGGTCTTGGCCCCCTCGGACACGGCCGTGGTTCTCTCGGACACGGTGCGTGCCGTGCGGGTGCCGGTCGTCGCGAAGGGGGAATAGCGCGGTACCCAGCGCAGCAGAGCCGCGGCGGCGAGGACCCCCACGCCGCCCATCGTGGCGATGCCCACCGCCAGACTGCCCAAGGACGCCGCGGCCGACACGATCAGGGGGCCGCCCGCGCTTCCGGAGTCGGCGCACAGCCGCCAGATGCCGAGGAACTGGGAGCGGCTTCGGGGCGGCGCCACGTCCGCGCCCAGCGTCATCAGGATGCCGCTGCCGATGCCGTTGCCGAACCCCATGAGCATCGCCACCACGGTCAGCGCGACAAGACCGTGGGTGAGCGGCAGAGCCGCCTGGGTCAGCCCCAGGACGAGCATCGAGGGCACGGCGATCCACAGCCGTCCGGCCCTGTCCATGATCTTTCCCGACGGGTAGAAGGTCAGGGTGTCGACCAGTCCGGCGATCCCGAAGATGACGCTCGTGGACGACGCGCTCTGGCCCAGGTGTTCCGCCCACAGCGGCAGGACGGTCTGTCGGGTGGCCCGGACGGATCCCACCAGCACGACGGCGACACCGAGGGTCAGGAAGACCTTGCGGTGAGCGCGTACCACCGAGCGCACCGGGAGCGGCGCGGAGCCGGCCGCCGGACCCGTCGGCGCCGGTTCGGCGACGTCGGGCACGACCAGCAGGACCACGGCGGTCACGGCCGTGCACAGGAGGGCCAGCCAGTACACGTCACGGACCGGGCGGGCCGTCAGTACGGCCGCGCCGATGAACGGGCCGATGAACGCGCCGACGCGCACCATGCCGCCGAGTGTGGAGAGCGCCCTGGCCCTCAGTTCGACGGGTATGACCTCGGTGAGGTGAGCCTGCCGGGCGAGGTTGAAGACCGCGTTGGTCGCGCCGGTGGCCGTCGCCGCGAGCGCGACCTGCCAGACGCTTCTGGACAGGGCGCCCGCGGCCAGCGTCACCGCGGCGATCCCGGCGGCGATGAGCATGGCCTTCCGGTCGCCGACCCGGGCCGCGAGAGCCCCGGCCGGGACATCGGCGAGGATCTGTCCCACACCGAGCAGCGCGAGCACGAGGCCCGCGGTGCCCACCGAGGCGCCGAGCGCTCTGGCGTTGAGCGCGAGCACCGGCGCGAGGGCGCCCACGCCGATCTCGAAGACGAGCGTCGGCAGGAAGACGGCCGGTATCAGGCTCCGCAGAGAGACGGAAGGGGCACTCATCGCCGTCCGCCCCCGCCGAGGGCCGCGGTCGCCGGGCACGAGGCGGGCCTGTCCGCGGCGACGACGGGTACGGCGGTCGTGGGTGCGGCGACGGGCGTGAGTGCGGTGGCGGACGCGGGCGCGGCGGCGGGCGGTGGCGGGGAAGAGAGCATGGGAAACGTATTACCAGGTCGTACACCGTCGAACGCACGGGGTGGCGCACGTCCGGGTCCGCCGTGGTGCGCGGCCTTTCTCGGTGCCGGGCCGGCGGCCCGGCGGCGCGCTCAGGAGCAGAGATTCACGTGCCGGACGGCCAGGACGTGCTGCGCCGCGTCGATGAGGCGGCTGCGGGCGAGGTGACCGTCGGCCACCGCGTTGGTGATCGCCGAGGCGATCGAGGACGTCCGGGAGCTGACATCGCCCCCCAGGTCGAACATGACCATGTCGGCGCCCGAGTGGAGGGCCTGCACGGCGGCGCCGGGGATGCTGAAGCCGGCGGCGGAGATCGCCTTGGCGCTGAGCGAGTCGGTGACGACCAGGCCCTTGAAGCCCAGCTTGCCGCGCAGCTCGGAAGTGATGGCGGTCGGGGAGAGACTTGCCGGGTTGGTGGTCAGACCCGGTACGACGTTGTTGGAGACCATGATCGCCGGGGCGCCGGCCTTGATGGCCGCCGTGAACGGCGGGAGGCCCACCTTCTGCAGGGTGGACCAGGGCAGGGTGCGGGCGGGGCCGAAGTCGGAGTTGTAGCTGGAGCCGCCGAGTCCCGGGAAGTGCTTGACGACGGGTATCACGCCGCCGTCGCGCAACCCGTTCATGTACGCGACACCGGCTTTGGAGACCACCGAGGTGTTGCCGCTGAAGGACCGCCATCCGTCGGGGTTGGTCCGGCTGGGGGCCACGTTCCTGCCGTCGACGTCGACCACCGGCGCGAGGTCCATGTTCACCTGGGCGGCCGCCATCTTGGTGGCGACCTTCTTGACGTTCTGCTGGATCTGGGCCGGGGTCCAGTGCGTGCCCATGTACGCGGGCCAGGGCAGCGATCCGACGAGGTTCGACATGCGCTGGATGCCGCCGCCCTCCTGGTCGGTCATCACCAACAGGCCACGGTTGCCGGGGACATGGGACTTCAGGGCCTTCAGCCGGGCGCCGAGGTCGGACGGTGCCTTGCTGCCGAACAGCAGCACACCGCCCGCACCCGCGCTCACCTCGGAGGTGATGTCGGACACCGAGGTCTCCGACACCGGGACGGCGATGGTCAGCATGGCCAGCCGGCGGTTCGACCACCCGGCCAGCTTCGTGCTGTTGGTGCACGTGGTGGCGGTGGCGGTGAGGTCCGGAGCGAGGGACGTGGCCGGGGCGGCGCCGGGCACGGGGGAGGCAGCGCGGGACGAGGACGACGGGGAGGCGGAAAGCGATGCGGGCGGGGCTGAGGACGCGCGGGAGCCGCTGGACTGCGGGGCCGCCATGGGGGTGCCCGTGCCACAGCCAGCCAGGAGCACCACCGCCACGGCGGCCGTGGTGCTCAGTCTGCGTGCGTGCCTGGCCCGCCCGGACAGTCGCGGCGCTACTGCCGCGCTGCTGCGGTCACGGTACGACGGGAGATTCATCGCCCGGCCTCCTTTCAGAAGACGCGACGGTACCCCGTCGCGGTCTGGGCCGTATCAGCATGGGGTGGGCTCGACGAAGCGTGAGATGCGCTCCGGCCCGCGTTTTGTTCGCCGGATCGAGGATCGGCGTCCCACCAGGATCTCGCGTTTCCGGGTCGGCCGGAAATCCAGCCGCCGTGGGCCGGGGCCACCCACGGGTCCGCTCCCTGCGTGCCGGCACGACTACAGGCGGCGACGATCACGCCGCCGTCCGCGCCCGCCGCTCCGTGATCGGGTTCACGGGCGGCTTCCGGGCCCCCGTAGCACGCCGAAAAACCTTCACCGGTGTCGATCTGGATGCTGTCCGTGGTCGGGCGTGATCCGTTCTCGTGCGCGTTCGGATGACCTGTCGGATGGCCCTGCGGGCCTTCGCGCGACTTGCCCTGCCCCGGCGTGCCGGTCGACCGTGCCGAGGCACGCCGAGATCCTCATCGGGCCAGGCGCCCGACTGCCTCGCCCGGTTCCTGGGCGTGTTCTGGCCCGCCACTGGGACCGGCGGGCCGCCGGCGCCGGGAAGCGCGGGGGTCCACGCGTGGACGGTGCCTTGCCCGAAGGGGCAATCCGGGCTGCCCTTCCCCACCACGTGCGCCCCTGGACGGGAACCGGACCGGCCCGCGACGCTGGGAGGGAACGTCCGGCATTCTCCGGGGAGCGGCAGATGCGCGCACACGATCAGGGACAGGAACACGAGCACGACGAGTCCGTCAGGGCGGCCCGGGAGACCCACGACCAGCCGTCGGCGGATCTTCCGCACCTCCTGGCGGCCGCCGCCACCGGGCGTACGGAGGTGATCGGCCGGTCCGGGATGAGCACCCTGCAACGGACGGTCGGCAACGCGGCCGTCGGCGC
The DNA here is from genome assembly GCF_042268025.1 of Streptomyces sp. NPDC056161. Taxonomy (NCBI): domain Bacteria; kingdom Bacillati; phylum Actinomycetota; class Actinomycetes; order Kitasatosporales; family Streptomycetaceae; genus Streptomyces; species Streptomyces sp. NPDC056161. Next base: position 55,558 of record NZ_JBHJUV010000022.1, read on the forward strand.
GGCGCTCCAGCGGGAGGCGGAACCGGAGCCGGAACGGCGCGAGTCCCGTTCCAGCGTCCACGACGTGGTCTCGTCCGGCGGCGGTCAGCCCCTGGACACCGACACCCGCGCGGACATGGAGGGCCGGCTCGGCGCCGACTTCTCCTCCGTGCGCGTGCACACCGGATCGGCGGCACACCAGTCGGCGCAGGACGTCGGCGCCCACGCCTACACGGTCGGCGACAACATCGTCTTCCAGCGGGACAGTTACGATCCCGCCTCGCACCAGGGCCGTACCACGCTCGCCCATGAGCTGACCCATGTCATCCAGCAGCGCAACGGCCCGGTGGACGGCACGGAGGCTCCGGGCGGGATCCGGGTGAGCGACCCGTCCGACCGCTTCGAGCAGGAGGCGTCGGCCAACGCGGACCGCGTGCTGGCCGCCCCCGCCCCGGAGTCCGTCGCGGCACCCGCCGAGGCCGCGCCGTCGGCCGCTCCCGCCGCCACCGCCCCGGTGCAGCGTCAGGCCGCCGACGAGGACGAGGAACCGGCGGACGTGCAGGGAGCGTTCGTGCAGCGGGCGGCGGAGGACGGGAACGAGGAAGAGGAGGAGTCCGCGCCCGAGGCATGACCGAAGGGCACGGGGTGGTGCGACGGCCCCCGGAATCCAGGCACTTCCCCGGCCCCTTGGGACCTCTTCCGCGTCCCGTCGGGGTTCCGCGAGCCCGCCTGGGTCAGCCGCCCGCCTGCGCCTTCGTCGAGATCTTGCCGCCGAGGAACAGGGATTCCGAACACTGGGACGGCGCCGGGGCCTTGACCGGCCTGCCCACCTCCCGGCAGCTGACGGCGATGGTGATCCGGCCTCCCGACTGCACCTCGACAGGGGTGACGAAGTGGTAGTCGGAGTCACGGAAGTTCTCCAGCGCCAGGTTGAGCAGTTGCCCGTCGTCGGTGGAGATGACCAGGGTGCCGGCGTCGCCCTGCGGGTTCTGGACCACGATGTCGGTCAGTTCGAAGGTACTGCCGTCCGGGACCGCGTACGCGGTCCGCCGGGTGGCGCTGCCCCCCACCGCGTCCCGCACCTGCACCCGGGCGCTCGACGGCACCGCGGCTCCACCGGGCTCGGACCCACCGGGCACACCGGGCGCGGCACTCGCGCTGCCGCCCGGGGACGCGGACGCGCCGCCGGAGCCGGCCGAGCCCGGCTGCCCGCCACCGCCGGACGCCTCCTGACCCTGTCCGTTGTCGCCGCCGCCGTTCGGGGCGGTGTTCCCCTGCCGCGCCGCGGACTCGACGACCTGCGGGGTGATCGCCTCACGGGCGGCCGAGCGTACGGTGGGCCGCAGCACCGAGTACCAGAGCCCCACCAGCGCTGCCGCCAGCAGCACCGCCACGACCAGGGCGCGGGGAAGCCAGCGGGGCAGGATGGCCTGCTGCTCGTAGGAACCGTCCAGCAGCACCGGCTGGTACGGGTCCTGTCCCTCCCGGGGCCGGGGCGTCACCGCCACCTGGAAGGGATGGGTGATCGGCGTTCCGCGCCACAGCCGCTTGGCGGGGCGCACGGACAGCACGGCGAACTTGGCCTGTCCGGGCGGGATCTCCACCTCGGCCGGATCGAGGGCGAGCCGCGACCGTTCGGTCGCGCCGCGCGCGCTCAACGCGATCGTGACGGGTGTGTTGCCCCTGCTGTCCACGGCCAGCTTGTGCCGCCCGCGCCACGCGCCGCTCGAACCGGGCGGCACCAGTTCCGAGGTGATCTCGGTGAACGGCAGTACGGTCACGTCCCGTTCGAGAACCGCCGTCTCGGCGCCGTCGCTCGTCGGCACCACCCGCACTCCGAGCGGTGTCTCGCCGGGCAGCACCTGCGAGGTGCGGGGCGGACGCAAGGTGACGGTGGCGCTGCCGGTCGCGCCCGGGTAGAGCGACAGACTCACCGGTTCCACCGTGGCCCAGTCGGCGCACGGCCCGACCACCTCGAACCGGCATTCCTCAACGGTGGTCCCCGAATTGAGCACCTGCACCGCAAGATCCGCCTGGCCGCCGGGCTCGACGGTGACGGAGGACTCGTCCAGGTTCGCCGAAACACTCATGCCGCGCACCGTATTGTCCGCCACGACCCGCGAAGACCGGCCGCGCAGGAACACTTTCGGGCAATGCCGATGCCCGGTGAGGCACCAGCAATTCCCTTGTGGAATCCAGGGCATTACTGTGGGCCAGTTGATAAAGGGAGACGCATGCGAATGAAACGTGATGAAGTCGTGTAAGCGATCTTTTCACTTTTCCCTGGCGTTCTCCCTCAGTCGCCCGAGGGGAGAGAGCGACGTGTTGCAGACGAACGGAGAACGCATCACAGTGGCGCTGCGCGCCCAGGATCCCGTATCGCAGGCCGGAGTCTCCAGCCAGTTGCGCACCCGGCCTGAAGTCAAGGTCATCGAATGGGAGGAGGGGGACTCACCGCAGGTGGTGGTCGTCGTCCTCGACGCCGTCGACGAGGACGCGTTACGGCTGCTGCGCCAGATCCAGCGGACCAGTACCGCGCGGGGGATACTGGTCACCACCCACATCGACGAACAACAACTCGTGAACGCCGCGGAATGCGGCTTCGTCGGCGTCGTCCGACGCTCCGAGGCGACTCCCGAACGCCTGGTGCAGGTGATCGGCTCCGTGGCGAAGGGCGAGGGCCGGGTGCCGCCCGACCTGCTCGGAAGCCTGCTCGAACAGGTCGGACGGCTCCAGGGGCAGGTGCTCTCACCGCACGGGCTCACCTTCACCGGTCTCTCGGCACGCGAGATCGAGGTACTGCGACTGGTGGCCGAGGGGTACGATACCGCCGACATCGCCCTGAAGCTTTCCTACTCCGAACGCACCATCAAAAACGTACTGCACGCCGTCATGTCCCGTCTCAGTCTGCGCAACCGCTCGCACGCGGTGGCGTATGCGCTGCGGCAGGGGTTGATATGAGAATCACGCGCGGGTAGTTCCCCCCGTGCCTCATAGGGCAGCCGGCCCTTCCCGAAGGGCTGGCTCGCCCCCTCTGCTCCAGGTGCCGGCGATCCACGAGGGTGGGAGTCCGAGCGCGCCGGTCGTGAAAATCCGGAGTGGGCCGTTCGGGCCGGTCATGAGTCCTGAGTGGGGTGTTCAGTGCGTTCTGTACGGGGATTCCGGCGCCGGCGCCCACCTGTCGGCGCGCGTCCTCAGGTAGTCCACATCGGTGTGCTGACCGCCGTACTGCTCCTGGTGGCCGGCGTCGTCACGAGCGCCGCCGGGGACGTGCCGGCCGCCGCCCCGCAGCCGGCGGTGACCCCCGCCGTGGTGGACGAGCCGCTGGACCCGGGCGGCTCGCTCACGGTGGACAAACGTGTGCGTACGCCCGTGGTGCCGCCCCGGCCTGACGTCGTCCTGCTGGTGGACGGCACGGGCAGCATGCAGCCCACCATCGACAACGTCCAGACGAACCTGGGCCTGATCACCGACCGGGTGCGCGAAGAACAGCCCGACTCCCGCTTCGCCGTGGCCACGTACGGAGACCAGGAGGTGGACGGAGACCGTGTCTTCACGGTGCTCCAAGGACTCACGGACGACCTGGACGCCGTACAGAGGGGCGTCGACCGTCTCACCGCCGACCGGGGTTCGTACAGTCCGGGCCCCGCGGAGGACTGGATCAACGCGCTGTGGGAGATCGGCAACGGGTCGCAAGGGCAGACCGTCTTCCGTGACGGCGCGAGCCCCGTCGTGGTGCTCGTCGGCGACGCCTCAAGTCACGATCCCAGCAAGGGACACACCCTCACCGACGCGGTCAACTCCCTGACGTACGTGGGTGCGCGGGTCATCGGCGTGGACGTGGCGACCGAACTCGGCGACGGTCTGAACGGCAACGGGGACAACGGCAACGGCCCCGACCAGAACCGCGAGCCGACCCACGATCCCGACCAGGCGACCGACGTCGTCCAGGCCACCGGCGGCAGGCTCTTCCAGAACATCGACGCGGACCAGGTCGCCGACACCGTCGCCCAGGGCCTGACCAACCTGCCCACCACCGTCACCCATCAGACGGTCAGCTGCGATCCCGCCCTCTCCGTCACCATGGACCCCCCGAGCCGACGTGTGACGAGCGGAGAAACCGCCGCCTTCGACGAGACGATCACGGTGGCGGACGACGCGCCGCAGGGCGCGACCCTGAGCTGCACCGTCCAGTTCCTCCTGGACGGCAGGCCGCCGGGCGGGGAGGCGCCCGTCGACGTGCTGCCGGCCCGGGAGTTCCGCGGCCAGCGGATCGCCCCCGACGACGCGGCCGCCGACGAAACGGACGGCGCCCGGGGCGGCTCCGACGCCGGCAGCGGCGATGGCAGCGCCGGCAGCAGCGGCGGGGATTCGGCCGCGGGAACCATCGCCGGGGCCATCGGCGGCGTGGTCGGCGGATCCGACGGCGGCCGCGGCTCAGGTCTCGTCGCGGGCGCGGCCGGCGGCCTGACCAGCGGATCCGGCGGCTGTGGCGACGGCACCGTCGCCGGGCTGGCGGCGGGTGGCATCGGCGGAACCGACAGCGGTGGGAACGGCGGGCTGCTCGCGGGGGTGCTCGGCGGCGCCATCAGCGGCTCCGACGGCTGCGGGGACGGTGGCGGCGGAGGGACGAACGGCGGCACGAGCACCGGCACGAACGGTGGTACGTCCGGGGGCGGTGCGGCGGACGGTGGTTCTCTGGGCGGGGCCCTCGCCGGCCTGATCGGCGGCGCCGACGGCGGTCGGAGCGCCGGGGTTATCGGTGGGGTCGTCGATGGGGTGATCGCAGGCATCACGGCGGGCGGTGCCGACGGGAGCGGCGGCAACCAGAACGGCGGCCAGAACGGGGGCGGTCAGAACGGCGGCGACCAGAACGGGGGGCAGATCGGCGGGGACGGGGACGGGGGCGGTCAGATCGGCGGGGACGGGAACGGGGGCGGTCAGATCGGCGGGGACCAGAACGGAGGCAACCAGAACGGAGGCCAGGACGGCGGCGGCAACCAGAACGGCGGGGACCAGAACGGCGGCCAGAACAACGGCGGCAACGAGAACGGCGGCCAGGACGGAGGTGTCGATGGCAGCGGCGATCCCACCCCCGAGGACTACCAGCAGCGCATCACGATCACCGTCAACGACGTGACCGCCCCCGTCGTCACGGTCGACGACCGCACCGTCGAAGCCACCGGCAGCAACGGCACCGTCATCGACTTCACCGCCACCGCCGAGGACGCGACCGACGGCGCGCTCCCGATCACCTGCGACCCCGCCTCCGGCTCCCGCTTCCCGGTCGGCACCACCACGGTCACCTGCACCGCCACCGACTCGTCCGGCAACACCGGCACCGGCACGGCCACCTTCACGGTCACCCCGGCCCCCACGCCGAACGAGGCGGACATCGCCGTCACGGCGACCACGTCCCCCGTCCCCACCTACACGGGCCTGACGACACGGGCCGGTTTCACCCTCACCAACGCGGGCCCCAAGGCGGCCAAGAACGTCGTCCTCACGACCAGTTGGCCGCGTACTGACGACACCCGCGAGCGCGCCCTGTCCGCCCTGTCGAACTGCACCCCCGCGAAACCCTGCACCATCGCGCCCGGCGGACGCATCCTCGTCACCCAGACCGCCGTGTACGACACCGCCGTCAGCGGTGAGGTCCGGGCCTCTGTCACCGGCTCACCGCGCGACCCCCGGAACGCGAACAACACCGACACGGCCCGCTTCCGCGTCCTCCAGCCGAAGCTGACCGTCACGCCCCAGGTGGCCAGGCCCGGCGATGTGGTGGTGGCGCGCGGCAAGGACTTCCCTCCCGGCCGCACGGTCGCGCTCACCTGGAGCCCGGGGATCACGGCGGCACAGTCGGCCGTACGGGTGGGCCCGGACGGCACTTTCGAGGCGCAGGTGCTGGTGCTGCGCAAGGACCGGACCGGGCCGCGTACGCTCCGCGCCCAGGTGCGGGGGCTGGACCGGCTGACGAAGCCGGTGCTGATCGTGCAACACAGCCTCCAGCCGCCGGACTTCGCGGGCCGGAGGTAGGGACGAGCCGTGATCCACGAGGTCGACGAGGCGCTGCGCAGGATGTTCCGGACGGACGCCCTGGTGGGCGGTCAGGTGGCGGTGGTCTTCGACGCCCCCACCCGCGACTGGGCCGCCAAGGTCAACGCCCCCACCGTCAATCTGTACCTGTACGACATCCGGGAGGACATGCGCCGTCGTGAGCGCGGTCTGCTCAACGAGTACGACGAGCAGGGCACCATCGTGGCCCGGCGCCGCCCGCCGCGTTACTTCAAGCTGTCGTATCTCATCACCGCGTGGACCAAACGCCCCGAGGACGAGCACCGCCTGCTCTCCTCGCTCCTGTCCTGTCTGCTGCGGTACGAGGCGCTGCCCGCCGGACAACTCACCGGCACACTCGGCGAGATCGGCGTCTCCGTCCCCATGACGGTCGCGCTGCCACCGCCCGAGGACCGGTCGTTCGCCGACGTGTGGAGCGCCCTCGGCGGCGAGCTCAAACCCTCCCTCGACCTGGTGGTGAGCGTGCCGGTCACCGAGTCCCCGGTCTATCCGGCGGGCCCGCAGGTCGGCGAGGACGGAGTTCGGCTCGGGTTCGGCGAACTACCCCCGGACCACCCCGCGCCCCCGGGCGCCACCCAGCCGACACCGGACGGCAGGCGCCTGCCGGTGTACGGGGCCCGCCGGGGCGGCATCGCATCGCGCGTGGCGGAAGATCACCCGGAATGACGCTCCCCGCGGACCCGGACCCGCACGTCCCCGACCCCGACCCCGGCCTGCGTCACCTCCTCGACCGGGCGATCCTCGTCGAGCAGCGCGTACGGCGGGCGGTCCACGCCCGGCAGCTCACGGACCCGGCGCCCGACGACGCGTTCCGCGGCCTGTACCTGAGCGACGAGACGATCCACCGCCTCCTGGAACACGGCCGCCACCTCACGGTCACCGCTCCCGACGACACGGACGCGGCCTTCCTGGCCGAAGCGGAGTCACGGGCCGACGCAGCGCAAGCGGCAGGCCGCCCCACCCGCCTCCGCACCCTCGCCCGCGACTTCGGCCTCTCCGCACTGGACACCGAGATCCTGCTGATCGCGCTCGTCCCGGACCTGGACGACCGCTTCGAGCAGTTCTACGGCTATCTCAACGACGACGTCACCCGCCGCCGCCCCACCACCGGCCTCGCCCTCGGCCTGTGCGGCCTGTCCGCGGCCGACGCGGGAGCCAGGTCACGCCTGTCCCCGCAGGCACCGCTCCGCGCCGGCGGCCTCCTGCTCGTAGAGGACCAGGGCCGCCCCTTCCTCGCCCGCGCACTCCGCGTCCCCGACCGGGTCACGGCCCACCTGCTCGGGGACGACACCTCCGACCCGCGCATCGTGGACCTTCTGGTCCCCTGGCGGGACGTCCCCGGCGTCGGCGACCCGTCGGGGCTCGCCCGTGCCCTCACCACCGGGGTCCCGCTCGCGTACCTGCGCGAGGAACAGGGCGGCGCGGGGACGGCGCTCGCCGCTTCCGCCCTGACCCGTGCGGGCCATGGTGTCCTGGGCGTCGGCCTGGACCGCCTGGCCCGCGACCCGAACCCCGCCGAGGCGGTGCGCGTCCTGGCCCGCGAGGCCCGGCTCACTACCGCGGGTCTGGTGTGCGCACCATTGGACGCCCTGACCCGGGAGCCGGGCAAGACGGAGATCATCCGCCTGGTGACGGACGTCCCCGTCCCCGTGGTCCTGATCGGCCGGGTGCCGTGGGACGCGGCATGGTCGTCCCGCCCACCCCTGCTCCTGCACGCCCCGCGCGTGGAACCCACCGCGAGGGCCGCCCTCTGGAAGCAGGCGTACCCCGCCCCCATCCCCCCGCACCTGGACCTCACGCACCTCCTCTCCCCGTTCCTCCTGACCCCCGATCAGATCGCCAGGGCCGCTCAAGGTGCCTCGCAGACCGCGACGCTGGACGGCGGCGCCCTCCACCCGGACCACATCCGCGCCGGCGCCCGCTCGCAGAACGCGGCGGGCCTCGACCGCCTGGCCCGCCGCATAGAACCTGCGGTGACCTGGTCCGACCTCGTCCTCCCGCCGGACACGCTCGCCCAGCTCCGCGAACTCACCGCCCGCGCCCGCCACCGCGACCGGGTCCTGGGCGAGTGGGGCATGCGTCCGGGCGGCGGCCGGGGCAGAGGTGTGACGGCCCTGTTCGCGGGCGACTCGGGCACAGGCAAAACGATGTCCGCCGAGGTGATCGCCGCGGACCTGGGCCTGGACCTCTACACGGTCGACCTGGCCACGGTCATCGACAAATACGTGGGCGAAACGGAGAAGAACCTCGAACGGATCTTCTCCGAAGCGGCCGGCATCAACGGCGTACTGCTCTTCGACGAGGCCGACGCGATCTTCGGCAAGCGCTCGGAGGTCAAGGACGCGCACGACCGCTACGCGAACGTCGAGAGCGCGTACCTGCTCCAGCGCATGGAGACCTTCGACGGCCTGGCGATCCTCGCCACCAACCTCCGCGCCAACCTCGACGACGCCTTCACCCGCCGCCTGGACCTGGTCGTCGACTTCCCCGTCCCCGACGCCTCCCAGCGCCGCACCCTCTGGGACCGCTGCCTGGGCCCGGTCCTCCCCCGCACCGCGGACCTGGACCTGGACTTCTGCGCGGACTCCTTCGAACTGTCGGGCGGCAACATCCGCTCGGTGGCCGTGACGGCGGCCTACCTGGCCGCCGAGTCGGGCAGCCCGGTGACGATGACGGACCTGATCCACGCGGTGCAACGGGAGTACCAGAAGCTGGGCCGGTTGACGCTGGCAGCGGAGTTCGGGCCGTACATGTCGCTACTGAACTGAGCCACTCGCATCCCCAGCCCACTCCACAGGACCCGGCTTTCGCCGCATGCCCGGGAGCCGGACACAGCGCCGCGCCCGGGCACGCCTCACGCAACGGTGACCCGCGTGTCGTTGAAGTTCGCGACGATCTCCAACTGACCTCCCAGGGCCGCAATGTAGGCGGCGATCGTCCTGACCTCCGCGGCTGCCGCATTTCCCCGTTCGATCGCCGACACCCGCTCCTGCCGCACATGCATGCGGGCGGCGACTTCCCGCTGCGTAAGACCAAGCTGCCTTCGCATCTCGGCCAGCCGGCGCGCACGAGCCTCGGCCACCATGCGCTGAGCCCCGGCATCGATCGCATCGAGGTCCTCCGCGTCGAAAACCTCGTGCTTGACGTCGTCCCAAGCGTGGAGCCCGGTCACTCCTCTGCCTCCTCCTGCCGTCCGCGCCAGGTGATCCAGCCACTCGGCGCAGCGGGCCTCGGCTGCCGGAATCGCCCAGCGGTACCACCCGGACCACTGCCCTGCCTTGTCCCCGGCCACCAAGCGAACCGCGTTACGCCGAGGGTCGAAGGCAAACAACATACGGACTTCACTGGCCCCGGCTAATCCCGGGCGAAGTTCCTTGAGGTTGTGCACCTCGGCCCCCTTGATTCGATCGACCAACGGCCGACCCAATCCAGGTCCCTCTTCAACCAGAGCCTGGATGGCCTGGCCGACCAGCCGCGCGATATCGCGGTCGTCCTTTCTCAGCCGATGAAGCCAGTCGCGGACCTCGCTCGTCATCTCAAGGCACCAGACCAGGACATGACGCCTCACCATGCAGTACGTGTATGTACTTGCCGCCTGCCGAACGCAGGATGCCGCAACAAACACACGAACGGGTGACCATTCCGCACATCGCAGACCCGACGAGCTACACCACCTCACCACAGTCGTGGAACCCAGCCCCTGCCACGTCCAGTTGTACGTCGCGCGACGCGATTGTAATCATGCCGCCAACTCGTAGCCGATGAGCACCAGCTACGGCGGATCGATTTTACCCAGAAAAATCGGAGGCCCAGATACTCCGATTACTTCCTCACTCGCCAGAAAAGCGATGATGGCCCCACCGAAAATAGGGGGACGTTCCCACCGGAATACTTGACCGCCAATATTGCAATAATCGGATTGTGCGATACCTGCCCACTGCAAAATTTCCATGTTTCCCTGCGTCAGAAATTCTCGGCCGTCGCTCTGCACCGCCCAACTTCCCTCTCGCGTCTCTGCCCTCCAAACAGCACGAGGGATTACGACGGGATCGGGAAGCCGAGGAACGGAGGCCAATACATAAAATCCACTGTACTCACGGAGTTCCTGCCATGCGACATCATTCGTGTAGACGCTGAAGGCCGAGACCAGTGCATCGCTCCCAATGAAGGAAAGGGTAGATTTCTGCCGCGCCAGGAATAGCTCCTCTGAAATTGCATAGTGATCTTCGAAATCATCTAGCCGCAGATAGGCTGCGAGCCCACTTGACGGGTCATCAGAAGTTGGATGGAGAGTAAAGGAAGTGTCGAATTCAATTTCACGGGAGCGCAGAAGGCTCGTCATCTCTTGCGGCACTAGCTCAGTTGGATAATCCCAGACAACCAGAGATCCCGTGCGCTGCCGAGCTTTGTGCCTGTTGAGGAGCTCATATACCTCGACGTGAATCGGAGGTGTCTTGAACCGGAGAACCGCTTGTGTCCTCATTAGTCCTCCATACAGTGAATGTTAGACCGTTCCCATTCTTGCCCGGAGAGCGGCAACGAATCGTGCAACTACAGCTGCCTTTTTTGCGGGATCCTCGACTAGTTCTTGGAATTGCCCCCACTTGGTTTCTCGCATCTCGATCATATGACCGTGCTCCTCAATACACACCCTTCCCCATTCTTCGTGTATTTCTGGATCATCGATATTTCGCAAAAAGTCCCGAAGTGGCACGCCACCTGTGCGCTCGTCGGCCGTATCGCGGAACCAGTTATTAAAGGTCTTCCGGTTTAAATCAGAGTCAGTGAGGGCTAGATTCGTTACCGAATGCGCACCCCCAGCACTGTTTTCATGTATGTGATGCCAATCCTTTTTATGTGGATTCTGGAACATATTTCCCACATTGATTCCATGGTACGTATTCGCGCGATAATTAAGGGCTTGGCGGGCATCCCGATAGTTATCCCATCGCGACGCCCCTCGTATATCCTCCCACGCCTCCCCTTTCTTGTTCATGTAATGACGGTGCCAGCTATTTGGCTCGAGGTGGTGCCAAGATTTACTCTCGGTTGCGATTGTCAGCGTAGGGCCGGCGACGTTAGGATCTCGATACTCTGCAATGGCGTTGCAGGTGAAAGACCTATCAGCGACAGTGGCCACCTTACACGCTTCCCAGTCGCCCACCCCCTTAGCCAGCACTAGGTCGCCCGGCTCCAAAACTGCTGCAGACTTTATCTCATGAAGCTCGTTATTCAATTTTTCCGCATCTTCAGAAGCGGAATTGAATATCTTTACCAACCTGGTAATATCCTGTTGTGATACTCCTCCATTCAAGGCTTCTTCATATTTTTTTACTTGCCTCTTCTTTGGGTCAATGACCGAGTTGATCCTGCCCAGGCGCCTATTGATCTCCTTCTTCTTTTCATCATCCCGCGACAGTGAAACTTTAACGAGTGCAGTATTGCGCGTCTTATTCGCATAGGAAATTGAGGTTTTTGCCTTGCTGTATGCGCCCGTGAGTTCTTCCAATTCCGGGCTAGGCATAGAGCTATCAGATCGACGAACTGCACGCTCTGGAGTTCGCTCAGCCTGCACATAAACGTGTGCTCTAGTTTCCTCTATTTTTGCCGTGACGAGATGCAGGCGCGTTTGATAAGTTTGGCCGATCGCAGGAATTCGCGTCTCTGCAGATTCCTTGGTCGGGCCGGTGGACAAAAATAGATCGGCCGCTTTGAGTGCGGCAGCCTTTCCTTTGGTCTGCCCCTTCCTCTTCTTCCCCTTACCACCTGTGAGTTTGACCCAGAGCTTATTGCCCGCCCTGACGATAAATCCGACGATTTTGTCGATAGCGCGGTTTACCGGGCGAGCCACGGCATGGAAGACGGATTTGACCTTGTTGGCAAGCGAGCCGATGCCAAGGAGTGAGGCCAGGAAGCCGATGAGGAGGGGGACGCTGGCTGCTAGGGCCGTTTCGACCATCTTCGGGACGCCCGCCGAACCGCCGTTGGCGATCGCGATGACCGCGTCCAGGACCGCGTTGACGAACTCCACGATCTGGGCGCCCTGGTTCACGATGAAGGTGACGATGTCGATGATGCCCTTGACAGCGCGGACAAACGCCGATGCCGGGTTGAGGAGGGAGATGATCCAGGTGATGCCCGCGATGATGACCGTGGGGATCAAATAGCTGGTGAGTTTTTCGAGGATGGTGGCCTTGAGGTCGCCGGCCTCTTCGGTGATTTCCTTGACCGCGCCCGCCGGGCCCTCGCGGGCGAGGTTCTGGGCGACTGGGACGGACTGTTCGACGGCGGAAACGGCCTGGTCGGGCACGCCCTTGCGGGTGATGCGGGCGCGGATGTTGGCCCAGGTCAGGCCCAGGAGGGAGGCGATGAGCTGGATGATGCCCTTGAGGTCGAACTTCTGCGGGAGTTCGAGCCCGGACTTGACCGCGGTGCCCAGCAGCCAGGACACGACCCCGGTCTTGAGGTGCTCGGCGACGTTGGTGACGAACAGGTTGAGACCCGCGCCGACCGCGCGTACGAGGTTGCCGAGGAACCCGATCGGGTCCTTGATGATCTTCATGATGGCGGAGGCGGCCTTGGCGAGGATGCCGAGGAGGAGGTTCTTCAGTTCGTTGATCGTCTTGATGGCGCCGACGATCGCGTCCTTCGCCTTGTCGATCAGGCCCTTGTTGGCTTCCTGGAGTTTCTTGATCTCCTCGTCGACCTTGTTCAGGGCCGCCGTGTACTTCTGGGCCAGGTCCTGCACCAGTTGTTCGGACTTCTCGTTGACCGTTGCTTCGAGGTCGTCGAACTTCCCGGCGAAGTCCTTCGCGGCGTCCTCGCCGAACTGGCGCAGGTCGGCGGGGAGTTTGTCGACCTCGGCCTTCAGTTCGGTGCGGCCCTTGGCGATACGGGCCTTCGCCCGGCCCAACTCGGCGCCGATGATGTCGGCGACCGAGGAGATGACCGTCTGCATCTTCGCGACGTAGAGCTTGCGGGCCTCCTGGTAAAGGTTGTTGGCCTCCTCCGGCAGGCCGGCGAACTTGTCCTTGACCCAGCGGGCCTTGCCCGTCCAGCCCGAGTACCGCCTGTCCTTGTACGCCTTCATCCGGCGTTTGTGGTCCGCGGTGAACGCGTCCCGCGCCGCCTTCTCCCCCGTCGTGAACGCGGTGTCGACCTTCTTGTCCAGACCGGACAGGGTCTCCTCCACGTCCTTCTTCGTGGAGTCGTAGACCTTCTGCAGCTTGGCCGTGACCTCGGCCCGCCGTTTTTCGTCCTTCGCCTTCGTCTCGCCCTTCCCGCCGTCGACCTGCCTGCCCGCCGACGCACGGGTCGCGGTCAGCGCATTCATCGCCTGGGCGCCGGAGGCCGCCGCCCCCGCCTTCGCGGCGGAGAGCTGCTGGGCCTCGGCAGTCTTGCCCTTGGCGGGGGCCTTCGCGGAGTCCGCTTCCGCCGTCTTCTTCGCGGACAGGGCCTGGTCGAACTCCGGCTCGTTGCCCTTGGCGAGCTGGTCCTCGGTGACCTCCGCGTCCGCCATCGCCTTGTCGTTCTGCGCCGGACCTTCGGAGAAATCGGTCACGGAAGCGGGCTGCTTCTCGGGGACCGCGTCCGCCGCGGACGGGGCGCCCGGGTTGGGCGGGGGCTGGTCCGGGGACATCGGAGTGACCGGTTTGTCCTTGGCCGCCGACGTGTCCGGCGGGGCCTTCGTCGCCGTGTCGATGTCCTTGGCCGACGCCTCCTTGCCGTCGGAGACCTTCCCGTCGACCTCGCCCTTGATCTTCTCGGCCTTGCCGGACTTGGAGAACTTGTCGGCGTCGTCGAGGTTCTTCGGCGCCTGCGCCTCGATCGCCTTGTTCACGGCGTCGATGAACGCCTGTTTGTTGAACTCGCCCGGCTTCGCCGCGTTCATCTTCTCGGCGTTCGCCGCCTTGCCCTGCGCCTCCTTGTCGTCCGGCGGAGCGACCGCCGCGTCCTGCGCCGACTTCGACTCGGCCGCGGCGGGGGCGTGGACGGCGATCTTCGCGCGTTTGGCCGCCACGTCGGCCTTGACCTTGCGGAACCCGGCCGCCTGCGCAGGCGACGGCTTCACCGGGGCGGTGTAACGCTGGGCCACCAGACGCGACACCGCGGCGTTGCCCGCCGCGCGCTGGAGCCGCTGCAGATCGCGCAGGCCGGGTGCGGGGCGGGCGCCCGGCGGGCGCTGCGGTGGCGCCGTCGTACGGGAGACGTCCGTATTCCCAGAAGTGGTCCTGGCACGGGCAGCGCCGGGGTCCTTCTCCGGAACCGCCTTCATCCGCCCTCCCGGCCCACCGCTTCCCCGGACAGCCGGCACACGACGCCGCATGGCCCTGCCGTCGTACCAGGGTCCGGGGGTGGTGGACGACGTACGCAGTGCGGGAGGGACACCGGCGGGGGCAGTGTCTGACGGTCCGGACAGCACGAGGACGTTGCCTCATCGGGCAGTGGCCGGTGCACGTGTGGGCGGCCGTGTGTCCGTTCCCGGTGATCGCACCGGTCGCGAGAATTGCGGGCGTTCCCCGGCCAAGGAGAGACTCACATGCCGTCGTACCTGTCCCCGGGCGTCTACGTCGAAGAGGTGGAGTCCGGGTCGCGGCCGATCGAGGGGGTCGGCACCTCGGTCGCCGCCTTCATCGGGTTCGCGCAGAAGGGCCCGTTCCACGAGCCGACGCTGATCACCAACTGGACGCAGTTCACCACCGTCTTCGGTGACTTCGTCGAGGGGACCTATCTCGCCTCCTCCGTCTACGGGTACTTCGCCAACGGCGGCGGGATCTGCTACGTCGTACGGATCGGCGGCGCGGAGGAGGATCAGGACGAGGCCGGTGCGCGGGCGGCGCAGGAGGGGGCCGCGGGGCCCACGGCGCGGCTCGGACCGTATGTCGTCAGGGCGTTGCCTGGCGTCACCGGGGAGATCACCGTCGAGGTCACCGATCCCGACGGCGAGGATCCGCCGCAGGACGTGTTCACGCTGGTCGTCAAGCGGGACGGGGAGGTCGCCGAGACGTATCCGTCCGTGACCACCAAGCGCAGCAAGGACAATGTCGCCACCCAGGTCAGGGCCCGGTCCGGGCTCATCCGGCTGGAGGAGTCCGGCAAGGGCGCCGCGCCGGCCCGGCCGGAGGCGCAGTCCGTGACGCTGGCTGCGGCGCCCGGAACCGGGCCGGGCGCGGGGGCCGTCGCGGTGCCCGACACGTTGTCGACGGACTCGTACGTCGGCGATCCCGACCGGCGCACCGGGTTCGGCGGTCTGGAGGCCGTCGAGGAGGTCACGATGGTGGCCGCGCCCGACCTGATGAGCGCCTACCAACGGGGGGCGCTGGACCTGGAGACGGTCGTCTCGGTGCAGCGCGGGCTGATCACCCACTGCGAGGCGATGGGTGACCGTATCGCCATCCTCGATCCGCCGCCCGGACTGAGTCCGCGTCAGATCAAGTCCTGGCGGGCGGAGACGACCGGGTTCGACTCCAAGTACGCCACGCTCTACTTCCCGTGGATCAAGGTGTTCGACCCGGCTGTGGGCCGCGACGCCTTCGTGCCGCCGAGCGGGCACGTCGCGGGCGTCTGGGCGCGCAACGACGAGACACGCGGGGTGCACAAGGCGCCGGCGAACGAAGTGCTGCGCGGTGCGGTCGGGTTGCAGACGCAGATCACCAAGGGTGAGCACGACCTGCTCAATCCCATCGGGCTCAACTGCATCCGTGCCTTCCCCGGTCGCGGCATCCGGGTGTGGGGCGCGCGCACGCTCGCCGACGACGCGTCGTGGCGGTACCTCAATGTCCGCCGACTCTTCAACTACCTGGAGGAGTCGATCCTCGCGGGCACCCAGTGGGTGGTCTTCGAGCCGAACGACGACGCGCTGTGGGCCCGTATCCGGCGCACCATCTCGGCGTTCCTGGTCAACGAGTGGCGCAAGGGCGCCCTCTTCGGGCTGACCCCGGACGAGGCGTTCTACGTGAAGTGCGACCGCGAGACCAACCCTCCGGAGTCCATCGAGGCGGGCCAGGTCATCTGCGAGGTCGGGGTGGCCCCGGTCAAGCCGGCGGAGTTCGTGGTGTTCCGGCTCGCCCAGCTGTCGGCGGGGTCGGGCGGGATCGACGAGTGACGGTGGGCGCTGCGAGGGCCCTGACGACGGACGGATTCTAGGAGGCTGGCATGCCGCTCCCCGAGCTCGACAGTTCCGTAGGACATTCCTTCGGCCTCGAATTCGACAGCGTGCTCATCAAGCAGATCACCGAGGTCAGCGGTCTGAAGATGGAGCAGGACGTCATCGAGTTGAAGCAGAACACGGCCGACGGCAAGTATGCGATCAAGAAGTTGCCGGGCCGTCCCAAGGCCGGTGAGGTCACCGTCACCCGCGGTCTGACGGAGGACAACAGCTTCGAGCGGTGGATCAAGGATTCCCGGTTCGGGAAGATGGTCAACGCCCGCCGCAACGGCTCGATCATCGTCTACGACTACGAGGGCCTTCCGATCAAGCGCTACAAGCTGATCAACGCGTGGCCCAAGTCGCTGGAGATCAGCACGCTCAAGGCGGGCGACACCTCCGTGCTGACGGAGAAGCTGTCGATCACCTACGAGAGCGTGGAAGTCGACTGATGCGCCGTACGATCGCGGCATCCGCCCACGGCGGCACGGAGGAGGACCGCGGCGGGTCCGTCGACACGCTGCGCACCGAGTTCCCCTTCGAGTTGCCGCGCGGGTACGTGGACGAGTCCGGGACCGTGCACCGCAGCGGGGTCATGCGCCTGGCGACCGCGCGCGACGAACTGGTGCCGCTGCGGGACGACCGGGTCCGGGAGAACTCCGCCTACCTGTCGGTGGTGCTGATCTCGCGGGTGGTCGTGCGGCTCGGCGCGATCGAGGACGTCCACCCCGGCGTCGTCGAGGACCTGTTCGCCTCCGACCTCGCCTTCCTCCAGGACTTCTACCGCCGGATCAACGCCGAGGGGCACACCCGAGCCGCGGTCACCTGCCCCTCGTGCCAGGAGCACTTCGCGGTGGACCTGTCCGGTGGTGGTCGCCTGGGGGAATCATGACGTACGCGACCGAACGGCTCCACGAGGAAGTCGCGTACCTCGCCTACCACTTCCACTGGTCACTCGACCAGATCCTCGATCTTGAGCACCCGGACCGGCTGCGGTACGTCCAGCACGTCGCCCGGCTGAACGAGCGGTGACGCGGATGGGATGGCCGGCCTGGCTGACCGGGGGGCGCCGGCGCGGCGACGGTGCGCAGCGCCCTGCCGCGCCCAGCGTGCGGGAGGTGAGCGCCCCGGGGTGGCGGGAGGTGCCGCCGTTGCAGCGTACGGTGGGCGCTCCCGCCCTGGTGACGGATCCGGTGGGGTTCCGCGGTTCCCTGGACACCTGGCGGGACACCTCCTTCTTCACTCCGCTCGGCCATCTGGTGAGTCCTGAGGCGCCGTCCGGGCTGGGTCACGGGCTCGTGGCACCGAGCGCGTCCGCCGGGGCGCCGACGGTGAGCCGTGAGGTGCACCCGAACGCCCGCGGCCGGACGCGGGAGTCGGGCCCGTCGGGGCCGGGCGGTGAGCTGCGGCTCGCGGTCGTTCCGTTGCAGCGAGCCGGGGGCGCGGGTGCGTCCGACGGTCCGCGCCCCGCATCCGGGGCGAGCGGTACGGACGCCGTGGACACGGCCGCGCCCTTGGTCTCGGCCCGGCCTCCTGACATGCCGTTGCGTCAGCTGGACCGCGTGCCGGCCGAGGGGCCGCGGCCCGGTACGGCGGCGGAGGGGCCCCCGCCCTCGGCA
The DNA here is from genome assembly GCF_042268025.1 of Streptomyces sp. NPDC056161. Lineage (NCBI taxonomy): Bacteria > Bacillati > Actinomycetota > Actinomycetes > Kitasatosporales > Streptomycetaceae > Streptomyces > Streptomyces sp. NPDC056161. The sequence continues at coordinate 73,378 of NZ_JBHJUV010000022.1, forward strand.
CCGGCGGCGCCTTCGCCGGCGTCGCCGTCGCCGCCGGTGCAGCGGGTCACGGAGCCGGGGTCCGCGCGCCCGCACGGCTTCGGCCTGGGCGAGCCGTTGAGCGCGTTGCCGCCCACGGCCCAGCGGAAGCCCGCCGCGAGCACCGGTGGTCCCCTGCCTCCGGACGAGTCCGGGTTCCCCCCGCCGGCGGAGCCGCCGTCCAGGCCGCTGCTCGCCGACGATCCGCTCGTCGTGCGAACCACGGACACCGACCCGCCGCCAGCACCAGCACCAGCATCGGAGCCGACCCTGCCGACCACTGCCCCCGCCACCGTCCTGCCCGTACGGATCCAGCGGGCCGCCGCCGACGGAACGCCGGTGCCGGCCGAACCGGCCCCGGCGGCGGAGCCAGTGGTGCCGCTCGTCGCGCAACGGTCCGTACCGCTGTTCTCCGGGGTGCTGGAGTCGGCCGCGGAGGGCGTGCCGGATGCCCGCAGCGGAGCGGCCGGGCCGCGCGTCGTACCACTGAGGTGGTCGTCCGGGCCGGAGGGCGGCCGGGCGGCGACGGCGGGAGCGGATCCGGCCCCCGCGGAGGGAGCGGCGCCGGGGCGTTCCCCGGTGCCGTCCGCCCAGCGGTCCGTCGCTCCGGCGGCGGCTCCTGCGCGGCCGGCAGCACGGGCGTCCGCCCCCACGGTGTCCCGCGCGCTGCCGGACGCCGGTGCGGTGGCCGTCACCGCGGGGGTGGCCCAGCGCATGGTGGACGGCTCGGTGGTGTTCCACTCGCCGCCCGCGGCGGCCGTACGCCCCCTGTCGTACGGTTCGCTGCCGGGCCCGGTGCCGCTCCCCCCGGCCGTCCAGCGTGACGCGTCCGGTTCCGAGCCGCCGCCTCCGCAACCTCCCGACCCGCCCGATCCGCCGGCCACGTCCGCCGAGCCGGCCCCCGAGCCCCTTCCCGACAGCTCGGGCACCGCATCGTCCGCGGCCGGGGAGCAGGCCCCGGACCCGGCGTCCGGCGGCTCCGGGCGAGGCACGCCGAAAGTGGACGACGAACTGGTCCGGGCCCTGTTCGCACCGCTGAGCCGGCTGCTCAAGGCGGAACTGCGGCTGGACCGGGAGCGGGCCGGCCGGCTGATCGACACCTGGCACTGACGAGGCGCTGACGAGTGTGGCGAGACACCAGGCACTGACGAGTGCGGAGAGAAGAGGTACGCCATGTCCGTGACCGATGACCCGGCGGTCAGCGTCTGCTTCGTCGTCACCGTGGACGGCATCGAACTGGGCTCGTTCAACACGTGTGAGGGCCTGGGCTGCGAGGTGGTGCTCGAACAGCGCGAGGAGGGCGGCAACAACGGCCACCTGTGGCAACTGCCCACCCGCCTGAAGTACCCGAACATCAAGCTGTCGAGGCCGCTGACCCGGGACACCGAGAAGGTGGCCAAGTGGTTCGCGAGCATGACCACCGGCATCAAGCGCAGGACGGCGCACATCGAGGCGCGTACCGGCGACGGCCGCAAGGTGGCGCAGTGGGGGCTGCTGGAGGTGGTGCCGGTGCGGTGGACCGGGCCCGCGTTCAATCCGGAGTCCCCCAAGGTCGCGACGGAGACCATCGAGATCGCCCACCACGGCTATGTGATGGAGGGCTGAGCAGTGGGTTCTCCGGTGGCGTTCAGCGCGGCGGGCGCGGGGACGAGTGCCGTCAAGGGAGGTGCCAGACCCAAGCTGGAGCACGCGTACCTGGAACTGCGCACCCCGCCGTCGGGTGGCGGTCTGACGCCGGGCGCGCCCTGCGGCCGGATCGACTTCCAGTTCAATCCCAAGGAGCTGTCCCTGACCAAGGCGGCTGCCTGGAAGCGGACTCCGGCCAAGGGGGCGAAGAGCGCGGGACCGCCCGAGTACCAGGGGCCGCAGCCCAGCAAGCTGACGGTGGAGATCTTCTTCGACGCGAGCGACACGCAGGACACCAGCGTGGTGACCGCGGTGGAGAAGCTGTTCGCGTGCTGTGTGCCGACGAGCGAGACGCGGCAGCAGCAGCGGGCCTCGCCGCCGTGGGTGGTCTTCCACTGGGGCGGGCTCACCGGCTTCCCCGGTTACGTCAGCCAGGTGCAGGCGAAGTACACCCTGTTCACCACCTCGGGCGTGCCGATCCGGGCGGTGTGCCAGGTCACCATGGAGGAGATCACCGGGGAGACCCCGGGTCAGAACCCCACCTCGGGAACGCTGCACGCGCGCCGCGTGCACCGGGTGCGCGCCGGGGACACGTTGGCGCTGCTGGCCTGGCGCGAGTACGGCGACCCGGCCGCCTGGCGGACGATCGCGGAGGCGAACGGGATCGACGATCCGATGCGTCTGCCCGAGGGGCGCGAGTTGCTGCTTCCCGCGCCGGACGAACTGGAGCGCGGCGCGGGCGGCGGCGACGGACACGACGGGGGTCGGTGAGGCCGGTCATGGTCAATCAGAGCGTCGCCAAGGTCCTGGTGGTGGAGTTCGACGGCCGGCCGCTGCCGCCGGCCGTGGCGAACACCCTGGTCGAGGGGTATGTGGACGACAGCCGTACGCTGCCGGACCTGTTCGTGCTGCGTTTCCGCGACCCCGGTCGGGTGCTGCTGGACCGGGCGGGCGTGCGGATCGGTACCCAGGTGCGGCTGCTGGCCGGCGCCGGTGGCGGTCCCTCGCCGCGTCCGCTGTTCACCGGGAGCGTGACGGCACTGGAGGTGGAGCTCGACGACACGGGCACCTTCACGGTGGTGCGGGGTCTGGACGAGTCGCACCGCCTCTTCCGCGGCCGTCGGGTGGCCGGCTACCAGAACATGACGCTCGCCGACATCTGCGTCCGGGTGGCGCGGCGTGCAGGGCTGAAGCCGGGCACGGTGGAGGTGGCGGGCCCGGTGCTGGAGCACGTGGCCCAACCGAACGTCAGCGACTGGGAGTTCCTGCGCGTGCTGGTGGAGGAGGCGGGCGCGCAGCTCCATGTGACGGACGGTCGGCTGCACGTCGTCAAGCCCACGGAGGCGGGGGGCGCTCCGGAGACGTCCGCGCGGGCCGGCCGCGATCCCCTGGTCCTGGAGATGGGCGACAACCTGCTGCGTTGCCGGGCCGGGGTGTCCGCCGCCGAGCAGGTGTCGGCGGTCGAGGTGCGGGGCTGGGACGTACGGACCAAGCAGCCGCTGGTCGGCCGCGCCGACGCGGGCGGGACGGCGACCCTGGAACTGGGCGTGACGGCCGCCGAGGTGGCACGGCCGTTCGGTGCGGCGGACTTCGTGGTGTCGGACGCGCCGTACGACAACCAGGCCCGGGTGGACCAGGCGGCGAAGTCGCTGGCCGCGCGGATCGCGGGGTCGTTCGCCGAGCTGGAGGCGGTGATCCGGGGCAATCCCGAGGTGCGGGCGGGCGGCGCGGTCACGCTGGCCGGGGTGGGCGCGCCCTTCGAGGGCCGGTACACGGTGACGTCCTCGCGGCACGTGTTCGATCCGGTCCGCGGCTACGAGACCTGGGTGACGGTCTCCGGAGCGCAGGAGCGTTCGCTGTTCGGGCTGACCGGCGGCGGGCCGGGGGCCGGCGCCGGGGCGGGCTCCCGGTGTTCGGGGCTGGCGAACGGCACCGTGACGGACACCAAGGACCCGGAGGGTCTGGGCCGGGTCAAGGTGCGGTTCCCGTGGCTGTCCGACGAGTACGCGAGCGACTGGGCGCGGACCGCGCAGGCGGGCGGGACCGGCGGTGGGGCGGCGTTCATCCCCGAGGTCGGCGACGAGGTGCTGGTCGGGTTCGAACAGGGGCATCTGGACCGTCCCTACGTGCTCGCCGGTCTCTTCAACGGTCAGGACAAGCCGGGGCAGCAGCAGGGCGGGGAGGGGCAGGCCGGAGGTCAGGGCGGCCAGGGGGACGGTCAGGAGGCGGAGGCCGTCGACCCCACGAGCGGCGCCGTCAACAAGCGCGCGTTCGGCTCCCGCGGCGGCAACAAGCTGGAGTTGCTGGACACGGCGAACGGCCCGCAGGGCGTACGGCTCGTGACGGGCGACGGCAAGCTGAGGATCAATCTCGATCGCCGGGGCACCACCATCGTGGTGCACAGCGACGGCACGGTGGAGATCGAGGCGAAGGAGCAGGTCTCGATCAAGGCGGGCAGCGGGGTCGCGCTGGACGCGGGCGGCGGCACGCTGGAGCTGACCGGTGACTCGGTGAAGCTCACGGCCCGCACCGGGGTCCAGGTGGACGGCGGCACCGGCCAGGTGAAGCTGTCCACCGGCGGCGCGGTGGAGGTGCGGGGCAACCAGGTGGCGGTGGACGGCACCACCCGCACCGAACTCAGGGGCGGCAGCACGCTGACCGTCAACGCGCCCATGGTGCGCATCAACTGAACGGCACGGCACTGACGGATGAGGACCAGGCAGGGGGCTCAGCACATGCCAGCAGCCGCACGCGTCGGCGATCCCACCGGGCATCCCGGGGTGATCGGCCCGACCGGAGAACCCACGGTGCTGATCGGCGGGCGGCCCGCGGCCACGGTGGGCACCGCGCACCAGTGCTCCTCGCCCGCCGCGCACGCGCCGTCCGCCCTCGCCCCGCCCGGCAGTTCCAGTGTGCTCATCGGCGGGCGGCCGGCCGCCCGGGTGGGCGACACGGCGGGCTGCGGCTCGCCGATCACGTCCGGGTGCCCGAGCGTGCAGATCGGAGGGTGAGACATGGGCCGGCAGTTCATCGGCGCGGGGTGGGCGTTCCCGCCGCGCACGGACGCCACCGGCAGCATCGCGCTGGTCCGGGACGACCGGGAGATCGAGGAGTCGATCCGGCTGATCCTGGCCACCTCGCCCGGTGAGCGGCCGATGCGTCCGGAATTCGGGTGCGCGCTCGGCGACTACGTGTTCGCGCCCGCGGACGCCGGCACGGCCGGGCAGCTCGCCTACGAGGTACGGCTCGCGCTGGAGCGGTGGGAGCCGCGCATCGAGGTGGCGGACGTCGCCGTACGGTTCGACGAGGCGGACGACGGGGTGCTCTACATCGACATCGGGTACGCGGTGCGCGGTACCAACGATCCGCGCAACCTGGTCTTCCCGTTCTATGTGATCCCGGACGGCGAGGGGTCCGCATGACGCTCCCCAGCCCCGATCTGGACGACCGGCGCTTCCAGCAACTGGTGGACGAGGCCAAGCGGCTGGTGCAGCAGCGCTGCCCCGAGTGGACCGACCACAACGTCTCCGATCCGGGCGTCACGCTGATCGAGGCGTTCGCCACCATGGTCGACCAGCTCGTCTACCGGCTGAACCGGGTGCCGGACAAGAACTACCTGGCCTTCCTGGACCTCATCGGGGTGCGGTTGTACCCGCCGACGGCCGCCCGCACGCAGACCACGTTCTGGCTGTCCGCGCCGCAGCCCGACACCGTGCGCGTCGCGGCCGGAACCGAGGTGGCCACCGTGCGCACCGAGACCGAGGAAGCGGTGGTGTTCACCACCGGCCGGGATCTGTCGGTCCTACCGTGCGCGCTGGCCCAGCTCGTCACCTGGCCGGTCAGCGGTACGGCCGCCGACCGGTCGGAGGAGCTGGCCCTCGGCCGCGACGTGCCGTGTTTCGGCAGCACGCCCACGCCCGGGGACTGCCTCTACGTCGGGCTGTCCCAGCCGGTGCCCGGCTGCGCGGTGGTGCTGCGCCTGGACTGCCGGGTGGACGGCGTCGGGGTCGATCCGCGCCGCCCGCCGCTGCTCTGGGAGGCGTGGGACGGCGCCGCCTGGGCGGTGTGCGAGGTCGAGAAGGACGACACCGGCGGGTTCAACAAGGCCGGCGAGGTCATCCTGCACGTGCCCGCCGCGCACACCACCTCGGTGGTGGCCGCGCACACCGGGGGCTGGCTGCGCTGCCGTCTGGTGGAGGCCGTGGCCGGTCAGCCCGCCTATGTGGCGTCCCCGACGGTCCGTCGGGCGAGCGCGTTCACGATCGGCGGCACGGTGGAGGCCGCGCACGCCGAAACCGTCGTGGCCGAGGTCCTGGGCCTGTCGGAGGGGGTGGCCGGGCAGGGGTTCCAGGTGGCCCGGCCGCCGGTGGTGGCGGGCGAGGAGCCGTTCGTCGTGGAGGTGGCCGAGGGGCACGGCTGGGCGGAGTGGACGCGGGTGGACGACTTCGCGCACTCCACCCCGTACGACCGGCACATCACCCTGGACCCGAACTCCGGCCAGGTGGACTTCGGCCCGGCCGTGCGGGAGCCCGACGGCTCGCTGCGGCTGTACGGCGCGGTGCCGCCGAAGGGCGCTCCGGTGCGGGTGCGGTCCTACCGTACGGGCGGCGGACGGCGGGGCAACGTGGCGCGGGGTGCCCTGCGGGTGCTGCGCAGTTCGCTGCCGTTCGTGGCGCGGGTGGAGAACCGCCGTCCGGCGCTGGGCGGGGTGGACGGCGAGACGGTGGAGAACGCGCGGGTGCGGGGGCCGATGACGCTGCGCACCCTGCACCGGGCGGTGGTGCCGCGTGACTACGAGCTGCTGGCGCGTGAGGTGGCGCCGGACGCGGCCCGGGTGGCCTGCGTCCCGGCGGGCCCGGCCGGGGCCGGGCAGCCGCCCGAACAGGCGGGCGGTGTACGGCTGTTGGTGGTGCCGGCCGGTCGCAACGACGAGCAGGGGCGGATCGGGTTCCAGGAGCTGATCCCGCCGCAGGACACCCTCGCGATGATCGCGTCGTACCTGGACGAGCGGCGCCCGATCGGCACCCGGCTGGTCGTGGAGCCGCCCTACTACCAGGGTGTCACCGTGGTCGCCTCGGTGGTGCCGGGCCGCGGGGTGGCGGCCGACCGGCTGCGGGACGCCGCGCTGGCCGCGCTGTACGGCTACTTCAATCCGCTGACCGGCGGACCGGAGGGTGCGGGCTGGCCGTTCGGCCGGCCGGTGCACTCCGGGGAGGTGTTCGCGGTGCTGCAACGGGTGTCCGGGGTCGACCTGGTCGAGGACGTCCGGCTGTTCCCGGCGGACCCGGTCACCGGTCGGCGCGGCGAGGCCGCCACGAGGATCGAACTCGACCGGCACGCACTGGTGTTCAGCTATGAACACCAGTTGCGGGTGAGGGAGGCATGAAGTGCGCGGACCACTTCCCGGGCTGCCGACGCCGCACCCTCTGCTGCATCAGCTGCCCGCGGTCTATCTGGACCAGCCCTTCGTCGAGGGATTCCTGAGCGCGCTGGACGAGGTGCTGGCGCCGGTGCTGCTCACCCTGGACAACCTGCCCGCACACCTGGATCCGCGCACCGCGCCCGAGGACCTGCTGGCGTGGCTGGCGGGATGGGTGGCGGCGGAGGCGGACGGGGAAGGACCGGTCGGCCGGCGCCGCGAGGTCGTGGCCGGTGCGGTGGCCCGGCACCGTCAGCGGGGCACCCGGGCGGGGCTGGCCGCGGCGATCCGGGTGGAGACGGGCATCGAACCGGAGATCAGCGAGAGCGGCGCCACGTCCTGGTCCGGTGAGCCGGGGTCGGCGCTGCCCGGTTCGGCGCTGCCCCGGGTGCGGGTGCGGGTACGGGTGGCGGACGCGCAGGCCGTGGCGTCGACGCGGGCGCGGCTGGAGAGGCTGGTGGCCACCGAGGTACCCGCGCACGTCGGGTACGAGGTGGAAGTCGTGGCGGCGGACGGCGCGGGTGCGTGATGATCTGTCCCGACTGCGGCCACCGCAATCCGCCCGGTACCCGCTTCTGCGCGTCCTGTCAGGCGTTCTTGGCGTGGGAGGAGGCGGAGCGGGCCGGGCAGCCGGCTCCCGCCGCGGACCCGGCCGTCGCGCCGCCCCCCGAGGCGCCGCCGCCGACCCCGCCCACGTCCGACGCCACCTCTCCGGCCACGACGGCACCCCCCGCCGCGCGGACGGGGCCGCCGCAGCCCGCCACGCCCCCGGACATCGCTGCACGGCGGCCCGACGACCCGCCGCAGCACCCGCCCGACCACGCACCGGACCATCGCACCGGTGCCCTCGCGGACCCACCGCCCGAAGCACCGCCCCGGCCGGACACCCCGCCGCGGCGCCCCGGCCGCCCCTGTCCGGACTGCCGTGCCGAGAATCCGCACGACCGGCGGTTGTGCGTACGCTGCGGTGCCCTGCTCGATCCCGCAGGGCCCCCCGTCCAGGCCCCCCGGCCGCCCTGGTGGCGCCGGATCCTGCCGCGCCGCGAGCGGCGCCCGCTGGCCGCCGGCAGCAGACCCGGGCGCCGGGTGTGGCGCCGGCCGCGGCTGACGCTGCCGGTGGTGCTGGTCGTCCTCCTCGTCGCGGCCTGGTTCGCCCGCGCGCAGCTGACCCAGTTGTTCACCTTCGCCGAGGACAACACCGGTGACCCGAAACCGCTGCACCCCGCGCAGGTGCGCGCCTCCAGCCAGACGCCGTCCCACCGGGCACAGGCGGCCTTCGACAGCCTCAGCAACCGCTACTGGGCGCCCGCCGTCCCGGGCTCCGGCACGGGGCAGTATCTGGAAGCCGACTTCGAACGGCCGGTGCGGTTGCAGAAACTCCTGATCACGTCCGGGAGTTCGACGAAGCCGGACGAGTTCCTCGGCCAGGCACGGCCGTCGCGGATCACCGTCACCCTGGTCTCCTCGCAGGGCGAGCGCACCACCGAGAGCCTGAACCTCAGCGACGCGCCCGGCCAGCAGAGTTTCGACGTCCGGGGGACGGACGTGACACGGGTGCGGCTGACGGTGAACGCGGCGTACGCCGCCCGGCAGGACCGCCGGGTCGCCATCGCCGAGGTGGAGTTCTTCGGAGGTCAGTGACGCGCCGGGGAACACGCCCTCGGCGCCGAGGGTGTGGGGCTCGGCCGGCCGGCGCAAGGTGAAGGCTTGATAACACGCGGGAAAGCGCGTTCCCCTGATGGTTAGGGTGATGACCCGCTTCCGGTGGACCACCGGGTGATCGAGGGAGCCATGGTGCCCGTGGAACCCGTCTTCGCACACGCCGACCGGCTCTTCGCCCTGCTCGACCGGCTCGTGCGCAGGCCGAGCAAGGGTGAAGTGCCGGGCGAGGTCCCGGAACGGGACGGTATACCGATCATCCAGTTGCTCGGCGACGAGCAGGATGGTCTCGCCGAGCAGATCGCAGGGGCGATGCACGCGGCCCAGCCCCGGTCCGTCCCACAGGAGTTGGTCGACCTCGACCAGAAGTGGGACGAGGTCGTCGCCCAGCGCGGCGACCCCTCGGCCCCCAACCACCTGACCCCCGACTGGCAGCGGGCCGAACTGTGCAGGCGCATCCTCGTCCAGTTGGCCGGCGAGTACTCGTCCGTGTCCTACGGGCACGACAGGAGCGTACGTTTCCGGCGGCTGGGGCTCGTCAACTGGTTCCTGGAGACGACGGACACGGTCCAACTGCCCGACAGCCAGCACGGCCAGGTCGTGCTGCGGCGGCTGCGCGCCCGCGAACTGGAGCGGCGACGGCTGTTCGGGTTCATGCGCAGCCCGAGCACCGAGGTCGCGTTGCAAGGGAACGTGCCGTGGTGGGCGTACCTGCTCGGACTGCACCTGCTGCCGATCATCTGGTTCCGGGTGTGGCGTGGGGTGGGCCGCGAGTACAGGTGGCTGCTGCACCAGCCCTACATGGCACCGGCCGACCCCGGGAACTTCATCGGGTTCGCCGTACGGCTCACCCAGCCCCGATGGGGTCGCGAAGACCCCGAACAGATCAGCAAGTTGATGATCAACGCGTTTCTGGCGGATCTGCGGGACGCCTACCGGCGGCGGCCGTGGCGGCGGCGGGCGTACCGCCGTACGGCGTACTGCGTGGCGTTCCTGAAGGGGGTCAGCGAACACAACGGCGGCCTGGAGGTGCTGCGTCTGCTCGCCGCGGTACGCAACGACACGGGCGCCTTCGACCCGTTGCTCGTCGTGGCGAGCCGGCCGGAGCAGGAGGTCGAATCCGTCCGGGTCCGGAGCCTGACGGACGAACTCGGTGTGTACGACGCCTGGTGCGAGCGGCTGCGGAACGCGGCGGGCGGCCGGGACACGGACTTCTGGTACCTGCCGGTGAGGGTGCCCGCGCCGTTGCCTGACGACGATCCCGGGCGCGACGCCCAGCACGAGCGCACGTCCGTGGCCCGCCGGCTCCAGGTGTCCCAGCCCCCTGCCTGGGCCGGGCGCACGGCCACCGTGGTTTCCCTCGTCCTCGCGGTCGTACTGATCGCCGCCGGTTTCACCTACGGCCTCACGAAAGAGAGTGAGTGGCGGTGGCAGCACTGCGGACTGAGCCGTTCCGATCCGGACGCACGGACCCTGCAACGGGAGTCGACCGACGAATGCATCGGGGTCGCCCCGCACGGATTCGCGTTCGGATCCACGGACCCGCGGGTACGGCAGACCCTCTCGATCATCGCCCGCCAGAACGAAGAGGCAGAGCGCAGGCACGCCGCCGACCCCGCCAGACGGCTCGTCACCGTCGTCCATCTGTCGGCCCTGCTCAGCAGTCCCATCGGAGAGACGTCCAACACGCTGTCGTACGCGCGTGAGCAGTTGCAGGGCGCGGCAAGCGCCCAGCGGCGGCAGCTCGACAAGCAAGGGGAGACCGAGCCCGTCCTGCGGATCTTCCCGGCCGCCGCCGGATCCGGCATGCGGTTCGGCGCCGATGTCGCGAGCACGATCAAACGGATGATGCGGACCGACCCGACCATCGTCGGCGTCACCGGCCTCGACCAGAGCCGCAAGGCCACGATCACGACCATAGGCGCACTCACCCGGGTCGGACTCCCCATGGTCGCCACCACACTGTCCGCCGACACGCTCCCGGAGAACTCCGCGCTCTACTACCAGGTCTCACCGCAGAACCGGCGGGAGGCCGCGATCGCCGCCGCGTACGCCGACCATCTCGCCGACCAGAAGGCACTCGACGAGCGCACGGTACGCGTCGTGTACTCCCTCGACACGACCGACGAGTACAGCGCCAACCTGCGGGCGGACGCCGTCACGGCCTTCCGGAAGGCGGGTTTCCAGGTGGACCAACAGGGCTACACCCCCTCTCCCGCGCCCGTCGGCGCTCCCTCGGGACCGGGTGCGCGCACGACCGGCGAGCAGGCCTGCGGCTACCCGGGGCTGGTGTTCTTCGCGGGCCGGTCGGAGGACTTCGAGACCGTGCTCGGCGCCACCAACGACACCTGCGGGACGAATCCGCCCAGGTTCCTGGGCGGCGACGACGTGGCCCGCCTCGGTGCCGACCCGGAGCGGCGCAAGGCGTTCCCGCGCGTCCCGTACGAGTTCCTCGACTTCACCGTCGGCTCGGCCTCCTGTGACGGGCCCAGCGACCTGTACAGCACCATGAAGGAGTTGTTCCCCGACGAATGCCGTCAGGTTCAGGACACCTCTCTGGACGGACACGCGGCCCTCGCCTTCGACGCGGCGAACCTCTATCTCAAGGCCATCGCCCGCCTCCAGGACACCGCCCCGGGCACCCCGCTGACCCCGGCCGCGGTCTGGTACGCGCTGAACGGCATCCACGGTTCCGCCGCGCTCGACGGGGAGAGCGGCCGGATCGACTTCGGGGGTGCGGTGGGCCGACAGGTTCCGCTCGACAAACTCATCTCCGTCCAGCGTGTGGAAGGCGCCCAGCGGCCACAGCAGCTGGGGTTCTGCGGGCGCCGGGGGAGCAACGAGGGACAGGCGTGGTGCCCGCCTTCGGAGGCGCGATAGCGCGGGACGACTCCTCGCCCACGGCCGGGCCGGACGGGCCCGGTGGCCGTCTCCACCGGCTGCGCGATCCGTCAGGAAGCCGGGGCCGTCGGGTCACCAGTTGACGGGAAGGGTGAGCGGTGACTTGCTCGGGGACTCGTCCTCCCAGATGGGGTGGTGGCCTTCGGCCGGACGCAGGCCCGGAAGCCGGTCGAACAGTGCTTCCAGGCACACGGTCATCTCGGCTCGGGCCAGGTGGGAGCCGATGCAGTTGTGCGCGCCGCGGCCGAAGGCGAGGTGGGGATTGTCCGCACGGCACAGGTCGAGCCGGTCGCCGTCGGCGAACGTCCTCCCGTCGCGGTTGGCCGAGGCGAGGACGGGCAGTACGACGTCGCCGGCGTGGATGGTCCGGCCGTGCAGCTCGATGTCCTGGACGGCCTGGAGGACCACGACACCGTTCATCACCGGTACGTAGCGCAGGAGTTCCTCCACCGCGCCCGGCATGAGGTCGCGGTGGTCCCGCAGGCGGGCGTACGCGCCGGGCAGGGTCAGCAGGGTCAGTACGGCGTCGGCCAGGAACATGGTGCTCGTCCGGTAGCCGGCGACGAGCATGGAGAGCCCGAAGCTCACCGCGCTCTCGTGGTCCAGGGTGCCCCGCCCGCACTCGTGGACCAGTCTGGTGAGTATGTCGTCAGCGGGCTCGCGCCGTTTGCGGTCGAGCAGCGCGATGACGTACGCGCGCAGTTGGTGGGTGGCCTCGCGGCCCTCCTTCAGTGTGAGCAGGGCCCCCAGCGCGGCATCCGCCCTGGGCAGGAAGTACTCGCTGTCCTCGTAGGGGATCCCCACCAGATCGCACATCACCATGACGGGGAAGGGCTCCAGGAACCGGACGACCAGGTCGCCGGGCTGGTCGCCGCTGACGAGCGGATCGAGCAGCCGGTCGGCCGACCGCCGGATGCGCGGCAGTCGGCTCCGAACGGACCGGACACTGAACGGCTCGCTCAGCGCCCGGCGCAGGGCGGCGTGCCGGGGGCCCTCCAGTTCCATCATCGTGATCAGGCCCGGCTCGTCGCCAGGGGCCCGGCCGGGGCGGGGCGGCCAGTCGGTGATGCTCGGCCTGACCAGCCGGGAGTCGGCGACCAGTTCCTTCACGTCGTCGTACCGCGTGGCGTACCAGGCGGTGGCGCCGATCGGCAACCGGACCTTGGCCAGCGGGCATTCGCGGCGCAGGCGGCCGTACTCGTCGGGCGGGCCCATGGTGCCCGGCGGCGGCAGGGGCAGGTCGATGACGGGCACGTCGACGACGGGTTCCGGGGTCGTGTTCACGGGTGAGCCTCCCCTGGTCGGGTGCACGGGCGGTGGTCCGGGCCCGGTCGGGTGCGAAGGGCCGGCCGGCCGGTTCACCAGCTGACCGGGAGGGTCAGCGGTGACTTGGTGACGGACCGGTCGTCCCAGCGGGGCTCCTGCCCGTCGGCCGGACGCAGCCGGGCGAAGCGGTCGAACAACGCCTCCAGTCCTACGGTCAGTTCTGCGCGTGCCAGGTGGGCGCCGATGCAGTTGTGGGTTCCCCGGCCGAAGGCGAGGTGGGGATTGTCCGCACGGCACAGGTCGAGCCGGTCGGCGTCGGCGAACACGTTCCCGTCGCGGTTGGCGGAGGCCAGCACGGGGATGACGGCGTCGCCCCTGCGGACCGTCCGTCCGCGTACGTCGATGTCCTCGGTGGCCAGCAGCAGCAGGGTGCCGTTCATCACCGGCAGGTAGCGCAGGAGTTCCTCCACGGCACCGGGCATGAGGTCGCGGTGGTCCCGCAGGCGGGCCCACCGCTCCGGCCGCGCCAGCAGGGTGTGTACCGAGTTGGCCAGGAAGAAGCTGCTGATGCCGAAGCCGACCGTGAGCATGGACAGCCCGAAGGCCATCACGTCGTCATCGGTGAGTGTCCCGTCTTCGCACCGGTTCACCAGCAGGGTCAGGACGTCGTCGCCGGGCCGGCTCCGCTTCCGTGCGATCAGCCCGGCCGTGTACGCGCGCAGCAGGTCGGTGACCTCGCGTCCTTCCTCCGAGGTCACCATGGTGTCGAGGGCCGCGGCCAGGACCGGGAGGAACCAGTCCCGGTCCTCGAACGGTATGCCCACCAGCTCGCACAGCACGAGCAGCGGGAACGGCTCGGTGTATCCGGCCACCAGATCACCGGGCCGGCCGGCTTCCTGGAACGCGTCCAGCAGGTGCTCGGCCAGTTCCCGGATGCGCGGCAGGTGGTCCCGGACGGCCCGGGAGCTGAACGCCGAGGCCGCGGCCCTGCGCAGCGCCAGGTGCCGGGGACGTTCGAGTTCCGCCATGGTGACCAGGCGCGGCCCGTCGTCGGCGGCCCGGCCGGGACAGGCCGGCCAGTCGTTGATGGTCGGCCTGATCAGGCGTGGGTCCGCGATCATGTCCCGGACGTCCGCGTACCGGGTGACGTACCAGGCGGTCGCGTCCATCGGCAGTCTGACCCTGGCCACGGGGCAACTGGCGCGCAGCCGCGCGCACTCCTCGGGCGGTCCCATGGTTCCGGGCGGCGGGAGCGGGAATTCCAGCACATCCGCGACGTCCGCGACGTCCGCTTCCGGGGCGGGATCCCGCGCGCCGGGTGCCTGTGGGGTCATGCTAGCCCCCTCTCCGGGTCGCGGGGCCGCGGGCGCTCGATGTAGCCGGTGGCGTAGAAGTACTCCAGGTAGCGGTCGAGCAGTTCCGTGTCGACAGGCGGGCAGTGCAGGCCGGCGGCGGCCAGGTCGTGCTCGACGTTGGCCCGGCCGATGGTCGGGAAGGTGCCCTCGAAGTACATCTCCTTGACGGAGATGTCCGCCTGTTTGCAGCGGTCCACGCACAGCGAGACGAACGGGGCTGTGGGGCTCGTGGGGTTCCGCGCGACGTGGCGGACGAGTTCGCCCACCCATTCCTCGTAGGGAAGCCGGCGGATCCGGTGGCCGGCCGTGTCCATCCGGTCGAGCATGTCGCCCAGGCTGCCCGGACACGGGTTGGTCAGGTGGTACGTCCGGTCGGTCGTGCGACGCGTCGTGGCGATGTGCACCACCGCGTCGGCGAGGTAGTCCACCGGGACGAAGTCCAGCGGCAGCGGGATGTCGGGGGCCAGCCCCGTCTCGCTGATCGTCCGGAACAGCGAGCAGATCGCGGTGTCGGTGTTGCAGGCGCCGGTGCGCCGGTCACCGGTGATCTCGTACGGCCGGTAGACCGCCACGGGCAGCCCCTGGGCCGCGGCGCCGCGCAGCACCTCTTCGGCGACCCACTTGCTCTCGGCGTAGCCCATGGTGAGCCGGTCGGCGTGATCGAGCGGCAGGTCCTCGTCGACGTGCCGTACGCCCGCGGTGCCGAAGCCGGCCATCACCGCGATGGTGGACAGGAAGTGCACGGGCACACGGCGCCCTGCCGCAAGGCGTACGAGCTGCCTGGTGCCCTCCACGTTGGCGGGGCGCAGCGCCTCGTAGGGGTAGATGAAGTTGACCTGTGCGGCCGCGTGGACCACCAGGTCGAGGGTCCCGGCGAGTTCGTCGGCACGGCCCGGTTCCATGCCGAGTCCGGGCTCGGCGAGGTCGGCGGGGAAGCATACGACGCGGTCGGCGGCCTCCGCGGTGGTGAGGCCGAAACGGGCCAGGTTCCGCATCACCTTCTGCCGGGCGTGTGCCGGGTCGCGGCTTCGCACGGGGCAGTGCACCCGGGCGCCGGTGCGGCGCAGCAACCGGTCCAGCAGGAAGGCGCCGACGAAGCCGGACGTGCCGGTGAGCAGTATCTCCCTGGGGTACCGCCAGTCCGGTTCAGGCCCATGGCGCGGGCGCAGGGTGAAGCCCAGGCGTGCCTCGGCGCGGAAGTCCGCCGCGCCGGTGGCGGCGAGTGCCTCGCCCTGCTGGTCCTTGACGACGGTGAGGGCGGCGACGGCAGCGCTGAAGTCCTCCAGGGTCGGGGAGCGCAGCAGGCTGTGGATCAGTGTGCGGCCGTGCCGTGCGTCCAGTTCGAAGGCGGCCAGTGTGCGGGTGACGACCTCGGCCGCCAGCAGGGAGTCGCCACCGATGTCGAAGAAGCTGTCGCCGGGTGCCGGGTCCGTGCCCAGCACCACGTGCCACACCTGCGCGAGTGTGTCCGCCGGTCCCGGCCCCGAGTGCTCCTCCCGCACCGGGGTGGTGACGGCCGGGGCGGTCGCGGGTGTGCGCAGCCGACGGCGGTCCACCTTGCCCGCCGCGGTCACCGGGAACTGGGCGACCTCCACCAGCCGCGCGGGCACCGCGGCGGCGGGCAGCCATTGGGCGAGCCTGCCGCGGATGCGGTCCGCGGGTAGCGCCCGACCGGGGCGGGCCGGTGTCACGTAGCCGATCAGGGTGGTGCCCTCCAGTTGGACGACGGCCTCGCCCACCGCGTCGTCCGCCCGCAGTCGCGCCTCTATTTCGTCCGGTTCGATGCGATGTCCGCGCAGTTTGACCTGCCGGTCCGTCCGGGCCCGGTACTCCAGCAGGCCGTCCGGCCG
Source organism: Streptomyces sp. NPDC056161 (assembly GCF_042268025.1). Classification (NCBI taxonomy): domain Bacteria; kingdom Bacillati; phylum Actinomycetota; class Actinomycetes; order Kitasatosporales; family Streptomycetaceae; genus Streptomyces; species Streptomyces sp. NPDC056161. The sequence goes on from NZ_JBHJUV010000022.1 coordinate 89,472, forward strand.
CCGGACCACCCGGTCACCGGTGCGGTAGAGGCGCGTTCCGGGTTCGAAGCGGTTGTCGACGAAGCGTTCGGCGGTCAGTTCGGGGTCACCGAGGTACCCCAGGGCGAGCCCGTCCCCGCCGACGAGGAGTTCCCCTTCCTCGCCGACGTCCGCGAGCGCACCGTCGGGGCGCACCACGTAGCAGGTGGAGTGCTCCAGAGGACGGCCGATCGGCACGGTTGTCTGCTCGGGCGGAAGATCGTGCACCAGGTGTGCGGTGGAGACCACGCTGTTCTCGGTCGGACCGTAGAAGTTGACCACGGTGGTGTCCGGACAGGCCGTCAGGATCGCGCGGGCCAGTTGGGGGTCCATCGCCTCACCGCCGGCCGAGGCGAACCGCAGGGACCGCAGTGCCCCCGGTCTGGTGCGCGCGATGTGGTGGAACACCCCGGTGGTCAGATAGGCGACGCTGACCCGGTCGGCGAGCAGCCGCGATTCCAGGGCGTCCGGTGACAGCAGTTCCTCCTGCCCGGCGATCACGATGCAGGCGCCGGCGAGCAGCGGGGACCAGATCTCGATCGTGGAGGCGTCCGAGGAGAGGCCGTAGGCGTGCAGTACTCGTTCGCCGGGTCGTGGACGCTGCCATACGCGGTCGGACGAGGCCAGCCGGACCACGCCGCGGTGCGGGATCGCCACTGGTTTGGGGCGGCCGGTCGAGCCCGAAGTGAACATCACGTAGGCGCAGTCGGTGGGGTCCACGTCGGCCTGCGGGACCACGGCCGGGGCAGTGGCCGGCAGGCCGCTCAGGTCGATGCGGGTGCGCACGCGCCGGATGCGGCAGATGCTGCCCGGCAGTGTCACCACGGTGTGGACTCCCGCGTCCTCGGCCATCGCCTGGAGTCGGCCGGGCGGTGCGGAGTCGTCGAGCGGAACGTACGCGGCACCGGCCTTGAGGACGCCCAGGAAGGCGACCAGTGCTTCCGGGGACCGGCCTCCGCACACGCCGACCTCGTCGCCGTGGCGCACCCCGGACTCGTGCATCCGGGCGGCCAGCGCGTCGGAGCGGATCTTGAGTTCGCCGTAGCTGATGCTCCGGCCGTCCTGTACGGAGGCGGTGGCCCGCGCGCGGAGCTCCGCCTGGGCGTCGAACAGTTCGTGCAGACAGCGGTCGCGCGGATAGCCCGTCGGCCCGGTGTTCCAGGCCGCCGCGGCCGGATACGTCTTCGTGTCGGTGAACATCGAGAAGAACCCGTCTGTCCTGCGCGCACCGCTCGGGCCCGGAGGACTACGCGTCGAATTCCGCGGCGAAGGCGGAGAAGTCGGCTGTCCGCCACCTCTGGGGCCGCATGCGGATGAGGACGTCGTCGGTCAGTTGCCGGCGGTTGGCGGCCAGGTACGCCGCCGCGGTGTCCGTGTCCAGGTACCGGTGGGCCAGCGCTTCGTGCTCGGCCGGGGGCAGCGGGTCCGTCACGGCCGTCACCGGCCCCTCCACGCTGACGTAGCGGTAGGGGGCCGCCTCGTCCTGTGCGCAGAGACTGAACCGCCCCGCGTCGCGGATGAGCCGGGCCTTCAGTGTCTTGCGCCCCGTCTGGATCGTCACCTGCCCGCCGGGCCGGTAGGAGTACCACAGTGGGACCAGCAACGGACCACTGCCGTCGCGCGGATCGTCCACCCCCAGGATTCCGATGTGCATGCCCGCCAGGAACTCTTCCCGATCTTCGATCGACATCCTGAGATCCACTGGTGCCACCTCGATTCGGCGGAGAACCGCGACCGGCGCTGGTCCTGCTGCGAGATGTGTGGGCCGATGGGCGGTGCCCTGGCGACGGGTGAGGAGCCGTCGAGGGCCGGGGCCCTTGTGGTCCCGTCGGCGGCGCGGACGATCCGGTGGATTCCGTCGTCCGACCCGGGGCGGCCGCCGATTGCACTTCCATGTTTTCACCAGACCCGACCGGTTCGCATTCCGGGCAAATGTGACCGATGGGGGTACTCGTCCAGCGGTCGGGCCGTGGTGGCGATCTTGTCAGGTGATCCGTGGGGACCGCGGGCAGAAAGCCCCACCGAAGCCGACCGGGCGGTGCACAGGCGCACCGTCCCGGCGGGGGTGGGCCATCGCGACCCACCGGCCGCGACCGCGGTGCCGACCGGCGGGCCCCTGGAGGTCCGGGGCGGGCCGCCTCCGGTCGGGGAAGCGGAGCCGGGGTTCCGCTGCCGACGGTGACCCACCGCGCTCGACCGGCGCCCCCGGAGAAGGAAGACGCACATGGAGGCAGGCATCCGGGCCGTGGGCCTGACGAAGTCCTTCGGCGGCATACGGGCTCTGGACGGGGTCGATCTGGACGTGCGGGAGGGCGCGGTGCTGGGCCTGCTGGGCCCCAACGGCGCCGGCAAGACCACCGCGGTGCGGGTGCTCACCACACTGCTGCGGCCCGACGCGGGCAGCGCCCAGGTCGCGGGGGTCGACGTGCTCAGGCATCCCGGACGGGTCCGCAGCCTGATCGGCCTGTGCGGTCAGTCCGCCGCGGTCGACGAGTACCTCACCGGCCGGGAGAACCTCCGGATGGTCGGCGAACTGTACCAGTTGCGGGCCAGGGACGCCAAGGCGCGCGCTCGGGAGCTGCTGGAGTGGTTCGACCTGACCGAAGCAGCCGACCGCCCGGCCAGGACCTACTCCGGCGGTATGCGCCGCCGGCTCGACCTGGCGGCGGCACTGGTCGTGCGGCCACCGGTCATGTTCCTCGACGAACCCACCACCGGTCTGGACCCGCGCAACCGACTGGCGCTGTGGGAGCTGATCGAGACGCTGGCGGTGGAGGGCACCACCCTGCTGCTCACCACCCAGTACCTTGAGGAGGCCGACCGGTTGGCCCACGGCATCGCCGTCGTCGACCACGGCCGGGTGATCGCACGCGGCTCCGCCGACGACCTCAAGGCCAGGACCGGCGGTGAGCGGGTGGAGGTGGTGGTCCACGACCGCCGGCTGATCGGCACGGCCGTGGCGGCGCTCACCCCATACCGTGAGGGCCCGCTCGGCGTGGAGCAGCACACCCGGCGGATCACCGTGCCGGTGAGCGGGGGCGCCCGGGTGCTCGCCGACGTCATCCGCGAGCTGGACAGGCGGGGCGTCCTCATCGACGACATCGGCCTGCGCAGGCCGACCCTCGACGACGTCTTCCTCTCCCTCACCGGCCACGCGCCCGAGGGCGCCGACCCTGGGAAGGACGTGTGACCATGGCGATCGTCACCAGCCGAGCGGCGGGACACGCGACCCCGCAGCGCCGCGGCGGAGTCGTCCGGATGGCACGCGATTCCTGGGTGATCGCCCGGCGGAACCTGCGCCGGATGACCCGGATACCCGAGATCGTGGTCTTCGGACTGATGCAGCCGGTGATGTTCGTGCTGCTCTTCTCGTACGTGCTGGGTGGCGCGATCAGGGTTCCGGGCGGTGGCTACCGGGAGTTCCTGATGGCCGGGATCTTCGCCCAGACGGTCGCCTTCGCGGTGGAGGGGGCCTCGGCCGGCATCGCGGACGACATGTCCAAGGGCCTGGTGGACCGCTTCCGCTCGCTGCCCATCGCGCGCTCGGCGGTGCTCGCCGGGCGGACCCTGGCCGATGTGGTGCAGAGCGCCTTCGTCCTGCTGGTGCTGGCGTCGGTGGCGCTCCTGGTGGGCTGGCGGGTGCACCAAGGGGTGTTCAGGGCGCTGGGCGCCTTCCTGCTGCTGCTCCTGCTGGGCTACGCCTTCTCCTGGATCGGGGCGCTGATCGGCCTGTCGTTGCGCAGCCCGGAGGCGGCCACCTCGGCGGGCCTGATCTGGCTCTTTCCGCTCACCTTCATCTCCAACGCCTTCGTCCCGGTCGACACCATGCCGGGCTGGTTGCAGGCGGTCGCCTACTGGAACCCGTTCAGCGCCACCGTCCAGGCGTGCCGCAAACTGTTCGGCAACCCCGGGGCCGACGCCGCGCACGCCTGGCCGATGCAGCATCCGGTCGCGGCATCCGTTCTCTGGTCACTGCTGATCCTGGCGCTGTTCTCCTGGCTGTCGGTGCGCAAGTACCGCAACGCGTCCCGCTGACCGGCCGAAGAGGCACCGAAGGGCAGCGGCGCCACGCGTCGCTCTGGGGGCCGATGAATCGGCTGGCAGCGCGCCGGCCCCCGGTGCGGCGGTGCCCCCTCCGGCCTGTCCGCCCGCTACGGGACCCCGGACGCCGCGCTGAGCGAGACGCAGATGTGGCTGAACGACGACGGTGACCCAAGCTTCCGCGAAGCCTCGATTCCGGTTCCCCGGCTGCCGGTCAGGGGAGACCTGCCGGTGGTCCACGCGGGCACCGGGTCCGCCGCCGAACTCGCGCGTGTCGACGCCCGGGGCAAGCTCGTGCTCCTGACACCGACCGACATCTGCAAGGAGACCTGCGACTTCCCCGAGCTCCGGGACGAGCGGGTGGCAGCCGCTGCCGCCGCGGGCGCCGCCGGTGTGCTGGTCGCGGCACCGGGACTCACCTCGCTGGGCCGCCCCGAGACGCTCGACCAGTGCGTGGACGGGCCGCAGAGCTGCCCGGCCGTCCAGCCGTACGCCGCTCTGCCCATCGTGACGGTGCCCTATGGGGAGGCCGAAGGACTGATCAAGCGGATCAAGGCCGACGGGTCGCATGTCGAGATCAGCCTCGGCGGCGGCGTCGTGCCGAGGGCGTACGCCGCCAGACGCAGGTGCGGACGGAGTCCGGCTTCACGGTCGGGGCCGGACCGTGCTCGGGTTGCCGACAGGGCGACGTCTTCTACCCCACCCTCTACCTGACGGACAGCGGCGGCGGCCGCCAGGCCCTGATCGGCATCGTCGACGACGAGCTTCTCACGCACGACTTCGCCGAAATCCCGACGTGCGGGCCGGTCGCCTCGCCCACCTTGCCGAACCTCGACTACACCTGCGACTTCAGGCTGCTGAACGCGTCCGGTCACGAGATCGAGCGTCGCACGGAGCACCTCCCCGACGAGAACTACACCAGCCAGTGACGACACTCGAACCCGCTGAGGAGACCAACAGGATGAACACCGGTGCGCCTTCGGCACGGCGCCGCAGAGAGGCCCTCGTGGTGCTCGCCCTCGCGGTGATGCTGGCATGGGCCGGCTGCAACGGCGGTGACCTCGTCTCCTACGACCTGCCGGCGAAGTCATCTGGGGCTGGCACTTGTTCCCTCACAAGGGTTGCCGCTGCCACCTGGCCGTATCCCGTGCATGGGTGACGTGGTCGGCAGCAACGAAGCGGCCTGCCGCCCGGAGCCGCTGATCTTCCTGCGCTACGACTTCGATCTGGCCCTGGACAACACCGTCAAGGCCGGGGAGAACCACGAGATCACCGTTGCCGGCTACTACCAGCCACGCCTCACCGCCCTGCCCAGGGTGACCGCCCTGAAGGCGGAGACCACCTTCGACGGGGGCGACACCTGGCAGCCGGCGGGCAGGTACGCGGACGGCTCCGAGGACTACAAGGTCCTCAAGGGCCTGGCCGCCTCCGGTGCGTACACCGTGCACCGGGACCGCCGGAACGGCAGCGCGTGGCTTTTCGACGGCACCACCCTGTGGACGTACGACGACCCCCAGGTGCTGAAGACCAAAGCGGCGTACGTCCGCGAGCTGGGCCTGGGCCCGCCCTCCGGCACCCGTCCTACGGTTGCGGCGTCGGCTCGGCGTCCGGCATGGGCGCCTGCCCGGACCCGGGCCGGGAACCCGCTGTCCTGTCGTCGTCCCCGCGGGATCCGGAGGGCGTGCCTGGGGAGGCGTCGGCCGGGCGGTACAGCGGGCCGATCAGCGGCCCGGCGACCGCCGTGGTGAAGAGTGCCATGATGACGAGCAGCGCGTAGAGCCGCGGGCCGATCACTCCGGCTTGCAGGCCCACGTTCAGCACGATGAGTTCGGTGAGACCCCGGGTGTTGAGCAACACGCCGATCAGCAGGGAGTCCCGCCACGGCAGACGGGCGCTGCCCCGGGCCGACAGCGAGCCGGCGGCCACTTTGCCGACCACCGCGACGATGCACAGCACGACAAGGAGCAGCAGGTCGGAGGCGTGCAGTCCGCTGAGCTCCACCGACATTCCGGAGATCGTGAAGAACACCGGCAGCAGCAGGCCCCCGGTCTCCTGCAAGGGCCGCAGCACCTGGCTGTCCGGGGCACCGTCGCGCTGGCGGGGCATGATGATGCCGGCCAACAGCGCACCGAAGATCACATGCAGCCCGAGCGCGCTGGTGGCCCAGGCCGAGGCCAGCGTCAACGCGGTGGCGATGGGGACGGGGTTGGTCAGCAGGGCGCCGGGCCGGTTCATCCACCACACCAGCACGCGCCGCACGCCGAAGATCATCACCAGTAGATAAGCCGCCAGCAGCGCCATCCTGGTGAGCCAGGCCCCCAGGGAGCCGCCCTCGCCGCCGACCAGGCAGACGGCGAGCACGGGCCAGCTCAATGCGTCGATGACGCCGGCGGCCGCCATCGCGATCGTGGCCGGCCGGCTGCCGGCCAGCCCCTGGTCCCTGATGATGCTGGCCAGGACGGGAACCGCCGTGATGGACAGGGCGACTGCCATGTAGAGGGTGAAGGTCGCGTCGATCGGATGACCGCCGTTGACGGACCGGAAGCCTCCGGGAAGGAGTTCGACGATGCCGGCGCCCAGCAGCATCGGAAGCGCGAACGCGCTCAACGAGACCGTGGTCACCGCGCGGTGCTGGCGAAGCTGGCCGAGATCGAGTTCGTAGCCGACGGCGAAGAGGAAGAGCGCCAGGGCGACTTGTGCCAGCGCCGTCAGAATCGGCTTGATCTGCTCGGGGAACAGGGTCTCGTACATTCCGTCCGGTGCCAGTCCGAGCAGGCTCGGGCCGAGGGCGATCCCGACGAGCAACTGCCCGATGACGGGCGGCTGACGGAGCTTGCGGGCCGCTGCTCCCAAGGCCCATGAGGCCGTGATCACCAGCGCGAGAGCTGCGACGACGTGAGTGACCATGGAGTCGGTGCTCACCGGCATCCCCTTTTCGGCGAGTGCTGCGTTCCGTGGAAGGTTCGGATGGTGCGTCGGCAGGCACGGCCTCCCGCTCGGAGCACGGGACGGCGAGAGGCCCACGACCGCAGAAGCCGTGCCTCGCGCCCCCCGGACCCCACCCGGCCGGGAGTACGCCGCGGAGCGGGTGACTCGTGACCGCGCCGGAGCCGTGCAGGCGTGGCCGTGAGGAGGTGTCCCGGCCGTCGTCGACCGACGGGGCGTCCTGCCCGCCGTGCCGGCCCTGCGGGTGGTCTGCCCGCTCGCCCGGAGCGCCCATCGGGGCCGCGCCGGTCGGCGGAGCGTCTGCGACGACCGGTAGTCACCGTCACTCCGGTCGTGCCGCGGCGAGCAGCTGATCCGTCAGCTCACGCAGCGTCGCCCGGCTGAGGATCTTGCCGACCGGCAGCAACACCCCGTGCGAGCGTTGCACCTCCTGCCGTAGCTGAGCCGCCATCAGCGAGTCGAGGCCCTGGCTGGTCAGATCCAGCTCGGGGTCGAGGTGTTCGGAGTCGACGCGCAGGATGGCGGCGATCCCGGCCCGGAACAGCGCCGCCCGATCCGCGGCTGGTGCCGCGCCCATCGCGGGGTCCGTACCGTCGGCCTCCCGTCCGGTCCCCGCCCCGACCCGTGCCGTCCCGGCTCCCGACGCGGTCCCCCACGCGCTCCCGGAGGCGGGCACCTGCGGGCGCGGGGTCAGGGGTTTTGGCCGCGGGACGGGGAACGTCGGCGTGGCCGGCGGTGCGGCGCGCTCCGGCCGGACCCGCGCCGCTCCCGACGGAGGCGGTGGGGCCGCGGTGACACGGCGGGCGGGTGCGTCGTCGACGACGTCCCGCAGAAACGGGGATGCGGCCGCGACCGGGTACGTGATCCGCCACTGCGCCCAGTCCACCGGCATGACCACGGTGTCCCCGGCGCCCGTGGCCAGCAGGTGATCCAGCACCGCGAACCCCGCCGCGGAGGTGAAGCCGGTCATGCCCCGCGGGATCAGATCCCGCCCGAGTTCGGTACCCGCCCTCGCGGCCATGCCACGGTCGGTCCAGAAGCCCCAGTTCACCGCGAGCGCCTGTCGGCCACGGCTGCGGCGGCCACGGGCGATCGCGTCGAGGCCCGCGTTGGCGGCGGCGGCCGCCGCGACGTGGGGCGAGGCCAGCAGGGCGTTCCCGGACGAGAAGAGGACGAAGTGGTCGAGGTCGTCCTCGAAGAGACGGTCGAGGACCCGGCCGCCCTCCAGCTTGGGCCGCAGCACGGCTTCCACATCGCGCAGGGTGGTGTCGCCGATCGGCTTGTACATGAACACGCCGGCGGTGTGGAAGACGCCCCGGACCGCCGGACGGCCGGCGGCGCGGCGGTTTTCGACCAGCCGGCGCATCGACCGTTCGTCCGCCACGTCCACCGGGGCGTACTGCACCTCGGCGCCCTGGCCGCGCAGTTCCTCCGACAGGGCGGCGATGTCGCCCCCCGACGGCGAGGCCGTGCCGGGCACGGACCGGCCGGTGAGCAGCAGGTGCCGGGCGCCGCGCGCGACGAGCCAGCGGGCCAGTTCGGAGCCGATGCCACCGGCACCGCCGGTCACCAGATAGGTGGCGTCCGGCCGCATCCGAGTCGGCGCGGGCCCCGTCGGCGCGGGCATCGGCGGCGGCATCGGCGGCGGCGTCGGCGGGGCCACCGGGGCCGTCCGCAGATCTATGAGCACCTTGCCGACGTGCCGGGCCCCGATCATGTCGTCGAACGCCGGACCGACGGCGTCCAGCGGGTACACCTCGGCCGGCAGCGGCGCGAGTTCACCGACCGCGATCAGGCGCAGCAGACGGCCGAGGAGCGCCCCGGCCCGGTCCGGTTGCTCACGGCACAAGGCGGCGATGTCGAGGACGTGGAAGGAACCGTTGCGCGGCAGGCCGCCAGGACCGGCCGGGTGGCCGTCCACCGGATCCTGCTCGGCCAGTTCCACGTAGCGCCCGTACGGGGCGAGCATGCCGAGGTTCTGGTCGACGGCCGTCCCGGTCAGCGAGTTGAGGATGACGTCCATCCCCGTGCCCCGGGTCTCGGCCAGCAGTGGACCGGCGAAGTCGCCCCGGGAGTCGGCGACATGGGTGACGCCCATCGCTCGCAACAGAGCGCGGTGCTGCTCACTGCCGGCGGTGGCGTGGATCTCGGCGCCGCGGCGCCGGGCCACCTGGATCGCGGCGAGCCCCACGCCACCGGTGGCCGAGTGGATGAGGACTTTCTCCCCTTCGCGGAGCGCGGCCAGCTCCATCAGGCCGTACCAGGCGGTCAGGTAGGCGATCGGTACGGTGGCGGCCTCGGCGAGAGAGAGTCCGTCGGGCAGGCGGTGGGTCAGCCTGCGGTCGGCGAGGACCCGCGTGGCCGGTCCCGGACGGGCGACGGCGACGACACGGTCGCCGACGGCCAGTCCCCGCACATCGGTGCCGACGGCCGTCACCACACCGGCGGTCTCCCAGCCCAGCAGGCCGTCGTCCTCCCCGTCCGGGCGGGCCCCGGCCGCCTGGAGCACGTCGCGGAGGCCGACTCCGCCGTACGCCGCGGCGAGCTGCACCTCGTCGGCGGCCGGGGGCCGCGCCGCGGTCACCGCGCGCACCGGGACCGTGCGGCACTCCCGGGCCGGCTCGGTCCCGGTGACATCATCGGGGCCGGACGCCGGTGAAGTGCGGCGCAGCCGCAGGACGTACCGGGTGCCCGCCCGCAGGGCGATCTGGTCCTCGGCGCCGTCGGCGGCCGCGATCTCCTGGGCCAGCGCCTCGGTCTGCTCCGCGCCATGGGCCGTGTCCAGGTCGATGAGGACGTGCCGGACGACGGACAACTCGCTCGCCGCCGTACGTCCGTAGCCCCACACCGCGTACTGCTCCGGATCCGGCGCCCCGTCCGCGTCCGTGACCGTCTCGGCGCCCCGGGTGACGAGGGCGAGCCGGGGAAGAGGGCCGTCCCACCGTGCCATGGACAACGCCTGGTCCAGCAGCAGCGCGCTGCCGAGGCCCAGCGGGACCTCTCCCACCGGCCGCGGCGCCCGCAGGCTCCACAGGTGCACCACGGCGGCGACGCCCTCCGGGTGGTCCCGTCCGACCTCGTACAGCAGCCGCGCGTAGTCGTCGAGACGGGACGGGTCGATGCGATACGTCCCGTCGTCCCCGCGCTCGTACCTGTCTCCGGGCCGTACGGCGATCCGCGCGCCGTGTGCCGGTGCGAGCCGCGGCCCGTAGTCCTCGTCCTCCAACACCAGCCAGGCTCCGGCGGCCGTCTCCGGCGGTGCCCCGGGTGCGGCGGTCGGTATCCACCTCGGCTGGTAGAGCCAGTCGGTCAGCGCGCCGGTTTCCTCCCGCCGCACGAGCCAGCGGATCCGCAGGCCGCGGAACTCGGCCAGCAGCGTGCCCCGCTCGTCGCGGACGACGACGTCACCGCTGAACGACTCGGCCGTCAGGTCGTGCCGCACCACGTGGCTGTACAGGGTGCCGGTCGGCGGCAGCGGCCCGTACCGGCGGAACGCGTCGATGGAACCCAGGACGAAGGCGTGCTGCTCGCCGGGCACGGCCGAGTCGGGCAGGGTGGCCGCGAGCACCTGTCCGCAGGCGTCGAGGACCGCTGGATGGACGTGATGCCCCGCGTGGCCACAGAGGCGGTCCGGGACGACGATCTCGGCCAGCGCCTCGTCGTCGCCGCGCCACACCTGCCCGACCCCCTGGAAGACGCCGTGCCAGTCGTTGCCGCGGGCCGCGAACCGGCGGTAGAACTCGGCGCCGGTGAGGTGCTCGGGGACCCGTTCGGCGATCTGCGCGGGCGGGTCGTCGGGGACTTCGAGCATGCGGGTGCCGGCGGGCGCCTCCTCCACCCGGCCGTGGGCATGCCGGGTCCATTCGGTGCCATCGGCGGTGGCAACGTCGAAGGCCCACCCCGGCCCGGCCGGCCGCAGCGTGACCCGCAGCAGCGGCGGGGCCTCGGCGGTGAGGAAGAGCGCCTTGTCGTAGCGGACGTCCTCGACGACGACATCGACTCCGATGGCCTGGGCGGCGGCGGCCACCGCCAGCTCCAGGTACGCGGTGCCGGGCAGGATGACCAGACCCTGCACCTGGTGGTCCAGGAGGTAGGCGTTGCGCGCCAGGTCGAGGGGGCCCTCCCACCGGTGCGCGCCGTCGTCGAGGACGGTGTGCGTGCCGAGCAGCGAGTGTCCGGCCGGGACGGCCGCCCCGGCCGGCGCGGCCGTGGCTGCTGTCGTCGGCGTCGCGGTGTACGGGCCGGGGGTCGTCGTATCGGTCCCGGCGATCGACTCGAACCAGAAATCGGCGCGTTGCCAGGGGTAGGAGGGCAGCCCCACGTAGGCGGCCGGGCCGTCGAACAGCGCGTCGTGGCGCACCGGGTATCCGGCCTGGTACAGCTGGCCGACGGAGGTCAGCAGCGCGGTCAGGTCGTCGGTGTCGCGCAGCAGTGACGGCAGCACCTGGTCGCCGGTGCGGTCCGCGGGCAGGCACTCCTTCACCGCCGCGCTGAGCACGGGGTGCGGGCTGATCTCGACGACGGCCGCCGTCCGGGAGGAGGCGGTCTCGGCATCGACGGCCGCGTGGAAGCGGACCTCGTCGCGGAGGTTGCGCACCCAGTAGTCGGCGTCCAGTTCCTCGCCGGTCAGGACCTCCCCGGTCACCGTCGAGCGCAGCGGTACCTGACCTCTACGGGGACGGACCGGTTCCAGGGCGGCGCGCAGCGCGTCCAGCAGGGGGTCCACCTGACTGCTGTGCGAGGCCACGTCCACCTTGACGATCTTGGTGAGGACGTCCCGTTCGGACAGCGCGCCCAGCACCTTCTCCACCGCCGGAGTGCGGCCCGAGATGATGCTGCGCCGCGGGCCGTTGCTCACCGCGACGTCGACGTCCGGCACATCGGCGAGTTCCCGCCGCAGTTCGTCGGCGGGCAGGTCGACCGCGGCCATGGACCCGGCGCCGGCGATCTCCCTGAGCAGGGCGCTGCGGCGGCAGATCACCGCCGCGCCGTCGGCCAGGGTGAGCGCGCCCGCGGTGCAGGCGGCCGCGACCTCGCCCATGCTGTGACCGATCAGCACGTCGGGCGCGACGCCCCACGACCGCCACAGCGCGGCCAGCGAGACTTCGACCGCCCAGAGCAGGGGTTGCACCACGTCGATCGGCCAGCCCGCCTCGTCGCCTGCGGCCAGGTGCTCGATCACCGACCAGCCGCGCTCGGCGCGGACGTGCCGGTCGCACTCCTCGACGGTCTCCCGGAAGACCGAGGAGGTACGCAGGAGCCGGCGCCCCATCCCGGACCACTGGGAGCCCTGGCCGGGGAAGACGAAGACGGTCCTCCACTCCGTGCCGGGCTTGGCGGCGACGATCGGCCGGCCCTTGCGCAGTTGTCGGGCGGCCTGGTCGTGCTCCGTGACGAGCACGGTCATGCGGTGCCGGTGATGGGTGCTCCGGGTCAGCGCGCTGAAACTGACGTCGCGCAGACTGTGCCGGCGGCCCTCCCCCTCGGGCCCGAGGAAGTCCGCGTAGGAGGCGGCGAGTTCGCGCAGCGCGGCGGGCGTCTGGGCGGACAGCGCGAGCAGGTGCGGCCGTGGCTCGTCGGCGGGTGGCGGTACGGCCGCGGGTCGGTGCTCGCCGAGGACGACGTGGGCGTTGGTGCCGGATATGCCGAACGAGCTGACGGCGGCGTACCGGGGGGCGTCGTCCCGGCCCCAGTCGCGGGCGGTCTGCGGGATCTCCAGCGCCATGCTGTCCCAGTCCACCGCCTCGGTCAGCCGGCCGCTGTGCAGACTGGGCGGGACGACGCCGTGTGCCACGCACAGCGCTGCCCTGATGAGTGCGGCGATGCCGGCGGCCGCCTCGGTGTGTCCGATGTTCGTCTTCACGGAGCCGACCAGCACGGGGTCCGCGGTCGAGCGGCCCGCGCCGGTGCCGTAGACCGCGTCCAGGCTGCGCAGTTCGATCGGGTCGCCGGTGGGCGTGCCGGTGCCGTGTGCCTCCACGAAGCCGACGGCGCGCGGGTCGATGCCGCCGCGCGAGCAGGCGTGCCTCATCGTGTCGATCTGAGCGGTCTGCGACGGGGTCATCAGATACCCGCTGCTGCGGCCCTCGTTCTCGACCGCCGAGCCGTGGATGACCGCGTGGACGCGGTCGCCGTCCGCCTCGGCCTGCGCCAGCGTCTTGAGGACGACGACGCCGACGCCGTCGCTGCGCACGAAGCCGTCGGCGTCGTGCGCGCCGAACTTGCACAGGCCGTCCGCGGACAGCATGTCCGCCTGGGAGAAGGTGATGCTCTCCTCCGGCGTGATCACCAGGTTGACCCCCGCGGCGAGGGCGAGGGTCGCCTCCCCGCCGCGCAGTGCCGCGCACGCCTGGTGCACGGCCACCAGCGAGGACGAGCAGGCGGTGTCGACGGAAGTGCTCGGGCCGCGCAGATCGAAGAAGAACGACAGGCGGCCGGACAGGACGCTGCGTGAGGTGCCGGTGTTGGCGTAGATGTCCAGCACCCCGGCGGCCCGCAGCAGGTCCCAGTACTCGGCGGTCCGCTGTCCGACGACGACGGCGGTCGGGCTGCCCGCGAGCTGGTCCAGCGTCAGGCCGGCGTCCCGCACGGCCGCGGCGGCCGTCTGCAGGAGCAGCCGCTGCTGCGGGTCCATGTGGTTCGCCTCGCGGCCGGAGATGCCGAAGTAGTGGGCGTCGAAGCCCCGGACGTCGGGCAGGAAACCGCCACGGCGGCTGACGATCCGTCCGGGTGTGCGCGGCCGGGGGTCGTAGAACGCGTCGATGGGGAACCGGTCGGCCGGGACGTCCGCCGTGGCGTCGACCCCGTCGAGCTGCATCCTCCAGAACGCCGGGACGCCGTCCGCCCCGGGGAACTCGCACGCCATCCCCACGATGGCGATCGGCTGCGGAACGGCCTGGTGCTGCTGGTGCGCCGTCACACGGCACCTCCTGTCGACATCGTCAACTACTGGATCCAGGGCGGCAGTTCGCAGATGGTGAGGATCGCGGCCACGGCCGACCAGCCCGGAGCGCCGCCGAACAGCAGGACGTGGTCGCCCTCGTCGAGCCGCCCGGTGCGCAGCAGCTGGTCGAGGGCGATGAGCTGGTCGCTGGCCGAGGCGTGCCCGATCCCGCGGCCGAACTCCCACTGCGACCGGGAGACGGGCAGGCCCAGCGGGTCCATGATGCAGTTCCGGGTGGTCATCTCGTCGCCGTTGGGCACCAGGACCCAGCGCAGCTCGGAGGCTTCGAGTCCGGCCTCGCCCAGGGCGGCGAGCGCCGTTTCGGAACAGGCTTTCGCCAAGCCGTCGGCGACGCTCGTCCCGCCGACCTCCCGCACACGCTCGTTGAACTGCTGAGCGCGCTCGACGGTGTCGATCCGCCGTCCCGCGGACCCGGTGGGGGGAAACAGCGGCTCGTTGCCGCGCGCCATCGCCTCGAACTCCGGATAGACCCGGGAGACGACCGCGTCGACGCGGGCGAAGCCGCCGGCCGGGCTGACCACTACGGAGCTGGCCGCGTCGGCGGCGATCACACCCATCGGCCCGCTGTCCCACCGGTTGAACAACGGTGAGTTGAAGTTGTCCGCCGTGGTCAGCAGGATGTCCGGTCGGCTCTCCGGCTGGTACGACAGCAGGCCGGCGGCCAGCTCGACCCCGGTGAGCATGCTGTTGCACCCGTTGCGGATCTCGGTGCTCGTGGCCCCCGTGATGCCCAGCTCCCGCATGATGTACGCCGACGGCGACCACATCTCGGGCCCCTGGTAGAACGTCGAGCCGTGCAGCACCGTACCGATCGCGGCGGCCCCGCCCGGGGAGTGGCTGAGCGCCGTGCGTGCGGCCCGCACGGCCATGTCGGGCGGTGACTCCGGCCCGGCGATCAGCACGCTGCGCAGACCGCTCTCGGCGAAGACCGTGGCGTCGTACAGGCCCGCGGCGACCGCCTCGGACGCCGCGTAGGCGGCCGGCAGCCAGCAGCCCAGGCCGGCGAGGAACACGTTCGCCGGCTTCATGCCGGTGCCCAGATGAGACGCATGGGCGTCACGCCCCGCTCGTCGCGCGAGAGCCAGGGTCCGTCCACGGCGATGCACCACTTTCTTCTACGAGTTCTTCAACAAGTTCTTCAACAAGTTCTGCTACGAGTTCTGCTACGAGTCGGCCGGGGTGCGGCGTCCGCCGCACCCCGGCGCCTGGCAGGTCTCACGACGCCGGGTCCAGGAACCGGGCGAGCTGTCTCAGGGCGTGGGCGTGCCGGGGACCGCACCGCGCGTCGGACGGGGCGGGTCCTGCCGCGTACGCGGCTGTGCGCGCCCGGTCCGCCCGGAGCGACGCACAGCCCGTAGGGGACGGCGCATCGCCCTGCCCGTCGCCACGCCGGCGGCCCCGGCTGGTGAAGAAGCCCCTTCGGTTCATCGCCTCCCATCCCCTCTCATCCGGCGGCCCGATGGCTGGTACGCGCGGCTCCCGTGTCCACCAGGCGCGCGAGCCGTTCGACGGTCAGTCCGGACAGACCCCGTACGCCGAGGTCCACCGGTTCTGCTGTCGGCGCGACCGAGACCGTGACGCACCCCGCGGCCCGTCCGGACCGGAGCCCCGCGGACGAGTCCTCGACGACCACGCAGTTGCCCGGCGCGATGCCGAGCCGGGCCGCCGCGGTGCGATACGACTCGGGGTCGGGTTTCGGGTGCCGCACCTCGTCACCGGCCACGGTCACGGCGAACTCGGCCGCACCGAGCGAGGGGAGGACGGCGTCCACCATCGCCCGGTACGAGGACGACACCAGCGCACACGGAACGCGTGCCCGCCGCAGTGACCGGAGCAGGCCGACGGCTCCTGGCAGCGGGGTGATCCCCGGACGCAACCGGTCGAGCATGCGGCTGCTGACACGGTCGTACAGCTCCTGTGTGGTCATCGGCGCTCGGGCGAGGGCGTTCAACCGGGCCAGGTTCTCGGCGACACCGCGCCCCCGTAGCTCCTCCGGCCTGATCTCCTCGGTCGGCACGCCCGACGCCCCGAGCACTGCCGACAGGGCTTCGTGCAGGAGCACTTCGGTGTCGACGAGAGTTCCGTCCATGTCGAACAGAACCGCCCACGGCGCGGTCAGAACAACGCCCGGGAGCTGAGGGACACCTTCATCTTTCCCAGAAGGGGGTGCCAGAGGTGGGTGGGGTCCGCCTCCACGGCGGCGATGAACTCGCGCATCTTCGTCAGCGCGACCGGCTCCTGCTCGTCGTAGACGTCGCCCTGCAACAGTTTCAGGACGTCGATCCGGTAGCGAGGATCCTGGACGAAGGCGGTGAACAGGATGTTGAGGCGGTAGTAGATGGAGATGAACTCGTACCAGCTGGACACGCCGCGCCGCAGCTTCGTCACGTAGTTCTCGAACCGGGCGGCCTTGAAATCGCCGGCCTCCGCCGCGGCGATGATGTCGGCGCAGGCCAGCCGGGCGCTGTTCATGGCGACGCTGACACCGCTGGAGAAGATGGGGTCGACGAACCGGGCGGCGTCGCCGATCATCACCATCCCGTCGTCGCACACCTTGCGCATGCCGTAGCTGTAGTCGCCCTCGGCTTTGAAGGGGCGGACCCGCTCGGTCTTCTTCAGCGCGTCGTGCAGCAGGGGCCTGCTGGCCACCGAGTCCCAGAAGAAGCCTTCGAGGTCGTCCTTGCCCTCCCTGAACCGCGCCTTCTGGGTGACGACCCCGACCGATGTGATCGTGTCGGTGATGGGGATCTGCCACACCCAGGTGTCGCTGAGCGGCAGGAAGTGGATGAAGATGTACTCGGCCTGGTTCTCGTCGTTCGCCAGGGCCTCCCGGTCGAGTCCCTCGAACCAGCTGTGCACGGCGTACTGGTTGAACACCGGGTCGGGCACCTTGACCTTGAGCTGCCGTCCCAGCAGGGTGCCGCGTCCGCTGGCGTCGACGACCATCCGTACCGCCACCTCCGCGGTCGTCCCGCCCAGTCCGGCCCGCAGCACGGGACGGGCGGTGTCGGCGAAGTCCACGCCGCGCACCCGCACCCCGGAGAACACCTTCGCCCCCAGGCTCTCCGCGTGCTTGAGCAGGATGTGGTCGAACTGACCGCGGTCGACGTGGAAGGTGTAGTCGCGGTCCACGCCGAGTTGATCGCGTTCGTTGAACAGCACGTCGGCGGCCCCGAGGCCGTGGTCGTGCACCTGGAAGCCGAGCGGGTCCACATCGTCCGCGTGGGCCGACGTCCACGCGGCGCCGTACTTGCGCGGAAAGCCCGCCGCCTCGATCTTCTCCATGGCGCCGATCTCCAGCAGCACCGGCGTGGTCGCCGGCACCAGGGACTCGCCCACGTGCTCCCGTGGGAAGAACTCACTGTCGAAGACCGCGACCGACAGACCCGCCTTGGCCAGGTAGGACGCGGCGGTGGAACCGGCCGGGCCGCCGCCGATGATGCCGATGTCGTAGTCGTACGTCATCTGTATCTGTTCTCCTGTCAGAGGGAGGCGGTCTGCGAGCGCAGGCGAAGGATCAGGTCGGTGATCGTGGTCAGCGTGCGGAAGTGTTCACCGGTCATGTGCACCGGCGGAACGCGCACGCCGTACGTGGTGCGGATGTGCGCCAACAGGCGTGCGGTGCGCACCGAGTCCAGCACCCCCAGTTCCAGCAGCTGGCTGTCGGCGGTGATCAGGTCGGATGGCACGCCCGTCGCGAGTTCCCCTCTCACATAGCGGAGCAACTGGTCGAGCAGCGTCGAGCGATCAAGGTCCGTCATGGTTCCTCCGGGTGTCAGGGCCGTGCCGCTGCACGCGCCACGATGTACCTCGTCGGCAGCTCCAGCGGTTGCCCGCCGGCTGTGCGCTCCGTGGTGTGCAGGGAGATGTCGCCGTCGGCGACGACCTCGAATCCGTTTCCTTCGAACAGCAGCCGCAGGCGCCCGTCGCGAGCGGGGGCGATGCGGGCGCCGAAGTCGAACTGGGCCGCCAGCCCGGCCGTCTTCGGCAGCTGTGCGCCGCCGGCGAGCAGCTCGGCGACGTACCAGCCGGTGCGCTCGGTCAGCTCCTGGGCGAACAGGACCCCCGCCCTGCCGAGCAGGAGCCTGATGGTCGCCAGCATCCTGACGCGGTCGTCCGGGGCGAGCTGGTGCAACACGCCACGCATGTAGACGTTGGCGTCGCCGAACTCCGTGTGCAGAGCCGTCGCGGTGTCCTGGTCGAGCAGGTCGGCGCGCCGGTAGGCGACGTTGGGCGCCGGGTGCGACGCGGCGGCCAGCTCCACCGCGGCCTCGGCGATGTCCAGTCCGACGACCCGCCGGAAGTGCCCGGCCAGCCACTGTGTCTGCCGTCCGCTGCCGCACCCGATGTCGATCAGGGGCAGCGACGGGTCGGTGTGGCCGCGGAACAGCGGCAGATGCCGCGCCGCGGTCAGCCGGGGCGACGAGTCCCAGAGGGCGGCTCCGGGCTCGGCGGGCAGCGTCGACCAGAAGACGTCCCATGCTCCGCCCGTCATACGCCCGCTCCCCGCGTCACCAGGCCACCGAGCGCGACGCGGTCGACTTTCCCGTTCGGGGTGCGGGGAAAGCCACTGACCGTGTGCAACGCGTCGATGGTCATGTACGGCGGCAGGAACCCCGAGCAGTGCCGTCGGAGCTCCGCGAACTCGGGCGCACAGCCGGTCTCGGGGATCACGAAGGCGTGCAACCGGGCGTCCAGGCCCGCGCCCACGACGAGCACCACCGCGTCACGCACCGCCTCGTGCGCGACGAGCACGCTGTTGATCTCGGCCGGCTCGATCCGGTAGCCGCGGACCTTCGCCATGTCGTCGACGCGGCCCCGGTACTCCAGCAGGCCGTCGGCGTCGTACCGGCCGAGGTCACCGGTGCGGTACGGCCCGACCTGTGGCTCACCGCCCCAGTAGCCGAGCATGACGGTCGGGCCGCTGACCACGATCTCGCCGTCGTCCAGCGACACCGTGTCGCCCGCGACGGGGGATCCGATCGGGACGGCCGCGGTGCGCGCGAGGTCGGCAGCCGTCACCTCGTACGAGGTGCACACGTTGGTCTCCGTCGGGCCGTACCAGTTGAGCATGCGGACGCCGGGCCAGCCGCGGCGCAGGTCCTTCAGCGGCTTCAACGGGAACCGCTCACCGGCGAAG
Organism: Streptomyces sp. NPDC056161; assembly: GCF_042268025.1. NCBI lineage: Bacteria > Bacillati > Actinomycetota > Actinomycetes > Kitasatosporales > Streptomycetaceae > Streptomyces > Streptomyces sp. NPDC056161. The sequence continues at coordinate 108,581 of NZ_JBHJUV010000022.1, forward strand.
ACGCACGCGCGCAGCGCGCCCGGTCCGCGCTCCAGCAGCTCACCGTACTCGGCCATCAGCACCAGTGCGGACGGCACCGAGTACCAGACCGTGATCCGGCGCTCCAGCAGGAAGCCGACCAGCGGTTCCGCGGCCTGGGCGAGGGTTTCGCCGATGAGGTGTACCGACGCGCCTGCCCGGAAGGCTCCGTAGAGGTCGAAGACCGACAGGTCGAAGCTGAACGCGGCGTGATTCGCCAGCCGGTCGGCCGCGGTGAGTTCCAGCTCCTGGCAGGCCCAGTCGACGAAGGCGAGCGCGTTCCCGTGGCTCAGACAGACGCCCTTCGGCGTCCCCGTCGACCCCGAGGTGTAGAGGATGTACGCCGGGTCGGCCGGCCGGACCGGATGGTGGGCGGCGCCCGAGCCGTACGCAGCCTCCTGCCAGAGATCCGCGCAGGACACGGAGACCGTGTCGGCGACGTGATCACCGTGGTCCGTGACGATCAGGGCCGGGCGGGCGTCCGCGGCGATCTGGGCGACCCGCTTCCCGGGATTGCTCCGCGGGACGGGAACGTGGATCGCGCCGCACCGTAGCACCGCCTGGGCCACGGCCACCGATTCGGCCGTCTTGTCCGTCCACACCAGGACGCGGTCGCCCGGCTGGACGCCGCGCCCACGCAGCGCCGACAGATACGTGTCCGCGCGCGCGTCCAGCTCGCCGTAGCTGAGGCCGGTGGAATGGTCGCACACCGCGGGCGCGTCCGGCGTCCGGGCCGCCGCGTCGACCACCAGGCTGTAGAGGCTCACAGTCCCATCTCCCGGGCGATCAGCTGACGCTGGATGTCTGATGTGCCGGAGAAGGTGGTGGCGGGGGCGGCGTTGCGCACATGCTCCTCGATCCCGTACTCCGTCAGGAAGGCGCGGCCCCCGAAGATCCGGGCGGCGTCGAGTGAGGTGGCGACCGCGGCCTCGGACACGGCCAGTTTCGCCATGGCGACCCACAGAGAGGGGTCCTGGTCGTCGTCGATCGCGGCGCAGGCCCGGTAGAGCAGGAGCCGTCCGCTCTCCAGCCGCAGCCTCATGTCCGCCAGCCGGTCCGCGACCGGTTGGAGGTCGGCGAGTCGCTTCCCGAACTGTCGTCGTTCCCGCACGTGTTGGACGCATCGCCGAATGAGCAGTTCCTGCTGGCCCAGATAGATCGCGAACAGGCAGGAACGCTCCCACTGCATCGACGTCTGGAACACCAGTTGCCCCTGACCGGGGCTCCCCAGCACCCGGTCGTCCGGCACGAAGCACCGGGTGAACCGCACCTCGCCGGCCTGGCAGGCGGTCAGGCCGGACTTCTCCATCGGCTCTCCCGCGACCAGACCGGGAGAATCGCGGTCCACGGCGAACGCGGTGGCACCGAAATAGCCGCCGTCGGGATCCGTTGTCGCATAGGTGACGTAGAGATCGGCGACCGGGCCATTGCTGACGAAGCTCTTGGTCCCGTCGAGCAGATATCCGCCGTCGACCTTGGTGGCCCTGGTCGCCAACCGGGAGATGTCCGATCCGGCTTCCGGTTCCGTCATGGCGTTCCCCGCTGTCAGTTCACCTGAACACAATGCGGGAAGCAGTTCCTTCCGGGTCTTCGGGAGCGCGAATTCCAGTACCGGCCGGACGCAGGCGAAGAGATGGGCCGCTGCGGCGAAGAGCAGCCCGGTATCCGCGCCGCCCTCGCTCGCCCCCTCGTACAGGAGGGCTGTGTCAAGAGCACCGAAGCCCGCACCACCGTGCTCCTGCGGGACAGCCGCACCCAACAATCCGAGGCCGGCCAGTTTCTTCCAGATGTCGCCATGGAATCCGGCGGTGGAAGGACCGGGGGGAAGCTCCCGCGCGGCTGTCCGCATGCGCGCATAGCGCTCCTGCTGTTCAGCGCTCAGACTGAAATCCATGAGACGCCTTTCAGGCAGCGGTCGCCGAATGGGCGGCGGACCAGTGCGGAGTCTCGATGATCTCGATCACGGCACATGCGATATTCAGTCCGGGTCCGACACCGAGCATCAGGAAATGATCCCCGCGTTGCAGTTCACCAGAGAGCAGAAGCTGTTCGAGTGCCACCATCTGATCGCTTGCACCGATATGGCCCACGGTGCGGCCCTGTTCCCATGTCGAAAGGGACATCGGCAGACCCAGCGGTATCATTGCGCGTCCTTCGACGCGTTCCCGTGACCCGTTGGCATAAGCGACGCGCGAGACGTCGTCCATCCCGATTCCGGCTTCGTCGAGTGTGCGGCTGATGAGTTCGTCCTGCGCGGCCACGAGTTTCAGGGGGCCGGCCGGGTCCCGGTCCGGGCCGTCCAGCCAGCGGTGCTTGGACTCGCCGAAGTCGAGTTTGCCCGGCTGGCCGGCTCCTGGGGGGAACAGGGGTTCGGGCCCGCGGTGCATGGCCTCGTACTCGGGGAGCGTGACCGCGTTGACGGACTTGAGCCGGGCGAAACCCTTCCGCCTGCTGAGGACGACGGCGGAACCGGCGTCACCCATGACGAAGTGCGGACTGAAACGCCAGCGTTCCAGGAGTTCCGAGGTGAAGTTGTCTCCGGAGGTGACCAGGGCAGCCTCGTGCTCAGCAGAGGCCATGAGATGGCCTGCCGCGAGTTCGAGAGCGGAGAACATGCCCATGCAGCCCTGCCGGACCTCGGCCGCGGTGGCCTGGCCCGCGCCCGTCTTCCTCTGCACGTAGTACTGCGGACACCATCCGTGGGGGCCTTGATACCAAACGCTGACATAGAGCAACAAGCTGAGGGACGCTGGATCCTGCTCGGCTCGTTCGAGCGCCTCACGGCATGCCCGCACCGCCATCTCGGGGGCGGGAATCTCGCCCGCGACAGTCACGCTTGTGATTCCGTATTCTTCCGCGGCGGTCCGGTCGATCAGTCCCCGCTCTACCGCCCATCCGATGGGGACCCGGTCGGGCAGAAAGGCTCCCAGACCGCTGATCAGCACATCGGATACCTTCATGACCCACCCCGGATTCTCTCGGTCGCGTTCGTGAAACATTGATCACGTAATGAATTACTCAAGAGATGCCTAAGAGTCGAAGATTCTCGGCAGAGTAGCCCACCCTGACAACCTGACAACGTTATCAGCATCGGCAGGATAGTGCAGTAGAGGATTGCGATCGGCCATGGCCGTAACTCGCGACGGGGAAGAGTGGGGAAAGAGTACGCGAAGGTACCGGTTCATTCCGGGACGTTCGCTCTGGTCAGTCCTCTGATGTGTGCGCCGTGCCGTCCGAAGGAAGTGTGCATTCTCTTTTGTGCACTGACTCGCTCATGCGCCAAACCCTTGGAACCCGCCATGATTCGACGGTGGGGTGAAATTCCCTAGGTAAGGGTGCACTCCGTTTCGGTGCGCGTCAAGAGGCTGGAGAAACACATGGGGCGATAAGTGAATAATGGTGACCATGGGGGCGGAAACGGTCCCGCAGGCTCGCGTGCGCACCTTCGTACTCAGGACCCGCGCGCTCTTGTCCGTCGGGCAGGACTCGCCCGTCCGACAGCGGCCACCGCCGCCTGTCCCTCGTCGGACGAGGGACACGGTGATCAAGGCAGTGGCGGCGAAGATCCAACCTGCGCGGCGGGGGTGTGGGGCAGTCCACACGTTTGCCGTTGGGTTGGCTGCGTTTGCTGGGTGTGTGCACGTCGCGGCGTGGCGGGAGCCAGGCCGCGACGTGCACACGGTTTCACGGACTTGAGCACGGGCCTGCCGCAGTGCGGCCAGGACCCGCTTCCCGGTACCGCTTCAAAACCCCTTCACGGAGCCTGACCTGGGCTCATGTCCTCGTGGCTGACACGCTCAGTGCTCGCGCCCATACGGATGATCCACCTCTTCACCACGCGGATCTTCTTCTGGCTCGCACTGTCGCCGACGAGGACTTCGCCGGGGTCGAGAACCCCCACACAGTCCCAACTGCAACCCGCACACCGAACGGTGCGGGCGATCGGCACGCGAGGAGCGCACCGACCGACTGTTGACCTACGACCGGGCTGCTGCTCCACGACCGCTGCCACGCCGAGAGGATCCTCCCTGCCCACCCCCTTCAACGGGCACCGGCCGCACCAAGGCCGAGATCAGCTGGCGCCACTCGACGACCCGAACGTCACCCTCATCCCCACCAGCCGGAACGAACCCCGACAAACCGTCGCCGGCCTCATCAACGAGCGCCACCGGGCAGTTTGATCAACTGGCGTCCCGCAGGTTGGAAGAAGTGCAGCCAGTTGGAAGCGGTACGCGGTTTCATCACCGTCCAGAACCTCCGCCCCAAGGACGACTCGGACGGCAGGATCCACTGCGTGGCGCCGCTATCGCCTCGTGAGAACCGGTGGTGAGAACTGGTCGTGAGAACTGCCCCAGCCCATCGCTGCACAGCCGGTGCCCAGCGGCCCACCGACCGAACTGCACGCCGTTCATGCGCAGTGGTCAGCCCGGCTGTCACCGCAGCCGGACGGGCAGCCGCTCCGGTCCCCTGATGAGCATGCCGCCCCGCCAGGTGATCGTGACGGGGTCGGCATCGAGCGCGAGGCCGGGGCAGCGCCGCAGCAGCGTGCCGATCGCGACCCGGCCCTCCAGACGCGCCAGCGGCGCACCCAGGCAGTAGTGAACGCCATGGCCGAAGGCCAGGTGGCCCCGCGCGTCACGACGGATGTCGAAGCCATCGGCATCACCAAAACGCGCGGGGTCACGGTCGGCATCGGCCAGAGCCACAAGCACCAGTTGCCCGCCGCCCGGCACCACCGTGCCGCCGATGTCGACGGGTTTGGTCGTGAAACGGTACGTCGTTGTCTCTACCGGCCCGTCGTAGCGCAGTGTCTCCTCGACCGCGTTCTCCAGCAGTGCGGGGTCGGCTCGCAGGGCGGCTAGCTGCTCGGGGCGGGTCAGCAGAGCCAGGATGCCATTGGAGATGAGGTTGACCGTTGTCTCATGACCCGCCACCAGCAGCAGCCAGACAGTGCCCAGCAGCTCATCGGCTGACAGCCGGTCGCCGCCTTCGTCCGTGACACGGATCAGCGCGCTCAGCAGGTCATCCTGCGGTTCCCGCTGCTTGTGCGCGATCAACCGGGCGATGTATTCGCTCGCGGCGCCCGCCGCAGCCACTCGCTCATCCGCGTCCCTGGACGTCAGGGCAGTGTTGGACCATCTCCGGAACGCCTCGCGGTCCAGGGTCGGAACGCCGATGAGCTCGCAGATCACAGCGATGGGCAACGGGAAGGACAGCACTTCGACCAGGTCAGCCCGGCCACCGGGCCCGCCAAGCGCTTCGTCCAGAAGTCGGTCGGTGATTTCCTGCACCCGGGGCTCAAGGGCCCGCACGCGCGCAGGGGTGAACTCCTTCGCGACCAGCTTGCGCAGTCGGGTGTGGTGCGGCGGGTCGGAGTTGAGCATGTGCCGGCCGGCTGCCAGGTTCGGCAGGCCGAGGTCATGGGAGGCGTTCGACCAGTCCTTGGACAGGCTCGGATCCGCCAGCACCGCCCGCCCCGCCTCGTGACCCACGACGAGCCACGCTTCTGCTCCCTCCGGCATCCGTACACGGTGCACCGGACCCCGAGCGCGCAGCGCCGCGTAAACCGGGTACGGGTCGTGGGTGAAGTCCTGGCCGAGATCGGCGAGGTCCACCAGATCACTGGCGCACGAAACGTCCTTCGCATCTGCCATGTGCAGTCCGTCCTTCTGGTGGGCGAAGTGCCGGTCTGGTCTGCAACGCGCAAAGGTATCGAACGGGACATGGATGCACAGCGACTGATCCGGCCAAACAGCGCCTGATTGACAGATGCGCGGTGCCCATCACCGAAGCCCGACTGGCAGCAGGGCGCCGCACGCGCCACCCTCATCAACCCCGCTCCACCGGCTACGAGACCTGGAACAAGCCCCCGGAACAGCCCCCGGCCCCGCGAAAACACTCAAGGAGTGCGAGCGGCGCCTCACCCGCTACCAGGCCGCCCTCGAAGCCTGCGCCGACCCCGCCGTCGCCACCCAATGGATCAACCAGGCACAGGCCGACAAAGGGACAGCCCGCACAAAGCTCGACACGCCACACGCCAGCACGCGAAAGAAGGAAACCCCCTCACCGCCGACCAGATCCGGGAGATCACTCAGAGACTCGCAGACATCGCACAACGCGTGCACGCCGTCGACGCCGAGGAGAAGGGCCCGCTCTACGAAGCGTTCGGGATCACGATCAGCTACGCATACGCGAACAGGGCCGCGACCGTCAGGTCGAGGCCCTCATCCGCGTATCGTCAGTGGTTGTGCCCGAAGGGCGAGCTGACCACTGACGATACGCTCGTAGTCGCGCAAGGACGAGTCGGGCGGCAGTCGGAACCGGCCAAGCCCAGATGCTGCGGCCACGGAGGCATCTTTCGAACCAGCCCGAGCGGAGAGTTCGACGTCGCGTTCAGAATGAGGCTTTAGGCGCTCCTTGTCCCGGGTCGATCCTCACGGGCCCGTCACTGCTGGGGGCGATGGGGAAGTCGAAGATGGCCGTGGGGATGTACACCGTCGCACAGGAGTTGGGGATGTCCACGACGCCGGAGAGCCGGCCCTCGATGGGAGCTGCGCCGAGCAGGAGGTATGCCTGCTCGGGGGCGTAGCCGAACGTTGTCAGGTAGTCGATCGCGTGCAGGCACGCCCGCTGGTAGGCGAGATGAGAGTCGAGGTACTTCTGTTCTCCGTCGAGGGTGACGGAGGTCCCGGAGAACGCGATCCACTGGGAGTACTGCGGGTCCGTGTTGCCTGGCAGGAAGATGGCGTTCTCGGCGACGCCGTAGGTCTCCATGCCGCCGGGGATGAGGTCGACGCGCAGATCGAGGTAGCCGCCCATCTCGATGGCGCCGCAGAAAGTGATCTCGCCGTCGCCCTGCGAGAAGTGCAGGTCGCCGACGGACAGGTGAGCACCGTCGACGTACACCGGGTAGAAGACCCGGGTGCCCTTGGTCAGGTTCTTGATGTCCTGGTTGCCGCCGTTCTCGCGGGGCGGTGCCGTGCGCGCGGCTTCGCCGGCGATGCGGTCGAACTCGCCTGCAGGGACGCTGCCGAGGATGGCGGAGTCGGGCTGTGGCGGCAGTGCAAGTGGGGGTACCCGGTCCGGGTCGGTCGCGATGAGCGCAGCCTCGCGGGTGTTCCAGGAGGCCAGGAGTGACTTGCTCGGCGCTGTTCCCATGAGGCCGGGATGGACGATTCCGGTGAAGGAGACGTGGGGTACGTGCCGGGATGTGGCCACGCCGCCGGAGAAGTCCCATACGGCCTTGTAGGCGTCGGGAAACTGCTCGGTGAGGAAGCCACCGCCGTTGCCTCTGGCGAAGATCCCGGTATACCCCCAGCCCTGACCGGCCAGGGGACCGGTCTCCTGCGGGATGGGTCCCACGTCGAGGATGTCGACGACGAGGAGGTCGCCAGGCTTGGCGCCCTCGACTCCGATCGGCCCCGACAGACGGTGCACGGAGTTGAGGGGGGCGTTGAGGATGTCCTCAGCCGAATCGTCGTTCTTGATCGCGCCGTCGAACCACTCGCGGCAGTCCACCCGGAAGGACTCACCGGGCTTGACCATGACGGCGGCCGGGATCTCCGGATGCCACCTGTTGTGGCCCAGCAGCTCTTGTTCGGTGAACGGCCTGGTCGAGTCGAGAGGGAAGATCACATCAGGCATGTCGGCTCCTGTCGCAGGAAGAGGGGCATGGGTGCCGTCCCCTTCGCGGCTCGTCGGCGTGGGGCGGCGACGCGTGGTCAGGGACGGGGAAGCTTGGCGTGCAGGGGGTTGTGGGAGACGGGCCCGGGTGATGTCCTACGGCTCGGCAGCGCCTCCACGACAGCGGGCTCGCTCGCGGTGCGCTTGGTCGCGTCCAACAGCTTCATGGCGGTCGACGAGCCGGCGCCGAGGTGAGGAGCGGAGAAGATCCGCCGCGCGGTGCCGCCGCACGCGCTGCAGTCCAGCCAGGCGGGAACCGAGGCCATCGGGAAGACGGCATCGGTGTCACCGCAGTCCGCACAACGGAACGCGTATGTCGGCAAGGACGTGTCACTCCTTCGGATCCTGACCGAGGGGCAGGACGCTCTCCGATCGGCGGGCCCCGTCGGTGTTCCTTCCCCAGCTCCGTGACAGGGGTAAAGCTGACTTGCGGACTTGAGGGATGGCGACAAGCACCGATCCGGCTGCCGCTCCGGACTTCTTGTCTCTCGTCCCACCGGCTCTCCGGCTCTCGGCACAGCCCCACACCACGGACTGGGGTGTACAGGCAGGCCGCCATGTAGGCAGTTCTGCAGGTCGGTTCCTTGGCTCCGCCTACACGTCTACAACGCCGGCGTCCTGACCGGCGACCAGGCTGGCCCGAGCGACGCACTACTTACCCCGTGTGGCTCAGGCAGACAGCGGCGGGAGAAATCGGGAGACCGCCGGAAAAAGCCCTGCTGAACCGTGATCTCCCTGGCCTTCAGCGGTCCGTGGCCCGCGGGCTGCCGCTCGTCGAGCACGCCCAGAATCCGCTGGTAGTCCGGCGCCGGCAGCGTCGCCGGCAGTCCTTCGCGCCGAGGCGGCCCGACCGAGCCCGGCACCGGCGCGGGCGCGGAGTACTCGGGATCTTGATAGTGGTTTCCCGAGTCGGAGCTCTGACGCAGTTGTCCATGGTCCCGGCGGGCCGGCGCATCCCCCCTGCGGTGACCGGCCGGCGTGGTGCACTCGGCCCAGGCGGCGGGGCGCGGGTGGCTGGGGGAATCACGGACCGGGAATCGGCGTTGTCGCACGCATGGGCGATACATCCCCGCACGATCATGACGTGCGCCCGTCCGACGTCGCGGCGGTCCGCGCGCGCCTTGCGGCCGATCGTGCCGAAACCCTCGCACGCGCGGCCGCGCTGAGCCGCGAATTCGACGGGATCGTCGCGGCGAACGCCTTGGTCGCGGTTGATGACGAGCACGACCCCGAGGGGGGCAGCACCGCCTTCGAGCGGGCCCACGTGGCCGCTCTGATGGCGCGGGCACGCGAGCACCTGGAAGAACTGGACCGAGCACTGGAACGACTCGAACGAGGACAGTACGGACAGTGCGAAGGCTGCTGCGCGACGATTCCTCCCGAACGCCTGGAGATCCGTCCGGCGGCCACCACCTGTGTGCGCTGCGCCCGGTCGGACCCGCCCCGGCCTCCGTCCTGACGTCCCCCGTGCCTCCGGCCGAGGTACATAGCCATCAGCTCCTGGTCCGTGCGCGGGCCGGGGGCTTCGCTGTGTCCCGGCCGCAAGGGGTCGGGCACTGGTCGACTTCCAGGGCCCCACCAAATTGCTGGTGCTGTGACCACCGGAAAACTCTCCGCAGTTTCCGTATGAACTCACGCAGCGGAAAAGACGAGCCGTAGAACGATCTCACCGTCGTCGATTTCCCCAGTGGGCTCGAACCCGAGCTTCTGGTAGAAGGGCCACGGTTCGCCGTCGCCGGGATCGTAGCTGGTCAGCAGCTCGGTGGCGCCGTCCGCGCGAACCAGGTCGGCGATCCGGGTGAGTGTCTCTCGGCCGATCCCTCGCCTCTGGTGCCGCTTGTCGATGAGGAGGCGCCAGATGAAGTGCCGCCCTTTGTAAGGACCAGCCGGCGGCTTCCACGACAGCATCACGAAGCCGACTGGCTCGTCGCCGATGTACACGGCGCGGTACCAGGGATTGGCCTCCGGTTTCTTTGTCGCATCCTTGAGCGACCTGGACACGGAGGCGACGAATTGCTTCTGGTCACGTCGGACGCGGAGGGCACGAACGGCATCCCGGTTGTCGTCGGTGATCTCTCGCAGGTGCACGCCTGGGGACCTCATGCCACATCCCTTCCTGCATCCGGCGGCTGCCCCGTCCTGGCCGGCGTGAAAAGCCGCCGCCGTGCGGCAGTGCACGCACTATCAAGGACGTCAGGTCGGACATCTTCGCAGAATATTCGACGCAGAGGTCCTGGAGCGGGACTGGCACGCCGGGTTGTGTCCGCTCTGAGGCAGCTGCTTCGACCTGGGCAGACACTCCAAGATCCTGTCCACGAACAGTCCACAGACCCCGACATTGCGGGTGCCGATAAATCATCCGCGCAGTTCAGCGCGCTCAGGACTGGCACACACGGGTCTGAAGGAGCGAGCGAATTGAACGTGCTCAATTCCACTCTGCGCCTGCCGAGAATGTCATCCATGCAGTTCAAGGGCTTGTTCGGTGCTGCGGCAAGATGAGCACTCGTGTTGCTTCGTCTCGCTTACCTGACCATCTCCAACGCGTTCGCCGTGCCGCGGCTGCTACCGATGAGCGACCGCGACAAGGACGCGGAGATTCTCGCCCTGCGTCACCAGATCATGGTCCTTGAGCGGCAACTCGGTGGGGACCGGGTGAAGTTCGCCTCGGAAGACCGAGCCTTCCTCGCCGCTTTGCTGGTGCCGCTGCCACGACAGGTTCTGCGCCGACTCCGACTGCTGGTCCAGCCCGACACCGTGCCGCGATGGCACCGCGACCTGATCACGCAGAGCCACGTCCGCACCTACCGACCCAAGAGGTCAGGCCGCCCGCCCACCCTTCGCCCGATCCGCATCCTGATCCCTGCGCCTGGTCCGGGAGAACCCGTCATGGGGCTACCGCAGAGAGCACGGCGAACTCGCCACCCTCGGCGTCAAGGTCGGCGCCTCCACCCTCTGGGAACCACGAGTACCGACACGCTGCCTGACCTGGCCGGATGACATATTCGGCAGCCGCAGTGCCAGGCCCTGGACCGGTGGATCGCGAAAGCCTTCGTCCCCGACCGGCCCGGGTCGCCATCGCCGTACCGCCCGTGTCCGGCAACGACGCAGAGTGGTTTCGTTGGACTCGCCGATGCGGTACCCAAGCCAGTCGTTCACTCCATCGGTGCAGGTATCTGCCGCGAGGGATTCGGCCGAGCCGGTAAAACGCAACCGCAGCACCGCTCGCAGTGGGCCGACCGGCGGTATCTCTACACCTGAAGCCGGATTGTCATATCGGTTGATTTTATATCTTTTCTTCTTGTCTGTGCCTTGCCTTGGCCAACTGTGGCGACATCGATGGGAGAAACATGCGTGTCGTGGTGACCGGGGGTGCGGGATTCGTCGGGTCGCATCTCTGCGAAATCCTGCTGCGCAGAGGGGATGACGTGGTCTGCGTCGACAACCTGTCCACCGGACGGGCCGAGAACATCGCCGCGCTGAGCGACCAGCGCGGCTTCACGTTCCTGCGTGCGGACGTAAGCGACGGCTTCGACGTGCCGGGGCCGGTGGACGCCGTCGCCCACCTCGCCAGCCCGGCCTCTCCGGCGGACTACCACAAATTCCCGCTGCAGACCCTGGCCGTGGGCAGCCGCGGCACCGAGCACGCCCTGGTCCTCGCCCGTCGGCATGAGGCACGCTTCGTGCTGGCCTCGACCAGCGAGGTGTACGGCGATCCACAGGTCCATCCGCAGCCCGAGGAGTACTGGGGACACGTCAATCCCGTCGGGCCGCGCAGCGTGTACGACGAGGCCAAGCGCTACGCCGAAGCCGTCACCACCGCGTATGCCCGGCACTCAGGCGTGAACACCGGGATCGTCCGCATCTTCAACACCTACGGTCCGCGCCTGCGCCCCCACGACGGCCGGGTCGTCTCAAGTTTCATCCGGCAAGCCCTGGGCGGCGAGGCTCTGACCATCTACGGCGACGGACTGCAGACCCGCAGCTTCTGCTTCGTCGACGACCTCGTCCGCGGCATCGTGGCGATGCTGGACTGCCGTGAGCCTGGACCGGTCAACCTCGGCAATCCCGATGAACGCACCGTCGTGGAACTCGCCGAACTCGTCTTGCGCATTACCGGATCCCGCTCGCCCGTCCAGAGTCTCCCGCTGCCCACGGACGACCCCGTGCGCCGCTGCCCGGTCATCGTCAAGGCCCTCGAACGGCTGGCGTGGAAGCCCGAGATCGACCTGGAAGAAGGTTTGCGGGCCACGGTGTCCTGGTTCCGTTCCTACGGAGTGGAGCCGGCCGCGGCAGCCGGTCAGGCGCGGTGACACCGATCGTACCGCCGCGAAGGAAACCTGTGCCATGACACCCCCTGTATCCGTATCTCCTGAAACCCTTGCGCACGCCGACAGTGCCGCATCCTCGGTCCCGGACCTGGAGGAACTCCATCATGACTTGCGGAGACTGTCGGCCGGGCAAGTAGCCGACATTTCCGCCGACGGGCCCCTGTTCTCCGGCCGCCGCCCCGTACGCAGGGTAGCTCCCACCACGTTCCGGCCCGCGCTGAAGCCGTCAGACCAACGCCTGGTCGTTCTTTTGGCTACCGGCTGGGGCCTGTACACGCTCCTCTTCTGGCAGTGGTGGCTCCTGCCGCGGCATCGCACGACGCTGACTGCGCTGGCCGTCAACAGCGGGCTGCTGGCCTACTTGACCCTGCTGCCCCTGGCATTCATCATCGCGGTTCTGCGGCTGCGCCGGGTCAACCCCGAGCTGCCCCTGCCTCGGCTGTCCGTGGCGTTCGTGGTGACCAAGGCGCCCTCCGAGCCCTGGTCTGTGGCCCGCACGACGCTGACTGCGATGCTCGCCCAGCGGTTTCCGCATCCCTACGACGTGTGGTTGTGCGATGAGGACCCGACCCCCGAGGTCGATGCCTGGTGTCGCGCGCATGGCGTACGTGTGTCCTGCCGGAACGGCGTCGAGGGCTACCATCGCTCGACCTGGCCGCGCCGTACCCGGTGCAAGGAAGGGAACCTGGCCTGGTTCTACGACCGCCACGGCTACGACCATTACGACGTGGTCGCCCAACTCGACTGCGATCACGTGCCAGAGACGACGTATCTGGCGGAGGTGGTGCGGCCCTTCGCAGACCCGGCGATCGGATACGTTGCCGCCCCGAGCGTCTGCGACGCCAACGCGAACGCTTCCTGGGCGGCCCGCGGCAGGCTGCACCGGGAAGGGGTCTTCCACGGCCCCTTCCAGCTCGGCCACAACGGCGGCCTGGCTCCTTCCTGCATCGGGTCCCACTACGCCGTACGCACCGCCGCGCTGCGGGACATCGGCGGCATCGGCCCCGAACTGGCCGAGGACTTCTCCACCACCTTCCTGTTCAACTCCGCCGGCTGGGCAGGTGCCTTCGCCATCGAGGCAGAGGCACATGGTGACGGGCCCGTCACCTTTTCCGCGATGATCACGCAGGAGTTCCAGTGGTCGCGCAGCCTGGTGACGTTGCTGCTGGGCCTCTTCCCCCGCCACGCGTCCCGGCTTCCCTGGAAGCTACGGTTGCGCTTCGCCTTCGCCTTCAGTTACTATCCGCTGCTAGGTTTCTCGACCGCGACGGCCCTGACTCTGGCACCGATCGCCGCCATGACCGGGGTGCCGTGGGTGCGGGTGAACTACCTCTCCTTCCTGCTCCATTGCTGCTCGATGTCCATGTGGCTGATGGCACTGACCTGGCTCCTGCGCCGCCGAAACCTGCTGCGCCCCCGCGGAGCGCCCCTGGTCAGCTGGGAGAGCTGGTTGTTCGCCCTGGCACGCTGGCCCTTCGTCGCCTGTGGAACGCTGTCGGCGGTCTGGGTCAGACTCCGGCCGCGCAGCCTGACCTTCAAGGTCACACCCAAGGCACGCCAGCCCGCCGCTCCCCTGCCCCTACGGCACGTCCTGCCTTACCTGATCATTGCGGCGGTTCTCGGCAGCTCGGCCCTTATCGGTGAAATCAACGGTCCCGCTTTCGGCTGTGTCTTCCTGTGCCTGCTTGGCGCCGTTACGTACACCGTGGTGGGCTGCTGGGTCTGCCTGCTGCACGCCGCGGAGACCGCCGACGCCACGAACAGCCGTCGGTGGCAGGCTCTGGCCACCGTCCGCGCGCCGCTCGCGCTGGTCGCCCTGACTGCCTCCCCGCTGGTCCTCACTGTGCTGATCCTCCCCAAGTACCTGGCGGGCCTGCTCACCTGAGTGGCTCACCTGGCGCGGATCGCCGCCGGGCGATGGTGTCCGGGCCGGGCAACGCACCTCTCATTCCGTCCTCCTTCATTCCCGCCCTCGATGCCCAACGGAGGTGTCCTTCCATGTCCCAGCCGCGCACGATCCTGGTGACCGGAGGTGCCGGATTCATCGGCAGCCATACCTGCGCAGAGCTCCTCTCGCGCGGCCACGACGTGGTCGTCGTCGACAACCACGAAAACAGCGTCCCTGAGGCGCTCCACCGTGTCGAGTCGGTGGCCGGCCGCCCCCTGACCGCCGCCTACGTCCTGGACGTCCGCGACCGCGAAGCCCTGTCCAACGTCTTCGCCTCCCACCCCGTCGACGCAGTGGTTCACTTCGCCGGCCGCAAGGCGGTGGCGGAGTCGGTGCGGATGCCCGTGGAGTACTACGACACCAACGTCGGAGGCACCACCGCGTTGCTGGAGGTGATGAGTGAATACCACGTGCACCGGCTGGTGTTCTCCTCCTCTTGCTCCCTGTACGGCGCCGCCGCCCACATGCCCCTGGCCGAGGACGACCGGGTGGCACCCGTCAACCCCTACGCACGCTCGAAGTGGATGTGCGAACAGATCCTCACCGACGTGTGCGCCCACCGGCCCGAGTTCACCGTGCACGCGTTGCGCTACTTCAACCCAGTCGGGGCTCACCCGTCCGGGCTTCTGGGGGAGGACCCGCTCGGCGTGCCGGACAACCTCATGCCTTACATCGCACAGGTCGCCGCGGGCCTGCGCGAGCACGTCACGGTCTTCGGTGACGACTGGCCCACCCCGGACCGAACGGGTGTGCGCGACTACATCCACGTCATGGACGTGGCCGATGGACACCGGATCGCACTGGAGCATCCCGCACCCCCGGGACTGCACGTTCTCAACCTGGGTAGTGGACAGGGTACTTCGGTGCTCCAGCTGATCGAGGCATACCAACATGCCTCCGGCCGGTCCGTGCCGTACCGCATCGGCCCCCGTCGCCCGGGTGACGTGCCGGAGCTTGTCGCCGACGGGTCCGCCGCGGCCGACACCTGGAACTGGCACCCGATCCGTGACCTCGCCCGGATGTGTCAGGACTCCTGGCGATTCCAGGTCGACAACCCCCACGGATACCGAACCCCCGGAGTCCCCCGCCCCGCCACCGAGCCCCAGGCCACGACCGGGCCGATCCGCCTGCACGCCACCCCCGGGAGCGACACATGAAACTGACCGTCATCGGCACTGGTTACCTCGGTGCCGTCCACGCCGCCTGCATGGCCGAAATCGGACACGAGGTCCTTGGGGTCGACGTCGACGAGGCCAAGACCACCGCCCTCGCAGCGGGCCGGACACCGTTCTTCGAACCCGGCCTGCAGGAACTCCTCAGCCGCGGCATCGACTCGGGCCGGCTGCGCTTCACCACCTCGCTGCAGGAAGCAGCCCGCTTCGGCGGCCTGCACTTCCTGTGTGTCGGCACACCTCAGCGCCCCGACGGACTCGGCGCGGACCTACGATACGTCGACGCGGTCGTCGACGCTCTGGCTCCGCACCTGCCACCCGGCGCGCTGATCGTCGGCAAGTCAACCGTGCCCGTGGGCACCGCCGAACGGCTCACCGCCCGGCTGCGGGCAGCCGGAGCGCCGGAGGTCCATCTCGCTTGGAACCCGGAGTTCCTTCGTGAGGGCCATGCCGTCATGGACACGCTGCGACCCGACCGGCTGGTCTTCGGAGCCGGCTCCCGCTGCGCCGAGACGGTCCTGCGCGAGGTGTACGCCCCGCTGATCCGTTCCGGAGTGCCCTACGTCGCGACCGACCCGGCCACTGCGGAAATGGTGAAGATGGCGGCGAACTCGTTCCTCGCCACGAAGATCTCCTTCATCAACGCGATGGCGGAGGTCTGCGACGCGGCGGGCGCTGACGTCACGGTCCTCGCCCATGCGTTGGGATACGACGATCGCATCGGCCGGTCCTTCCTGAACGCCGGGCTGGGCTTCGGCGGGGGCTGCCTGCCCAAGGACATCCGGGCCTTCCGCGCCCGGGCCGCCGAACTCGGAGTGGGATCGGCCGTCGCCTTTCTGTCCGAGATCGACGAGATCAACCACCGGCAGCGCCGCCGCACGGTGGAGCTCACCGCCCGCCTGGCGGGCGGCAGCCTGCCCGGCCGGCGCATCGCCGTACTCGGCGCGGCCTTCAAGCCCGACAGCGACGACGTCCGGGACTCCCCGGCCCTCGCAGTAGCCGCCCAGTTGCACCGAGAGAAAGCCGTGGTCCGCGTCCACGACCCGCAGGCCCTGGAGAACGCGCGCGAGGTGTACCCGCTGCTCGACTACGTCTCACGCGTCGACAAGACATGCGAGGGCGCTGACGTGGTCCTGCACCTGACGGACTGGGCCGAGTACCGTGCCCTCGACCCGGACACCCTCACCCCGCTGGTCTGCCGGCCGTGCCTGCTCGACGCCCGCAACAGCCTGGACGCCGACTTCTGGATTCGCGCCGGCTGGCAGTACGCGGCACTGGGCCGGCTCGGCGCCCTGCCTCACGTGCCGTCGGACGCCTCGGCAATCACCTGAGGCTGAACGGCGCCCGCCGCGGGCCGCCGGCCGAGCCGGTGGCCCAGCACATCGACGGGCCCGGGATCGACACCGAACCGGGCCCGCAGATCGACGGCGGGCCGCCGTGCCGCAGGGCACGTCGGGACCAGCTCCTTGGCCGCCGGAAGGGCACGCACGGCCGAACCGCCCTCGAAACACGGGTCTCCCGCGACCCCGACGGTCTCGGCCGCGACGGTCTCCTGGCCTGTGGCAGCCCACCAGCCGCCGGGCGAGGAGTAGAAGGCCCCCCGCCACTCCACAGCACGCGGGGCGTTCGGCGCGAAGTAGTGATTGCCCTGGAACACCACCTCGCGCAGAATCCCGGAGGCCACCACCAGCGGGGCCCCGTCGGTGACGAACTGGTTGTTCCAGAAGGCCACCGACCGCGGTCCCGGAGCGATCATGACGGCCGGGGTGCGCAGGGAGCCGTTGAGCGCCGCCACCACCGTGTTGTGCAGGACGTGCGCGCCGCGCACATAGCCGCCGACGTAGAATCCCCCGTACGGGGCGAGCCTTCGGGCGTCGCGGGAGCTGACGTTGAAGCGCATCACGTTCCCGCGGGACGGTCGCTGCGCATCGGAGGAGTACAGCAGGAAGCCCGCTCCGTCGTTCTCGTAGGACAGGTTGTACTGGACCACTGAATCGCTCGTTCCGAGGTCGAGCCCGAAGCCGTCGCCGTCGGCATTGCTGTTGGAGTGGTTGCGGTACGACACATTGTGCTCGATGACGAGTTTCCTGGAGCCGTACGCCCACATGCCCTCCGGCCCCTCTTTGGCCGCAGCCGAGGAACGGGCCCCGTTGTCGTGCGTCGAGGAGTTGCGGACCCCGCCCCCGTCCACCGACCCAAGGATGATGCCGCTGCCCGTGTTGCGGTCGGCGGTGTGCGGATCGCCCGCGTTGTGATGTGCCTCCACCCCATCCACGACGACATCCGCGTGTGCGTAGCTCTCCTGCGCCCCGGCCTTCACCGGTGCCAGTCGATAGGTGATCAGGCCGGCGTCGCGGTTGCCGTGCAGGACGCTGTGCGTGACGCGTACATCTCGAAACCCCCAGCGTTGCGCGCCCAGTTGGACGCCGTGCCGGAAGCCGGACACGTCCACTCCCGACACCACGATGTGTGCCAACCGCTCGGGACCCGGCAGGTCGTTGTAGAAGCTGATGCCGCCGTCCTGGAACGCACGGGCGGACCCGCCCCGCACGATCAGGTCGCGCACCTCCACGCCCGCGGTGCCCACGACCTCGATGGCCGGCCCCTTGGCCGACACGATGGTCGCCCGTCCGCGGCCGTACGAACCCACGATCACGGGTTGCCGGGGCCGGCCGGCCTCGCCCCCGTCCAGCCGCAGCGAACCCTCGAACCGGGCCCCGCCGTGCAGCAGCAGCCGGTCACCGGGCCGGTAGCGGACCTGATCCGCCTGGTGGAGCGTGCGCCACGCCGAGCCGGGGCTCGTTCCGTCCGCGCTGTCGTTTCCATGCTCGCTGACGTAGAAAGTACGGGTGCCCTTGGAGCCGTACAGGCCCCCGCGCGGATGATAAGGCTCGGGCAGCATCCCGCAAGCCGACACCAGGCTCAGCGCGAGCAGCGCTGACAGGATCGACCCGCGATACCCTCGCTGTCCCCGCGCCTCCGAGTCCCGCTCCATCTGGCACACCCTTCATCCCACGGTCTGCCCGCAGTGATCGCCTCGTGGTGCGGCCACTGTGACTTGCGGACTACTGCACACCACCGACCTCTCCCGACCGCGTGAGACAGTCGGTCACGCTCCCCACGACCGCCTGAATGGGCCTTAAGTCACACCGCGACGACAAGTGGAACCAGCCACCCTCACCAGGACGCCCACCCATATCCGACGAACTTCGCGACCAGATCATCCGACTCGGCGCCGAGAACCCCTGATGGGGCTTCCAATGCGTACATGGCGAACTCCGCCGACTCGGGCACAGGGTCAGCCCGGCCGCCGTCCGCCGCATCCTGCGCGCCGCCGACCCCAGGCCGACCCCGCGCCGACATCGGGTGCGCGGTGAGTGAACCGCCTTCCTCAAGACCCAGGCTCACGACCTGCTCGCCACCGACTACTTCCACGTCGACACGGTCGGTCTGCAGCGGCTGTACCCACTGTTCGTCATGGAGGTCCGCACCCGAACCGCCCACATCCTGGGCGTCACCGCGCACCCGACCACCGTCTGGGCCACCCAGCAAGCCCGCCAGCTGCTCCGGCAACTCGGCCACCTGCATCAGGCTTCACTCACCTGATCCGCGACCAGAACGCGAAGTTCACGGCCTGCGGGTGCCGAAAACCCCATCCATGACCTGTGACCTGCAGATCCTCCCGAACGGTCAGTGATCGCAGGACGGGAGTGTCAGGCTGGTGGACCGTGCTGTTGCGATTGCCCTACCTCGCCGTGTCGAGCGTGTTCGCCTTCATACGGCTGCTGCCGACGAGCGCTGTGGACAAGGACATCGAGATAGTGACGCTGCGCCACCAGCTGGCTGTCCTGCAGCGGCAGACCGACAGGCCACGCATCACCCCGGCGGACCGCGCATTCCTGGCCGCGCTCCTGCACCGGCTCCCCAGGCCCAAGCTGCGGCAGTTGCATCTGATCGTCTCGCCGGAGACGGTCGTGAGATGGCACCGTGACCTCATGCGTCGTCGACACGCTGACGCCTCCCGACGCAAGCGGTCTGGCAGGCCGCCAACACGTCGCAGTATTCCGGCCCTTGTCCTGCACGTGACCCGCGAGAACAGCCCTTGGGGGTAACGGCGCATCCACGGCGAACTCGCCGTCCTCGGCATCAAGATGGCACCCTCCACGGTCTGGGAGATCCTGCGAGCGCACGGAATCGAGCCGGCGCCTGAACGTGATCGCCCAACCCGGGCCGCGTTCCTGCGCGGCCAAGCCCACGCGATCCTGGCCCGCGATGTCAGGAGGTGGCCGAGTCCCCCTGAGCCGAGGCCGGTGCAGCTCTCCTGGTTCGGGCCTCTTGGTGTTCGGGGTCGCGCGGGGACGAGATGACGACCTCGGAGCGGCGTGGTCCCCGGTCCATGATGCCGCCAGTGATGGCGAGGCCGAGGCCGGCCAGGGCCAGGGCCGCGCCGACCAGCGTGGGTGAGGCCCAGCCCCAGCCGGCCGAGATGACCAGGCCGCCCAGCCAGGCGCCACCCGCGTTGGCCAGGTTGAACGCGGAGTGGTTCGAGGCTGCCGCCAACGTCGGCGCTTTGTCCGCCTTGGCCATCAGCAGCATCTGCACGGGTGTGGTGATCAGCGCGCTCAGCGCGGCGATGAGCGTGAGGGTCATGAGCGCGGGCACCGTACTGTGAACGGCGAAGTAGAAGGTCCCCAGCGCTACGGCGAGCAGGGTCAGCCCGACATAGAGCGTCGGGCGCAGCGCCCGGTCGGTGAGCGGGCCCGCTACGAGGGTGCCGAGCGTCATGCCGACGCCGAACAGGGCGAGAACCAGGGTGGTGGAGGAGTCGGAGATCCCCGTGAGGTGGGTCAGCATGGGCACGAGGTAGCTGTAGACGGCGAAGAATCCGCCGAACCCGATGACCGCTGTGGCCAAGCCGAGTGCCACCTGTCTGTTGCCCATGGCGCGCAGTTCGTGCTTGATGCCGGACTGCGGGCCGCGCGGTTGGTGCGGGACCAGGCAGAACAGGGCGATGAACGCCAGGACGCCGATGACGGCGACCGCTATGTACGCGTACCGCCAGCCGAGTTGCTGGCCGAGGGCGGTACCGGCGGGAACACCGACGATATTGGCCACTGTCAGCCCGAGGAACATGGTCGAGACGGCACGGGCCGCCCGGTCGGGCGCGACCAGCCGGGAGGCGACGACAGCGCCGACGCCGAACAGGGCGCCGTGTGGCAGGCCCGAGAGGACGCGCGCCGCGAAGAGCAGACCAAAACTGGGGGCGAGCGCAGAGGCGGTGTTGCCGATGACGAACAGTCCGGACAGGAGCAGCAGCAGTCTCTTGTGCGGTATGCGGGCGCCGATGCCGGTCAGCAGGGGGGCGCCGACGACGACACCGAGCGCGTAGGCGGAGACGAGGTTGCCCGCGTGCGGTACGGACACGCCGACACTGTCAGCGATCTGGGGCAGCAGCCCCATGGTGACGAACTCGGTCGTCCCGATGCCGAACGCGACGAGAGCCAGGGCCAGCAGAGCCAGGGGCATGGCGCAGGAGAACCTTCCCGGGAGGGGTGGGTGTGTCGGGTTTGCGCGGCGGGCCTCGTCGCCCGGGCACAGGAAAGGGAGAGTCGGCCTGCCGACCCTCCTGATCACAGCACGGCCAGAGGGCTCCGCATTCCTGGGCGGGGCGGCGCACGGAGTGACGTATGTCGCAACGGGAGACGCCGATGCTTCGGGCCGCGGTGGGCCATGTCGGAGCGCCGCGCGGCGGCCAGGATTTCGGCTCTTTCTCCGGCGGTCCATGGCCTTCACGAACGTGTACCGATCGGCGCTGCCGACGCGTTCGAGGACCTCTGACCGTGACCATGCTCAGGTCTCTGGGGCCAATGCCGTGACTCCGTTCCGAAAATGAACGGTGAAGTCGTAGGCCGCCGAGCGGTGTAGTTGATGTGGTTAGCCTGCCTTGATGGGGTCGACGCCGTCTTCGCGAGCGAGGACAACGCCGTGGTCAAGATCCCCCCATGCAGCCCCAACTGCAACCCGCACTCCGAACGATTCGTGCGATCAGTGCGCGAGGAGTGCACCGACAGACTGTTGATCTACGACCGCGGCCACGCCGAGAAAATTCTCCATGCGTACGCCCGCCACTTCAACGGGCATCGGCCCCACCAAGGCCGAGATCAATTGGCGCCACTCGACGACCCGAACGTCATCCCCTTCCCGACCAGCCGGATCGAATGCCGCCAAGCCGTCGCCGACCTCATCAACGAGTACCGCCAAACCATTTGATCAACTGGCATCGCTGCAGGTTAGAAGCTGTGCAACCATTTTGAAGCGGTACGAGACCGTCGACGCAGAGAAGAAGAGCCCACTCTACAAAGCACTCGGGATCACGATCAGCTACGAATACGCAGGTAGGGCCGCGACTGTTAGGTCGAGGCCCTCGTCAGCGTATCGTTACAGCGAGTGTCCGAGGGGGGACTTGAACCCCCACGCCCGATAAAGGGCACTAGCACCTCAAGCTAGCGCGTCTGCCATTCCGCCACCCGGACCAGGTGTCTGTCGACTTGCCGGGGGTGTTCCCCGGGGCGACATGGACAACAATACCAAGGTTTCGGGGTGGCTTTCACCTGCGTTTCCGTGACCTGAGCTGGGGTTGTGGCCGTGTCGACGGGGCCCATCGGGGGTCACCGTGTGTGTCCGGGCCTACGCGTGGGGTACGCGCGCGGGCCCGGACACGACGTGGGTCACGGCATGAGCTGGTAGTCCGGGAAGTTGCCGGGCAGCCGCTCGCCCGCCGGGCCCTGGGTCACCGCCCTGACCAGCAGTTCGCCGCCCACGAACGCGCCGCGCCACGACGCTCCGAAGCCGCCGAACAGTTCGTCGCGGTCACCGCGGGAGCGCGGCTTGCCGTGGCCGATCTTGAACGCGCGGATCTGCGGTGCGAGGCGGTCGTAGGTGGCCCGGTCGTCGGTGGCCAGGGTGGCGACCAGGGCGCCGTTCGACGCGTTCATGGCCGCGAGCAGTTCCGCCTCCGTGTCGACCAGCACGATGGTGTCGACCGGTCCGAACGGTTCCGCGTGGTGCAGCGGGGACGAGGGCGGGGGGCCGAGGAGGGTGACCGGCTGGACGTATGCCGAGGTGTCCTGGCCGGGCAGGAAGTGGGCGTCGGCCGGCCTGCCGCGGTGCAGCGGTACGGCGCCGCGGTCGATGGCCTCGTTGACCTGGTCCTGGAGTTCCTTGGCCTTGGCCGCGTTGATCAGCGGGCCGAAGTCCAGTTGCGGGTAGGGGTCCTCGGGATGCTCGACCGCCAGGGGGTGGCCGACCTTGACGGTGCGGACCGCCGGGAGGTAGGCCGCGAGGAAGTCGTCGAAGAGTGAGCGCTGCACGACGAAGCGGGGGTAGGCGGTGCAGCGCTGCTTGCCGTAGTCGAAGAGCTTGGGGACGACGGCGGTGAGGGCGTCCCAGTCGGTGTAGTTCCAGATGCCCCAGGTGTTCAGACCTTCTTGTTCCAGTACGTGCCGCTTGCCGAGGTCGGCGACCGCGGTGGCCACGGCGGCGCCGGTGTCGCGGCCGCCGACGAAGGAGACACAGCCGATCTCGGGCGCCCGTACCAGCGCCTCCGACAGTTCGCCGCCGCTGCCGCTGACGAGGGTGACGGGGATGCCCTCGCGGGCGGCGAGCGCGGCGGCCAGGGTGAGGCAGGCGACCCCGCCGTCGGTCGGGGTCTTGGCGATCACCGCGTTGCCCGCCAGTGCCTGGACCAGCATGGCGTGGACGAGCACGCTCATCGGGTAGTTCCAGCTGGCGATGTTGGACACCGGGCCGTCCAGCGGGGTCCGGCCGGCGACCATCGGTTCGATGCCGTCGACGTACCAGCGCACGCCGTCGATCGCCCGGTCGACGTCCGCCTGGGCGAGCCGCCAGGGCTTGCCGATCTCCCAGACGAGCAGCAGGGCGAGCAGTTCGCGGTGCTCGGTGAGCGCGTCCAGGGTCGCGGAGACGCGGGCGCGGCGCTCTTCGAGCGGGACGTGGCGCCAGGCGCGGTGCTGGTCGAGGGAGGCGCGTACGGCCTGGTGGGCGGTGGCCCGGTCGAGGCGCGGCACGCCGGCGATCGGGCTGCCGTCGACCGGGCTGGTCGCGGGCAGGGCGTGGCCGTCCGGCTGCCAGGCGGCGGCCCACAGGTTGCGGACGCCGTCCTCCTGGAAGGCTTCGGGGGCTACGGCGAGGCAGCGCTGCCAGGCGTCGTTCCAGGACGTGCCGGACTTCAGGGTGAGGGTTCGGTGGTTCGGAGTGGGGCTGGTTGCCATGGGGTGGGCTCCGCTCTCGGTGCACAGTCGGGCGGGGTGGGACAGGGACGTTTCCCGTGGTTGAGCCGGCCGCACCGCCGGCTCGGACGGGAGGAGGACGCGAGCGGCGGGACACGGCCTCGGAAGGGGCCGGGAGCGTCGGACGCGTCGGAGGGTGCGGGGTGCTCGGCCGGGTTCAGCCGCAGACGGCGTCACCGCGTGCTGTCAGCGTCTTGAGCACCAGTCGAGCTGTTTCGGTGGGGGTGCCGCCGACCCGGACACCGGCTGCCTCAAGGGCTTCCTGTTTGGCCCGCGCGGTGCCGGAGGAGCCGGAGACGATCGCACCCGCGTGACCCATGGTACGGCCCTCGGGTGCGGTGAATCCGGCGACGTAGCCCACGACGGGCTTGGTGACGTGCTCGCGGACGTACGCGGCGGCGCGTTCCTCCGCGTCTCCCCCGATCTCGCCGATGAGGATGATCAGCTCGGTGTCGGGGTCGTCCTGGAAGGCGGCCAGGCAGTCGATGTGGCTGGTGCCGACGACGGGGTCGCCGCCGATGCCGACACAGGTGGAGAAGCCGATCTCACGCAGTTCGTACATGAGCTGGTAGGTCAGTGTGCCGGACTTGGAGACCAGTCCGATACGGCCGGGTTTGGTGATGTCAGCGGGGATGATGCCGGCGTTCGACTGTCCGGGGGTGATCAGCCCCGGACAGTTGGGGCCGATGATCCGGATGCCCTTCGTCCTGGCGTGGGCGGTGAACACGACGGAGTCGTGGACCGGGATGCCCTCGGTGATGACGACGGCGAGCCCGATTCCGGCGTCGACGGCCTCCAGCACGGCGGCCCTGGCGAAGGCGGGCGGTACGAAGACGACGGTGACGTCGGCTCCGGTCGCCTCGATGCCCTCGCGGACCGTGCCGAAGACGGGGACGGCCCGGTCGGCGAAGTCGACGGTCTGTCCCGCCTTGCGCGGGTTGACGCCGCCGACGACGTCGGTGCCCGCGGCCAGCATCCGGCGGGTGTGCTTCATGCCCTCGCCGCCGGTCATGCCCTGGACGAGGACCTTGCTCTCCTTGGTGAGGTAGATGGCCATGGCGTCCCTGTCTCCTTAGGCTGCGGCGGCGAGCCGGGCGGCATGGGCGGCGGCGCCGTCCATGGTGGTGGCCTGCTGGACCAGCGGGTGGCCGCGGTCGTCGAGGATCGATCGGCCGCGCGCCGCGTTGTTGCCGTCGAGCCGGACGACGAGCGGTTTGGTCAGCCGGATCCTCTCCAGGGCCTGCACGATGCCGTCGGCGACCGCGTCGCAGGCGGTGATCCCGCCGAAGACGTTGACGAGGACCGACCTGACGGCCGGGTCGGACAGGATGACCGCCAGTCCGTCCGCCATGACCTGTGCGGAGGCTCCACCGCCGATGTCGAGGAAGTTGGCCGGGCGGGCGCCGCAGCCCGCGACCACGTCGAGGGTGGACATGACGAGGCCGGCGCCGTTGCCGATGATGCCGACCTCGCCGTCGAGCTTGACGTAGTTGAGGCCGCGGGCGGCGGCCACGGACTCCAGCGGGTCGTGGTGGTCGGTCTCGTCGGCGCCCCAACGGGCCTGCCGGAAACGGGCGTTGTCGTCCAGGGTGACCTTGCCGTCGAGGGCGAGGAGCCGGCCCTGTCGGGTGCGCACGAGCGGATTGACCTCGACGAGCAGGGCGTCCTCGCGGACCAGTACCTGCCACAGCCGGACGAGGACGTCCACGGCCTGTGACGGCAGCCCGGCCGCCGCGACGATCTCGGCGGCCTTCGCCGAGGTGACGCCCTCGGCCCGGTCGACGGGGATCCGGGCGACCGCCTCGGGGCGGCTCGCGGCCACTTCCTCGATCTCCATGCCGCCCTCGGCGGAGGCGATGGCGAGGAAGCCGCCGGCCGTCCGGTCGAGTACGTAGGAGACGTAGAACTCGTTCTCGATGTCGACGGGTTGGGCCAGCATCACCTTGCCGACCGTGTGCCCCTTGATGTCCATGCCGAGGATCTGCCGTGCGGTCAGCTCGGCGGCGGCCGGGTCGGCGGCGAGCCTGACCCCGCCCGCCTTGCCGCGGCCACCGGTCTTCACCTGGGCCTTCACCACCACCTTGCCGCCGAGCCGGCGGGCGATCTCGCGGGCTTCCTCGGGCGAATCGGTGACCTCCGCCCTCGGCACCACGATGCCGTGTTCCTCGAAGAGTTCCCTTGCCTGGTGTTCGTACAGGTCCATAACCGGCTCCTGTCCTAAAAGTGCCGCACGCCCCCTGGACACCACCCACCGGATGCGGGATAACAAGCTTCATACAGTATCCGTCGACTGTATGCAATGTACCGCGAGAGAGCCACACCCCTCATGAAGGGACCGGACTTCGCCATGCCCGACGACGCCGACGAGGCGATATCCCCAGGTCATCCCGGAGCCCAGTCGCTGTGGGCCGAAGCCGTCGACCGCATCCGCACCCCGTGCGGCGGCCACGTCCTCGACCGCCACGACGGCAGCGCCGACGAGGGCCCCGAGATCGCCGACGCGGGGGACGTCCGGTCCGCCGGGCACACCGCCGACGGCCGCGCGCGCGTCATCGGCGAGCCCGGCCGCACGGCCGTCGCCGCGGGTCCGAGGACCACGGACCCCGCCACCGGTGCCGCGGGCGCCTGCCACGCAAAGTCCCGTACGACACGTTCGCGCAGCCGCCCGGGGGCCACGGCCAGGAGATCCGTGCCGGGGCCGGCGCCGGCCCGGTGCCGCGGCGGTCCCGGGAGCCCCGGGAGAGCCGCCGCCGATCGACGTCCGGGCCGCCCCGGACGCGCACGCCCCCGGATCCATGAATCCCGACCCGTACAAGTGAGGTGAGCCCGGTGACCACCAAGGCACTCGACGGCATCCGCGTCCTGGACATGACGCACGTCCAGTCCGGGCCCTCCGCGACCCAGCTGCTCGCCTGGCTCGGCGCGGACGTCGTCAAGCTGGAGGCCCCGACCGGTGACATCACGCGCAGGCAGCTGCGTGACCTGCCGGACGTCGACTCCCTGTACTTCACGATGCTCAACTGCAACAAGCGCAGCATCACCCTGAACACCAAGACCGGGCGCGGCAAGGAGATCCTGACCGAGCTGATCCGCCGCAGCGACGTCATGGTCGAGAACTTCGGGCCGGGCGCGGTCGACCGGATGGGGTTCACCTGGGACCGCATCCAGGAGATCAACCCGCGGATCGTCTACGCCTCCATCAAGGGCTTCGGCGAGGGCCCGTACACCGCCTTCAAGGCGTACGAGGTCGTCGCGCAGGCGATGGGCGGTTCGATGGCGACCACCGGCTTCGAGGACGGCCCGCCGCTCGCGACCGGCGCGCAGATCGGCGACTCGGGAACGGGCGTGCACGCCGTCGCGGCGATCCTCGCCGCCCTGCTGCAACGCGAGCGGACCGGCCGCGGCCAGCGCGTGAACGTCGCGATGCAGCACGCGGTGCTCAACCTGTGCCGGGTCAAACTCCGCGACCAGCAGCGCCTCGCACACGGCCCGCTCGCCGAGTACCCGAACGAGGACTTCGGCGACGAGGTCCCCCGCTCGGGCAACGCCTCCGGCGGCGGCCAGCCCGGCTGGGCCGTCAGATGCGCACCCGGCGGACCCAACGACTACGTGTACGTGATCGTGCAGCCCGTCGGCTGGCAACCGCTCAGCGAACTGATCGGACATCCGGAGCTGGCCGACGACCCGGGGTGGGCCACCCCCGAGGCGCGGCTGCCCAAGCTGGACAAGATGTTCCAGCTGATCGAGGAATGGTCCTCGACGCTTCCCAAGTGGGAGGTGCTGGAGAAGCTGAACGCGCACGACATCCCGTGCGGGCCGATCCTGTCGACGCAGGAGATCATCGAGGACGACTCGCTGGTCGCCAACGAGATGGTGGTCACCGTCCCGCACCCCGAGCGCGGCGAGTTCGTGACCGTGGGAAGCCCGCTCAAACTCTCCGACTCACCCGTCGACATCACCGCCTCCCCGCTGCTCGGCGAGCACAACGAGGAGATCTACATCGGCGAACTCGGCTTGGGTGACGAGGAGTTGCGCCTGCTCAAGTCGAACGGAGTGATCTGACGTGATGGCCGAGGACCGGGCGGTGAAGGTGCGGGCGCTGCTCGACGCGGTGCGTGCCGAGGGACGCACCGCGCTCACCGCCCCGGAGGGCAAGGTCATCGCCGACGCGTACGGCATCGCCGTACCGGGCGAGGAACTGGCGAAGGACGTCGACGAGGCGGTCGCGCACGCGGCGCGGTTCGGCGGACCCGTCGTGATGAAGATCGTCTCGCCCGACATCCTGCACAAGACCGACGCGGGCGGGGTGATCGTCGGCGTCGAGGGCGCGGCGGACGTACGGGATGCCTTCCACCGGATCGTGGAGAACGCACGCGCCCACGACGCCGCCGCCCGGATCGAGGGCGTGCAGATCCAGGAGTTGCTGCCCAAGGGGCAGGAGGTCATCGTCGGCGCGGTCACCGACCCGACGTTCGGCAAGGTGGTGGCCTTCGGGCTCGGCGGTGTGCTGGTCGAGGTGCTGAAGGACGTCACCTTCCGGCTCGCGCCGGTGGACGCCGACGAGGCGCTGTCCATGCTGGACTCGATCCGCTCGGCGGAGATCCTGCGCGGGGTGCGCGGGCAGGCGGGCGTGGACCGGTGGGCGGTCGCCGAGCAGATCCGCCGGGTCTCCCGACTGGTCGCGGACTTCCCGGAGATCGCCGAGGTGGATCTGAACCCGGTGATCGCCACGGCCCAGGGAGCGGTCGCCGCGGACATCAGGGTGATCATCGCGGACAAGCAGCCGCAGCCGCGCCGCACCTACTCGCGTGAGGAGATCCTCACCTCCATGCGGCGGCTGATGCAACCGTCGTCGGTCGCCGTGATCGGTGCCTCCAACGAGCAGGGCAAGATCGGCAATTCGGTCATGCGCAACCTGGTCGACGGCGGCTTCCGCGGGGAGATCCACCCGGTGAACCCCAAGGCCGACGACATCCTGGGCCGCAAGGCGTACCGGAGCGTCGCGGACATCCCCGGTGAGGTGGACGTCGCGGTCTTCGCGATCCCCGCGAAGTTCGTGGCCGCCGCGCTGGAGGAGGTGGGGTGCAAGGGGATCCCCAACGCCGTGCTGATCCCCTCCGGGTTCGCGGAGACCGGTGAGCACGAGTTGCAGGCCGAGATCGTGGCGCTGGGCGAGCGGTACGGCGTCCGGCTGCTCGGGCCCAACATCTACGGCTACTACTCCACCTGGCAGGACCTGTGCGCGACGTTCTGCACGCCGTACGACGTCAAGGGCGGGGTGGCGCTGACCTCGCAGTCCGGCGGCATCGGGATGGCCATCCTGGGGTTCGCGCGCACCACCAAGACGGGCGTGTCGGCGATCGTCGGTCTCGGCAACAAGTCGGACCTGGACGAGGACGACCTGCTGACCTGGTTCGGCGAGGACCCGCACACCGAGTGCATCGCGATGCACCTGGAGGACCTGAAGGACGGCCGCGCGTTCGTCGAGGCGGCGCGCGCGACCGTGCCGAGGAAACCCGTCGTGGTGCTGAAGGCGGGCCGTACGGCGGCCGGCGCGAAGGCCGCAGGGTCGCACACCGGGGCGCTGGCCGGCGACGACGCCGTGTACGACGACATCCTCCGCCAGGCAGGTGTCATCCGGGCGCCGGGCCTGAACGACATGCTGGAGTACGCGCGCGGGCTGCCGGTGCTGCCCACGCCCCGGGGCGACAACGTGGTGATCATCACGGGGGCGGGCGGCAGCGGTGTGCTGCTGTCGGACGCGGTGACGGACAACGGCCTGTCCCTGATGGAGATCCCGCCGGACCTGGACGCGGCCTTCCGGACGTTCATCCCGCCCTTCGGGGCCGCGGGCAACCCGGTGGACATCACCGGGGGCGAGCCGCCGTCGACGTACGAGGCGACGATCCGGCTCGGAATGGAGGACCCGCGGATCCACGCGCTGGTCCTCGGTTACTGGCACACGATCGTCACGCCGCCCATGGTGTTCGCCGAACTGACCGCGCGGGTGGTGGCGGAGTTCCGGGCGCGCGGCGTCGAGAAACCCGTCGTCGCGTCACTCGCGGGCGACGTCGAGGTCGAGGAGGCGTGCCAGTACCTGTACGAGCACGGCGTGGTGGCGTACCCGTACACGACGGAGAAGCCGGTCGCCGTGCTGGGTGCGAAGTACCGCTGGGCTCAGGCCGCGGGGTTGTTGGGGGGCGGTTCATGAGGTGAGCGAGGAGGGGCCGGCCGACGGTGCGCCGGCCGGCCCCGGGACCCGAGCGCGCACGAAACGCATTGGACAGGGGGCGCTGGCCAGAGCTTTCGACGCAAGGGGAATCGAGACATGACAACCACCGACCACTCCACTGCCGTCCCGTTCCGGGAGGTGGCGGACCGCAACGGCCGCGTGTACCGGATCGGCGAGTCCGATGTCGACATCATGGGGCGCTCGCGCAAGTGGATGGTCATCCTGCCCTGGGTGGGCATGATGGGCATCAGCTCCGCCGAGTACGCGTTCACCTCGGCGGAGGACACACTCCACGACGCGCATCTGTGGAGCAGCGGACACATCTTCTGGCTGATGGGCGTCTGGGTGTTCTTCCAGGCGGCCGTGGCCTTCCCGGCCGGACAGCTGCGGGAGAGCGGCAGGCTGCCCGCCCGTACGGCCATGCTGATCGGCGCGGTCGGCACCATGCTGGGCTACCTGTCGCTGGCGTACGCGCCGAATGTGCTCGTCGCCTATCTAGGCTTCGGCATGTGCAGCGGTATCGGCGCCGGTCTGGTCTACGCGACCTGCATCAACATGGTCGGCAAGTGGTACCCGGAGCGCAAGGGCGGCAAGACCGGCTTCGTCAACGGCGGTTTCGCCTACGGGTCCGTGCCGTTCGTGTTCCTCTTCACCTCGTACATGGATCTGGGCAACTACCAGACGGTGCTGGCCGCGGTGGGCGTCGGCCTGTGCGTCATGGTGGCCGCCGCGGGCTGGTTCTTCCAGGACCCGCCGAAGAACTGGTGGCCGCCGCAGGTCGACCCGCTGAGGGCGACCGACGACCCGCGCATCCGCCGGGCACTGGAGAAGAACCCGCCGGCCGTGAAGCAGTACACGCCGAAGGAGGCGGCGCGCACACCGGTCCTGTGGATGATGTGGTTCTGTCTGCTGTGCACGGCCGGCATCAACATCTTCGGCATCGCCTTCCAGGTCCCGTTCGGCAAGGACATGGGCTTCGCGGGCGGGATCGTGGCCACGGCGATGTCCCTGAAGGCGATCGTCAACGGCACCGGACGCGGCGTCATCGGCTGGATATCCGACCGCTACGGGCGCCGCAACACACTGATCATCGTGTGTCTGGTGCTCGGTACCGCGCAGTTCGGCGTGCTGGTCTCCGGACAGATGGGCAGCATGCCGTTCTTCCTGTTCTGCTCGATGGTCTCCGGCTTCGGCGGCGGGGCGATCTTCCCGCTGTTCGCGGCGATGACGGCGGACTACTTCGGTGAGAACAACAACGCCAGCAACTACGGCATGGTCTACAGCTCCAAGCTGGTCTCGGGCCTCGTCGGCTCCGGCATGGGCTCGGTCGTCGTCGCCGCGTGGGACTACCACGGCGCGTTCGTGCTGGCCGGCTCCATCGGTCTGGCCTGTGCGGTACTCGCGGTCTTCCTCAGAGCACCGGGCAGGCCCGAGGTCCGGCGCATCGCCCCCAACCCACAGCCGCTCGGCGAGGAGATGGCCTGACATGACGGCAGCCCCGCCGGCCACCGGCTCGTCGGCCGGTGGGGTGTCGCTGCTCGCGGCGTGTGTCGCGCTGCCGCCGGTACGGGGTCCGCG
Organism: Streptomyces sp. NPDC056161; assembly: GCF_042268025.1. Classification (NCBI taxonomy): domain Bacteria; kingdom Bacillati; phylum Actinomycetota; class Actinomycetes; order Kitasatosporales; family Streptomycetaceae; genus Streptomyces; species Streptomyces sp. NPDC056161. The sequence goes on from NZ_JBHJUV010000022.1 coordinate 139,849, forward strand.
TGCCGTCCCGCGGCCGGCCGGCTGAACCACCGGATCCGCCAGGAGGCCCTCCCCCGGCCGTGGGGAGGGCCTCCTGGGTATCCGTGCGGTGGGTGTTACTTCCGGCGCAGCGCGGCGAGGTTCTGGTAGCCGATGCGCGCGTGGTCCAGGGACTGGGCCGGGTCGGTGGAGCTGGGCGCGTTGTCCTGCTCGACCATGGGGTTGTGGTAATTGCTCCGGCCCACGCGGGAGAAGAACGTCGTGTAGTCGATGACTCCGGTGCCGAACGGGACCATGTCGTAGCCCTCGCCGCTGGTGGTGTTGGCGACTCCGTCCTTGGCGTGGAACAGCGGGTAGCGCTTGTTGTGGCGGGCGACCAGGCCCGCAGGGTCGAAGACCTTCTCACGGGTGGAGCCGTCGGGAGCGGTGTAGGTGCGGAACTTGTACTGGGCCACGTGCGCCCAGTAGATGTCCATCTCCAGCCAGATCAGCTTGGGGTCGGTGACGGACAGGAAGTACTCCAGCTTGCGGACGCCGGAGCTGCGGGTCGGGCGGCCCTGGGCGTCGAGCGGGCCGCTGTCGAGGAGGAAGCCGTAGGCGGCGTCGTGGTTGTGCGTGTACAGCTTGATCCCGGCGCGGCGGGCGATCTCGCCGAGGGCGTGCCACTTGTCCGCGGCCACGTCCCAGTCGGCCCGGTAGGAGCTGCCGGTGGGGTCGCCACCGGTGCCCATGTGGTCCATGCCGAGGATGTTCGCGATCTCCAGGTGCTTCTTGAAGGTGTCCACGTCGGCGGTGGTCAGCGGCCAGGAGCCGGGGATGAAGCCGTGGTTGCCCTGGGCGCGCAGTCCGAACTCGTCCAGCCAGCGGCGCAGCAGCCGGGCACCTTCGACGTTCTCCAGGTTCGCGCCGCCGGGCGCGTTGGGGTGCTGGCCGTACCCGGCGAACTCGACCTGCCGGTAGCCGAACCGGGCCAGTTGCTCGAACACGGACCGGAACCCGGAGGGCAGGCTGGTGGCGAGCGGGTCGCGGCCGGTGGCGTCGCGGACGGTGTACAGGATGAGGCCGCGCTTGTCGGCGGGAACGAGCAGTTGCCCTCTGCCGCCCTTCCCGGAGGTCTGGACGGCGGGCGCCGCCTGGACGGGTGCCGCGCCGAACACGGGAGCGGCGACGGCACCCGCCGCGACGGCGGTACAGGTGCTCAGGAAGCCGCGGCGGCCGATGCCGAGTGCGCGGCGCAGGGGTTCGTCGGTGCCGGTGCCGGTGACGGTGGTGTCGGTGTCGTTCACGGGTGCCTCTCTCTGGACCGTTGGTCCGATAGGCCCGCCAGGGCGAGCAGCAGGGACTTCACGTCGGTGGCCGCGATGCGGTCTCCGACGGCGCGGGGGGTGGAGCACAGGAGGAGCGGACCGTCGTCGTCGCTCGCGGGAAGGCGGCCGTGGCTGCCGCGCACGGGTGAGGCGTCGAGGGGCACGACCGCCATCCGGTAGCGCATGCCGAGCTTCTTGCGGGCGAGCGCGGTGGCGGCCTTGGCCTTGACGTAGGGGTCGAGCGGGTCCATGAACAGCTCGGCCGGGTCGTATCCGGGCTTGCGGTGGATCTCGACGAGCTGCGCGAAGTCGGGTGCGCGGTCGTCGTCGAGCCAGTAGTAGTACGTGAACCAGGCGTCCGGCTCCGCCACGGCGACCAGGTCGCCGGCGCGCGGGTGGTCGAGGTGGTGGGCCTTCTTGCCCTCGTCGTCGAGGAGCAGGTCGATGCCGGGCAGGCCGTCGAGCGCGGCCCGGGTGGCGTCGAGGTCCTCGGCCCGGCGCACGTACACGTGGGCGATCTGGTGGTCGGCGACCGCGAAGGCACGGGAGGCCGTTGGGTCGAGGTATTCCATGCCGGCCTGGGTGTGCACCTCCAGCAGACCGGCCCGGCGCAGCGCCCGGTTGATGTGCACGGGGCGGTCGGCGCGGGTGATGCCGTACTCGGACAGGGCCACGACGGTGCGGCCGGCGGCGCGGGCGTCGTCCAGGAGCGGGGCCACGGCGGTGTCCAGTTCGGCGGCGGCCCGGTGCGAGCGCGGGTCGTCGGGGCCGTAGCGCTGGAGGTCGTAGTCGAGGTGCGGGAGGTAGCAGAGGGCCAGGTCGGGGGTGCGGGTGCGCAGGATGTGCCGGGTCGCGTCGATGATCCACTGGCTGGAGGCGAGGCCGGCGCCGGGTCCCCAGTACGAGAACAGCGGGAACGTGCCCAGTTTCTGGGTGAGTTCGTCGTGCAGGGCGGCGGGGCGGGTGTAGCAGTCGGGTTCCTTGCGTCCGTCGGCGTAGTAGACGGGGCGCGGGGTGACGGTGAAGTCGGTGTCGGCGCCCATGGCGTACCACCAGCCGATGTTGGCGACGGTGTAGCCGGGGTGGGCGCGGCGGGCGGCGTCCCACAGTTTGTCCCCGGCGACGAGGGCGTTGTGCTGGCGCCACAGCAGGACGTCGCCGAGTTCCCGGAAGTACCAGCCGTTGCCGACGATGCCGTGCTCGGACGGCATGGTGCCGGTCAGCAGGGTGGACTGGACGGAGCAGGTCACGGCGGGCAGGACGGTGCCGAGCGCGGCCCGGGAGCCGGACCGGCCGAGCCGTTTGAGGTGCGGCATGTGGTCGAGGAGGCGGGGGGTGAGACCTACCACGTCCACGACGAGCAGCGGGGTGGGGTCCGCGGTGGCGGGCGCGGCGCTCATGGCAGCTCCTTCAGGCCGAGGTCGGTCAGCAGGTCGCGGGCCAGCGTGAGTTCGGCGGCGATGCCGTCGGCGAGCCGGCTGCGGTCGCGGGGGCGCAGGTCGGGCGGCAGGGCCTGCCAGGTGTAGGTCTCGACCTCCAGGTGGCGGGTGAGCGGGTGCGGGCCGCCGACGAGCCGGGCCAGGGCGGTGCGCAGCACCGGGAGGGTGGCGGTCAGGGGTGCGGCGGGGGCCGCGTGCAGCGGGACGTGGAAGTGGGACCGCCAGGGCGCGGTGTCGGGCAGCGCGTCGCCGTGGACGGCCTCGCCGAGGTCGTCGGTGCCGCGCAGGCCGGTGCCGGTGAGGGTACGGGTCTGGTGCAGGAAGCGGGGTTCGGCGAAGGCCGCGAGGGCCTCGCGGACCTCGGGGAGCCGGGGGTCGGCGGCGTGCAGGGCGGCGGACAGCTGGGACTTGACGACGCGGACGCCTGCCCGGGTGAGCCCGTCCAGGGCGGTGTCCGGGTCCTCGAAGGAGGTGGCGAGGTGGCAGGTGTCGACGCAGATGCCGATGCGGTCGTGGCCGATCGTGGTGAGCGGGCCGATGGCGTCGGCGGTGGTCTCGACGATGCAGCCGGGTTCCGGTTCCAGGCCGACGCGGACGGAGCGGCCGGTCAGCTCCTGGAGGGCGTCGAGGCGTTCGGCGAGGGTGCGCAGGGCGGCGCGGGCGGTCTGAGCCCGCTGCTCGTCCCAGTGGGTGCGCCAGGCGAGCGGCAGGGTGGAGACGCTGCCTTCGGTGACGTCGTCGGGCAGCAGCCCGGCGAGCACCCGGGCCAGGGAGGTGGTGTGCTCCAGGCGTTCGGGGTCGGCCCAGTCCGGTTTGTAGACGCGGTACTTGACCTCCTCGGCGCCGAAGCCCTGGTACGGGAAGCCGTTGAGGGTGACGACCTCAAGGCCGCGCCGGTCCAGTTCGGAGCGGAGGGTGCGCAGCGCGGCGGGATCGGTGACGAGGGCGTGGGCCGCGTCCCTGGCGAGCCACAGGCCGATGCCGAGCCGGTCCCGGCCGAGCCTGCGGCGTACGGGTTCGCAGTGGTCGCGGAGCTGGGCGAGGACGCCCTCCAGGGTTTCGGCGGGGTGCACGTTGGTGCAGTAGGCGAGGTGGACGGTGGTGCCGTCGGGGTGCCGGAAGCGCATCGGTCACTCCCCGCCGCGCAGGATGCTGTTGCCCTCGTGGGTGGTGCCGGCCCGGCCGGTGTCCAGGCTCAGTCGGCCGCTGAGCCCGTAGAACGCGACCGGGTTGTGCCACAGGACCTGGTCGACGTCGTCCGCGGAGAAGCCCTCGGCGAGCATCAGGTCGCCCACCTTGCGGGTCTTGAGCGGGTCGCTCCTTCCCCAGTCGGCGGCGGAGTTCACCAGGACCTTCTCGGGCCCGTAGGAGCGCAGGATGGCGACCATCCGCTCCTCGTCCATCTTGGTGTCCGGGTAGACGGAGAAGCCGAGCCAGCAGCCGCTGTCCTTGGCCTCCTTGACGGTGGTCTCGTTGAGGTGGTCGACCAGGACCCGGCTCGGGGGCAGCGCGGACTCCCGGACCACGTCGAGGGTGCGGCGCAGCCCGGCGAGCTTGTCGCGGTGCGGGGTGTGCACGAGCGCGGGCAGCGCGTGGTCGGCGGCGAGTTGGAGTTGCAGGGCGAGTGCGGTGTCCTCGGCCGGGGTCATCGAGTCGTAGCCGATCTCACCGACCGCCACGACCCGGTCCTTGACGAGGTACCGGGGCAGTGCGTCGAGGACGGGCACGCACCGCGGGTCGTTCGCCTCCTTGGGGTTGAGGGCGAGCGTGCAGTGGTGGGCGATGCCGTACTGGGCGGCGCGGAAGGGTTCCCAGCCCAGCAGCGAGTCGAAGTAGTCGAGGAAGGAGGCCGGTGAGGTACGGGGCTGGCCCAGCCAGAAGGCGGGCTCGACGACGGCGCGGACGCCCGCGGTGTGCATGGCCTCGTAGTCGTCGGTGGTCCGGGAGGTCATGTGGATGTGGGGGTCGAAGATGCGCATCAGGACTCCTTGCCGTGGGGGTCGTCCGTGCTGTGCGGCGGGGTCTCGGCGCCGGTCAGGGTCAGCACCCGGTACAGGTCGTCGGGCACGTGCCGGCCCGCGGCGGTGCGTTCGGCGGCGTAGTCGTCGAGCATGCGGGCGAGTTCCGGGTCTCCGTGGGCGCGGCGGGCGAGGTCGGCCACCTCGGCGACGGGCACGCCGGTGAACAGGCATTTGAGTACGGCGTGCCGCCAGGCGTGGGCGTCCAGGTGGCGGGCGGCGTAGGGGCCTACGGCGGCGGCGAGGAGCCGGGTGTCGTTGGTGCGCAGCGCGTCCTCGACGAGCGGGAGCGCGCCGGTGTCCGCCACCAGGTGGGGCAGGGCGTGCAGGACCGCGCGGCGTTCGTCGGCGGTGCCCTGCCGGTAGACGCGGGTGAGGGCGTCGGTGTCGGGGCGGGCGGCGTGCAGGACGAGGACGCGGGCGGCGTCGGCGTGGACGGGTCCGCAGCGCCGGCCGGCCTCCGCGAGCCGCAGTTCCCAGGCGGGGACGGGGCCGTGGGTGTCGGGGGGTGCGGTCGCCTCGTCGAGGGCTTTCTCCAGCCAGGAACGGGCGGTGGTGTCGAGCCGGGCGTGCAGCAGGGTGCGCAGTCGGTCCGGCGGGGTGTGCGCGGGGCCGGCCACCGGGGTGTCCGGTGCGGGGGGCCGGGTGGTCATGCGGGGCTCCCTTCGGGGGTGGCGGAGGGCTCGCCGGCGGGCCGGGCGGGGTGCGGGGACCCCGGGAGCCCCGGGAGCCCCGGGGACCCCGGGGACCCCGGAGACGCGGCCGTGGCGGCGGTGGCGGCGGTGGCCGCCCGGCGCAGGAACGGGAGGGCGAGGGATGCCTGGTGGGGCCCGGCGTGGGAGTGGCGGGGCAGTTCGACGACGGTCAGGCCCCGGTAGCCGGTGGCGGCGAGGGCGGCGAGGACGGGCGGGAAGTCGATCTCGCCGTCCCCGAAGGGCAGGTGCTCGTGGACTCCGCGCCGCATGTCCTCGATCTGGACGTGGCGCAGCCAGGGGGCGGCGGCGCGTACGCAGTCGGCGGGCGGGAGGGGTTCGAGGCACTGGCAGTGGCCGATGTCGAGGGTGAGGCCGAGGGGTTCGGGGTCGCCGAGCGTGCGGCGCAGGCGGTGGAAGTCGGCGAGGGTGGCGAGCAGATGGCCGGGTTCGGGTTCCACGGCGAGCGGGACGCCCGCGTCGGCGGCGGCGTCCACGACCGGCGCCAGGGACTGGGCCAGCCGTTGCCAGGCCGTGTCCGGGTCGGTACCGGCCGGGGTGATCCCGCTGAAGCAGTGCACGGCGTGCGCCCCGAGGTCGGCGGCGACCCGCACGGCGCGCAGCAGCAGGTCCACGCGGCGGGCGCGGGCCGTGGGGTCGGGGTCGAGCAGGGAGGGGCCGTGCTTGCGCCGGGGGTCCAGGACGTAGCGGGCGCCCGTCTCCACGGTGACGTCCAGGCCGAGTTCCGCCAGGCGGTGTGCGACGCGGCGGGTGCGGGCGCCGAGGTTCGGGGCGAGGGGGTCGAGGTGCATGTGGTCGAGGGTCAGGCCGAGGCCGTCGTAGCCGAGGTCGGCGAGGAGCGCGAGGGCGTCGTCGAGGCGGAGGTCGGTGAGGCCGTTGGTGCCGTATCCGAAGCGGAGCGGCCGGCCGCCGGGGGGCGGGGTGGGGGGTGTGCCCGCCTGGGCGGCAGGGGCATGACAGGCGGGGGTGGAGGTGAGGGGGGCGGCGGAGGCAGAGGCGGAGGTGGGTTCGGCTTTGGGTTCGGGTCCGGGGGTGGGGGCTGTGGATTCTTCGGGTGCGGACACGTCGTGGCTGGGCGCGCGGTTCCGCGCGCCCCTGAGGGGCGCTGAGGAGCCGGTGTCGAGATTGCTCGGGACCGTGGGTCGGGGGCTCATGTGACGCTCACCTTCTTTGCGAAGCGGCGGGCGAGCGGTGCGAGGGTCGCGGTCAGCAGTGCGCCGACCGGGGCACCGGCACGGGCGCAGAGCGCGGCCTGGAGGGGGATGGTCGCGCGGATGCCCCCGCCGACGGCTCGCTGGGTGAGCTGGGGAGACGGATTGAGCGCGGCGTGGAAGTAGGGCCGGCCGGCCGTGACGGCGTAGGCGGTGCCCAGGGCGGCCCGCAGCACCTCGGACACGGCGCCGGTGGCGCGGCCGGACGTCGGTGGGGAGGTGCCCGACGGGCCGGGGGTGGCTGCATCACCCCGGCCCGCCGGACGGCGGGGGGAGCCTGGTTCTCGGAGGCCGCCGAGGACCGTGGCGTCAGGCGCGAGCGGTGGGGGCACCAGGGCGGCTGCCGCACCCGCGGCCGCCCGAAGGCGCGTCACGGCACGCTCTCGACCGCCGCCGACGACCACGGCGTCGGCGGCGGTCGGCGGGGACGCGGAGGGGGCCGGACCTGGCCGTGACCGGGTCAGCGGCAGCGCGAGGGCGACGGTGGTGGCCAGTGCCGCCAGCGGGGCCAGGGGCGAGCCGCCGGTCGTCTCGCGCCGGGACACCGCCGTGACCGCCAGGGTGTGGCTGCTCAGCAGCGCGGCGGAGGGCAGCGCGCCACGGACCGCGTCCGGGGTGGCGCGGGTGGCCGCTGCGCCGAGCAGCAGGTCGAGGCCGCGGGCCGCCGCCATCGCCGCGGGGCCCGCCGGGGTGCGTTTGAGGACCAGGTCGTACGCCCACACGGTGGCCGCGAGCGAGGTGGCGACGGCGAGTGCGGGGCGCCCGGCGCGGGCGGCCAGGGCGAGGCCCGCCGCGGTGGCGGCGCCGGCCGCCGCGAGGGCCGCCGACGGCCTGATACGGCCGGACGGCAGCGGGCGGTGCGGGCGTTCGAGGGCGTCCTCGTCGCGGTCGGCCCAGTCGTTGAGGGCCATGCCCGCCTCGTACAGGCACAGCGAGGAGCCGATGGCCAGCAGGGTGCGGGGACCGGGGCGCGCCGACACCGCGGCGGCACCGGCCAGGGCGTCACCGGGCACGGTGAACAGCGCGGGCAGCCGCAGCAGTTCGGCCCAGGCCCGCAGGGGTGAACCGGAAGGAGCCGGCCGGGCGGGCCGACCGGCGGGCTGCTGTCGAGGCCGGTCCGGGCGGGTCTCGGCGGTGTCGTCGTCCGGGTCGGGCCGGGAGCCGGGTGCCCGTCCGGTCCGCTCCGGCCGGCCCTCGGCGGCCCCGGCCCCCCGGGGGGTCCCGAGGTGCCGCGCGCCCACGTCGGCCACGGACCGGGCCGGCGGCCCGCCGGCCGCTCCGGCCTCCCGGCCGCGCTCGGCCGACCGTCCCGTCCCCGCGAACCGGCGGAACAACGCCAGATTCCTCAGCATCCCCGCCCCTCCGCATCCACCGCGTCCACCGCGTCCACCGCGATCCCCGCATCCGCCACGTCCGTCACGACCTCCGCGGCCCGCGCGCCCTCCGCGGCCTGCGTGTCCGCCCCGTCCACCGCAGACTCCGCAGACTCCGCGGCCCGCGCGCCCTCCCGGAGCCGCTGAGCGAAGCCGGTCAGGGCCGTGTACTGGTCGCCGAGGGCCGACGGGGCGTCGCCCAGTGGGTCCTTGAAGTAGAAGGCGAGGTCGGTCAGGGGACCGGTGTGGCCCTGCTCGTGGGCGCGGAGCGTCAGACGGGCGAGGTCGAGGACCAGGGGGGCGGCCAGCGCCGAGTCGCAGCCCTGCCAGACGGTCTGCAGGATCATCCGGGTGCCGAGGAAGCCGTCGAAGGCGACGTGGTCCCAGGCGGTCTTCCAGTCGCCGAGGGCCGGTACGTCGTCGATGTGCACCTCGCCCTGCGGGGTGCCGCCGAGGGTGTCGGCGAGGACCCGTTCCTTGCCGGCGTTCTTGGCGGCGGCAGCCGCCGGGTCGGCCAGGGCGGCGCCGTCGCCGCCGCCCAGCAGGTTGGTGCCGGACCAGGCACGGACCGCCAGCGCCCGCTGCGCGAACATCGGGCCGAGGACCGAACGCAGCAGGGTCTGGCCGGTCTTGCCGTCCCGGCCCGCGTACGGCAGTCCGCTGTCCGCGGCCGCCTTGGCCAGGGCCGGATGGTGCAGTCCGGTCGACGGGGTGAAGTTCACATAGGGGCAGCCGGCCCGCAGGGCCGCCGCCGCATACAGCGAGCTGGGCGGCAGCGCGGCTCCGGTGGCGACGGGCTCGGTGGACGCCACGTTCACCACGACGGCCCCGGTCAGTTGGTTGCGTCGTACGAAGTCGGCGATGTCCGCGGCGAAGGCGGCGATCACCTCCGTGGCGTCCCGGGTGTCTCCCGGGGCCGGGCCGCCGGGCCTGATCTCGGCGTCGGCGGCGGCGAGTTCGCCCGTGACGGCGGCGGGCAGCCCGTGCGGCAGGACGCCGCCGGCCGCCAGTTGCTCGGCCCGCTTGGGCAGCGGGCAGCCGGTCACGTCGTGCCCGCCGAACACCAGCGAGGCGAGCGGTGGCAGGCCGCAGTCGGTGAACAGGGGAGTCTCGGTGACCATTCCGGTCGGCGGGTGCAGTCCGGCCGCCACGGCGGCGCAGCCCGCGACCACGGTGGTGGCGACGGAACCCCGGGCGCCGATCAGCCAGATTCCCATACGGTTTCGGGGAAGGGACGCGGACATGGGCAGCCTCCTTGTCGTGCGCTGACCCCGGCTATGACAGGACGAAGACGGCGGGCGGGGGTCCGGCGTCCCCCGCCCGCCGCCGCTCACCTGCCCTTGGCGGGCAGTTCCTTGATCCGGATGTCGCGGAAGGACACCTGGTCGTCGGCACCGTGGTTCTGGATGCCGACATGTCCGTCGCGCAGGCTCCGGGCCGGATCGGTGTTGGTGAAATCGTTGATCTTCACGCCGTTGAGCCAGATGCGGAGGCGCTCGCCCTCCACCCGGATCTCGTACGTGTTCCACTCCCCCGGCGGGTTCAGCGCCCGGTCGCGCTTCTTCAGGTCGGCGGACTGGAAGCCGTAGACGGACCCGGTGGTCTTCTCGGGCACGTCGGTGGCGTCGATCTGGATCTCGTACCCGTTGTTCACGGCCGACCACGGGTCGTCCGAGGGCGGGAAGCCCACGAACACGCCCGAGTTGTCGTCGCCGTCCATCTTCCAGTCGAGCTTCAGGGAGTACGACCCGAAGCTCTGCCCGGCATACCAGAGCATGCCCATGCCACCCGTGGAGGTGAGCGTGCCGTCCTCGGACAGGATGAAGGAGCCCGGACCGGCCTGGCTCCAGCCGTCCAGACCGGTGCCGTCGAAGATCGGCCGGTAGCCGTTCTCCGGGCGGCAGTCGGCCTGGGCGTCACCGACGGCCCAGCGGATCCCGCCCAGCAGATGCTGCCGGAACGCGGGGTCGGCGTAGGACTCCTTGGTGTGGCCGCCCCCGGTGTAGAAGGCACGGCCGCCCTGGTAGTCCTGGCACCAGGCGATCGGGTGATCGCCGTTCATGGTGCCGCCGGTGTACGACGCCTCGTCGAGCGAGGCGAGGACATGGGCGCGTTCGCGCGGGTTGGAGCGGTAGTTGTACCACTCGTCCGTGCGGTCCCAGGTGCGCGCCAGGTCCGAGGTCGCCGGGTGACCGCGGTCCTCCACGTTCACCGTGGCCGGCTGGATCGCCGGGTGCGACTGGAAGTAGGCGCCGGCCAGGCCGCCGTAGAACGCCCAGTCGTACTCGGTGTCGGCGGCGGCGTGGACGCCCACGTAGGCGCCTCCGTCGTGGATGTAGCCTTCGAAGGCCCGCTGCTGGGCGTCGTCGAGGACGTCGCCCGTCGTGGACATGAAGACGACCGCGGCGTAGCGCCGCAGGTTCTTCCCGGTGAAGGCACCGGCGTCCTCCGTGGCGTCGACGGCGAAGCCGCCGCTCGCGCCGAGTTCCTTGACCGTCGCGATCCCCTCGGGGATCGAGTCGTGCCGGAATCCGGCCGTCTTGGAGAAGACCAGTACCCGCTTGCTCTCCGCCGGGTGCGACGAGGCGGGTCCCGCCACGCAGCCGAGGAGCAGGGCCGCTCCGAGGGCGGCGGTCGTCAGTCTGCCGGTCGCGCGCATCACGGCCTCCTCTCAGCTCGTGGTGAAGACGAAGTCGTCGACGTCGAACAGGGCGCCGTTGCCGGTGCTGCCCTTGAAGACCAGGTAGAGCGTGGTGGTGGCCTTCGGCGCGCGCGCCAGGTCGGCGCTGACGTCCTGGAAGCTCTCCCAGCCGCCGGTCACCGGCACGGTGGCCTTGCCGAGGAGCTTGCCCTTCGGGGAGCCCGCGCGGACCTCCAGGGTGCCGCCCGCGCCGCCGGAGGACACCCGGGCCGTGATCTGCTTCGCGTTGCCGAGCGCGTACGGGGTGAAGGCGATCCAGTCGCCGTTGTCGATGTCACCGACCGTCTTGCCGCCGTGCGCGCTGTCCTTGCTGATCTGCGAGATGCCCGAGGAGTCGCTGTAGTGCTCGGCCTGGCGGTGCCGCGGCTGGAGGACGTTGCGGTCGTGCGTGGTGAGCGCGGCCTGGCCGCCGCCCCCGTTGTCGGTGTACTGGGCGTCGAACACGCCGAAGATGTTGGCGTTCTCGTCGTGTCCGCCGTCCGCGCTGGTCTGGATGGTGCCGGAGCAGCCGGTCGCGGAGGTCAGCGGGTGGCCGTGGGTGTCGTGGCCGAGGACGAAGTTGACCGTGACCTTGGAGCAGTCGATGGCCGTGCCGTCCTCGGGGTCGGTGACCTTCACCTTGAACGGGACTGCGTCACCGAAGCTGAACAGCTGGCCGTCCTGCGGGAGTTGCAGCGTGACGGTCGGCGCGGTGTTGCCGACGACGACCTGCGCACTGGCGCTGCCGGTGCGCCCGCCCGGGTCCTTCGCGGTGAGCGTGGCGGTGTAGGTGCCGTTCTTCTTGTAGGTGTGGCTGGGGTTGGCGCCGGTCGCGGTGGTGCCGTCACCGAAGTCCCAGCTGTAGGTGAGCGCGTCGCCGTCCTGGTCGCTGGTGCCGGCCGAGGAGAAGGAGACCCTCAGCGGTGCCTGTCCCGAGGTGCGGTCGGCCGCGGCCTGGGCGACCGGCGAGTGGCCGCCGGTGGCGTTCTCGATGCGGTACAGGGCCGAGTTGTCGTCGCCGCCGAACCAGGACAGGCCGTAGTCGAGGACGTACAGCGCCCCGTCCGGGCCGAAGGCCATGTCCATCACCTGGGTACCGGTCCAGGGCACGGGGTTGATGGACTGCACGGTGCCGTTCGCGTCGCTGGTGATGCGCTTGATCCAGCGGCGGCCGAACTCACCGGCGAAGAAGTCGCCGTCGTAGGCCTGCGGGAACTTGACGGGCGAGTCGAGCGCGGGGTCGTAGTGGTAGACCGGTCCGCCCATGGGGGATTCGGAGCCGTCGCCGAACTCGGGCACGGACGGGCCGTCGTAGGGGATCCAGGCGGCCTGGGCCGGCGGCAGGTCGGTCAGACCGGTGTTGTGCGGCGAGGTGTTCTTCGGCGCGGCGCAGTCGAAGGCGGCGCCGGACGTCTTGGTGGCGAAGTCGTAGTCCTTGTACGCCTGGTTGTCGCCGATGCACAGCGGCCAGCCGAAGTTGCCGGGGCCGGTGACCCGGTCGAACTCGACCTGTCCCGAGGGGCCGCGGTCCGGGTTGGCGGAGCCGGCGTCGGGTCCGTAGTCACCGACGTAGAGGATGCCGGTTTCCTTGTCGACGCTGAAGCGGAACGGGTTGCGGAAGCCCATCGCGTAGATCTCGGGCCGCGTCTTGGGCGTGCCCGGCGCGAAGAGGTTGCCGTCGGGTACGGCGTACGAGCCGTCGGCGTTCACCTTGATGCGCAGGATCTTGCCGCGCAGGTCGTTGGTGTTGCCGGCGGAGCGGCGGGCGTCGAAGGCCGGGTTGCGGTCGGACCGCTCGTCGATGGGTGAGTAGCCGTCCGACTGGAAGGGGTTGGTATCGTCGCCGGTCGACAGGTAGAGGTTGCCGTCCTTGTCGAAGTCGATGTCACCGCCGACGTGACAGCAGAGGCCGCGGGAGGTCTTGACGTCGAGGATCTGCTTCTCGCTGGCCTTGTCGAGCGTGCCGTCCGTGTTCAGGACGAACCGGGAGAGCCGGTTGACGCCGTCGAAGGGGGCGAAGTCGGCGGCGGTGCCGGTCTCCGGGGCGTCGCCCGCCGGGGTGTCCAGCGGGGGCGCGTAGTAGAGGTAGACGAAGTGGTTGTCGGTGAAGCCGGGGTCGACGCCGACGCCCTGGAGGCCCTCCTCGTCGTGCGAGTAGACGTCCAGCTTGCCCGCGACCTTGGTGTTGCCGGCGGCGTCGGTGAGCCGCAGCGTGCCGTCGCGCGAGGTGTGCAGGACGGAGCGGTCCGGCAGGACGGCGAGCGACATGGGCTCGCCGACCTCCGCGGCCCCCTTGGCGAGGGTGACCTGCTGGAAGTCCTCGGCCGCCGCGGCTGCCGGGTCGGCGACGGCTGCGCCGGCCTGGGGGGCGGTGAGACTCAGCGTGGCGCCCGCGAGCAGGGCCCCGCTGAGCAGGGCCACCGCCTTGCGGAATCGGCGTCGTCCGGGTGTCTCGTTTCTGCGGGTGCGGGTGGTGCGGTCGTTCCCGTGCACGAATGCCTCCAAGAAGGGGCCGGTTGTACGGGGCGGGTGCGGTGCGCCGGGATGCGCCGTCATCCCGGAGAGCGGAAGAGGGGTCGGTGGGTGGCCGCGTCGGGCCTCAGTTGCCGAACGCGGCGTCGAAGGAGGCCGTCGGCGGTTCGAAGTCGAACGCCTTGAGCCGGGTCAGTGCCTCGGGGGCGCCCTGGAGCCGGTCCATGCCGGCGTCCTCCCATTCGACGGAGACGGGTCCCTGGTAGTCGATGGAGCGCAGCATCCTGAAGACGTCCTCCCAGGGGACGTCGCCGTGCCCGGCGGAGACGAAGTCCCAGCCGCGGCGCGGGTCGCCCCAGGGCAGGTGGGAGCCGAGGCGGCCGTTGCGGCCGTCGAGGCGCTTGCGGGCCTCCTTGCAGTCGACGTGGTAGATCCGGTCCCGGAAGTCCCACAGGAAGCCGACCGGGTCGAGGTCCTGCCAGACGAAGTGGGAGGGGTCGAAGTTGAGGCCGAAGGCGGGCCGGTGGTCGACGGCCGCGAGGGCGCGCTGGGTGGTCCAGTAGTCGTAGGCGATCTCGCTGGGGTGGACCTCGTGCGCGAAGCGGACGCCCTCCGCGTCGAAGACGTCGAGAATCGGGTTCCAGCGGTCGGCGAAGTCCTGGTAACCGCGTTCGATCATCGCCTCGGGCGCGGGCGGGAACATGGCGACCAGGTGCCAGATGGCGGAGCCGGTGAAGCCGATGACGGTGTCGACGCCGAGGGCCGCGGCGGCGCGCGCGGTGTCGGCGATCTCGGTGGCGGCCCGGCGGCGCACGCCCTCCGGCTCGCCGTCGCCCCAGATCCGGGCGGGCAGGATCGCCTCGTGCCGCTCGTCGATGATGGCGTCGCAGACGGCCTGTCCGACCAGGTGGTTGGAGACGGCCCAGCACTTGAGGCCGTACTTGTCGAGGAGCTGGTGGCGGGAGGCGACGTAGCCGGGGTCGGCGAGCGCCTTGTCGACCTCGAAGTGGTCACCCCAGCAGGCGAGTTCGAGGCCGTCGTAGCCGAAGTCGCGGGCGAGCCGGCAGACCTCCTCCAGGGGGAGGTCGGCCCACTGTCCGGTGAAGAGGGTGAAGTTGCGGGGCATTGCGTGACTCCTCAGACCGCGATGGGGGTGTAGACGGCGTTCTTCTCGGCGCTCTCCTCCACCGCGGCGAGCACGCGCTGGATCTGTAGTCCGTCGGCGAAGGAGGGTTCGGGGGCGCTGCCCTCGGCGATGGCGTGCACCAGGTCGCGGGCCTGGTGGACGAAGCTGTGCTCGTAGCCGAGGCCGTGGCCCGGGGGCCACCAGCCCTCCAGGTAGGGGTGGTCGGGTTCGGTGACGAGGATGCGGCGGAAGCCGGCGTGGGTGCCCGGTTCGGTGCCGTCGAAGTACGACAGTTCGTTGAGCCGTTCCAGGTCGAAGGCGAGCGAGCCGCGCTCGCCGTTGAGTTCGATGCGCAGGGCGTTCTTGCGGCCGGTCGCGTAGCGGGTGGCCTCGAAGGAGGCCAGGGCGCCGGAGGCGAAGCGGCCGGTGAACACGGCGGCGTCGTCGACGGTGACCTCTGCGGTGCCGGTGGCCGACACGGCGGTCAGGCCGCTCGTGGCGCCGCCGGGCAGGGGTCGCTGCCGTACGAAGGTCTCGGTGAGCGCGGAGACCCCGGCGAGGCGTTCGCCCGCCAGGTACTGGGCGAGGTCGATGATGTGCGCGCCGAGGTCGCCGAGCGAGCCGGAGCCCGCCGCTTCCTTGCGCAGCCGCCAGGTGAGCGGGAACTCGGGGTCGATCAGCCAGTCCTGGAGGTAGACGACCCGGACGTGCCGCAGGGTGCCGATCCGGTCCTCGGCGACCATCCGCCGGGCGAGCGCCGTGGCGGGCAGCCGCCGGTAGTTGAAGCCGACCATCGCCACCTGGCCGCGCGCCTCGGCCTCCTCGGCCGCGCGGGCCATCGCGGTGGCCTCCTCGACGGTGTTGGCGAGGGGCTTCTCGCACAGTACGTGCTTGCCCGCGGCCAGGGCGGCGAGCGCGATCTCGGCGTGGCTGTCACCCGGGGTGCAGATGTCGACGAGGTCGACGTCGTCCCGGGCGATCAGCGCACGCCAGTCGGTCTCGGCCGCGGCCCAGCCGTGCCGGTCGGCCGCCGCCCGGACCGCGGCGCCGTCCCGGCCGCAGATCGCGGCCAGGACCGGCCGTCGGGGCAGGTCGAAGACACGGCCCGCGGTGCGCCAGCCCTGGGAGTGGGCGGCGCCCATGAAGGCGTATCCGACCATGCCGACGCGGATCGGTGGCTGCTGCGCCTCCGGCCCGTCCGGTTGCTGCGGCTGTCCCATAAGGAAGTCCTCCTCGTCCTCGTTCATGTCTGTGCCGTGGGGGGTGCGGGGCGGAACCCGTCAGCGGAACCCTGTGGACATGTACTGGTCGACGTTGTCCTTGTCGACGACGGCCGAGTACAGCGTGATCGACGACGGGATCTCGTACTCGGCGAGGCCGCCGATGCCCTTGCTCTGGCCGAGGGCGCGTGCCAGGTCGATCGCCGAGGCGGCCATGGTCGGCGGATAGAGAACGCTTGCTTTCATGACGCCATTATCTTGTTTGATCGCCTGGAAGGCGGAGAGGGCCCCCGCACCGCCGACCATCATGAACTCGTCGCGGCCGGCCTGTTCGATGGCGCGCAGCGCGCCCACGCCCTGGTCGTCGTCGTGGTTCCAGACGGCGTCGATCCTGGACTGGGCCTGGAGCAGCTGGGACATCTTGGCCTGTCCCGACTCGACGGTGAAGTCGGCGGCCTGCCGGGCGACCTTCTTCAGGTTCGGGAAGTTCTTGAGCGCGTCGTCGAAGCCCTGGGTGCGCTGCTTGGTCAGCTCCAGGTTGTCGATCCCGGCCAGTTCGACGACGCGGGCGTCCGTCTTGCCCCGCAGCTTCTCGCCGATGTACGTGCCGGCGTTGAAGCCCATGCCGTAGTTGTCGCCGCCGACCCAGCAGCGGTACGCCTGCGGGGTGTTGAAGATCCGGTCCAGGTTGATCACCGGGATGCCCGCGCGCATCGCCTTCAGGCCGACCTGGGTGAGGGCCTTGCCGTCGGCGGGCAGGATCACCAGGACGTCGACCTTCTTGTTGATCAGGGTCTCGATCTGGCCGATCTGCGCGGCGGTGTCGTTGGAGCCCTCGGTGATCTCCAGGGTGACGTCCGAGTACTTCTCGGCGCGGCTCTTGGCGTTGTCGTTGATCGCGTTGAGCCAGCCGTGGTCGGCCTGCGGACCGGCGAACCCGACGGTGACCTGCTTGCCGGGCTTGTCGTCGGCGGCCGGCTGAGAACTGGCGGCCGGCTGCTGGTCCTTGCTCTCGTTGCTCGTGCAAGCGGTGAGCAGGGCACCGGCGGAGACCGCGGCGGTCCCGAACAGCAGTCCTCTGCGACTGGTGAGGTGTGACATGGCGGTGATCCCCTTCGTCAGGTCGTGCTCGCGGTACGGCGCTGGACCAGCACGGCGGCGACGATGATCGCGCCCTTGGCGATCTGCTGGACGTCGCTCTGGAGGTTGTTCAGGGCGAAGATGTTGGTGATCGTGGTGAAGATCAGGACACCGAGGACGGAGCCGGTGATGGTGCCGCGGCCCCCGCTGAGCAGGGTTCCACCGATGATCGCGGCGGCGATGGCGTCGAGTTCGTACAGGTTGCCGTTGGTGTTCTGGCCCGAGCCGGACAGGATGATCAGCAGGAAGGCGGCGATGCCGCAGCACAGCCCGGACAGCAGGTAGAGGTACAGCCGCTGGCGGCGTACGTCGATACCGGCGAGCCGGGCGGCCTCCGCGTTGCCGCCGACAGCGACCGTGCGGCGGCCGAAGGTGGTGCGGTTGAGCACGAACCAGCCGATGATCGTCACGACCGCGAAGACCAGGACGAGCGGCGGGATGCCGAGCACATAGGAGTCGCGCTCGCCGAGCTTGAGGATGCCCTCGACGGAGACGATCTGCGTCTTGCCGTCGGTGATCTGAAGGGCCAGACCGCGGGCCGAGGCCAGCATGGCGAGGGTGGCGATGAACGGGACCATGCTGCCGTAGGCGATGAGCACGCCGTTGACGAGGCCGCAGCCCAGGCCGACGATCATCGCGGTGAACAGGATGCCCGCGAAACCGAAGTCCTGGGTGGCGACCGTGGTCGCCCAGACCGAGGCGAGGGCGACGACCGCGCCGACCGACAGGTCGATGCCGCCGGAGGTGATGACGAAGGTCATGCCGACGGTGACGACACCGATCACCGACGCCTGGGTGAGGACGAGTTGCAGGTTGCGGGTGTCGAGGAACTCGTCCGGCTTGGTGATGCCGCCGACCACGACGAGCGCGAGCAGCACACCGAGCAGCGAGAGGGTGCGGACGTCGGCGCGGGCCACGAGGGAGCGCCAGGCGGGGCGGGGGCCGGCCGGCTGCACCTTGCCGGTGCTGCTCCGCGGCGGGGAGGCGTGCTGCGTCATGACGCCGGGCTTCCTTCCATGACGAGGTCGAGTACGCGGTGTTCGTCCAGTTCGCGGGCGGGTGCCTCGTGTACGACGTGGCCCTCGCGCAGCACCAGCACGCGGTCGGCGAGGCCCAGTACTTCGGGGACCTCGCTGGACACGAGCAGTACCGCGAGCCCTTCGTCGGCCAGCCGCCGGACGACCGCGTACAACTCGGCGCGGGCGCCGACGTCGACGCCTCGGGTCGGCTCGTCGAGCAGCAGCACGCGGCAGCCGCGCAGCAGCCAGCGGGCCAGGACGGCCTTCTGCTGGTTTCCGCCGGAGAGGGTGCGCACGGGTACGGAGGGGTTGTCGGGGCGCAGCGACAGCTCGCGGGTGGCCGCGCGGGCCGCGCCCAGTTCGGCGCGCCGGTCGAGCCAGCCGCCGCGGGAGAAGCGGGACAGGGTGGAGACGGACACGTTCCGGGTGACGGACTCCAGCATGAGCAGGGCCTGCGCCTTGCGTTCCTCGGGGGCGAGGCCGAGACCCGCGCGGACCGCCGCGGGCACGCTGCCGGGCCGCAGCGCCTTGCCGTCCACCAGGACCTGGCCGGAGCCGGGCTTGCGGGCGCCGTAGATCGTCTCCAGCACCTCGGAGCGGCCGGAGCCGACGAGTCCGGCGAGGCCGACGATCTCGCCGGCCCGGACGGTGAGGTCGAGCGGGGCGAACTCGCCCGGCCGGGACAGACCCCGGACCTGGAGGACCGGGGCGCCGTCGGACGCCGCGGCCGGCCGCTCGGGGAAGACGTACTCGACGTTGCGCCCCGTCATCAGCGCCACGACGTCCCGGGTGGGCGTGGTCTTGGCGGGCAGCCCGCCCGCGACCGCGCGCCCGTCCTTGAGGACCGTCACCCGGTCGCCGATGCGCCGGATCTCCTCCAGCCGGTGCGAGATGTAGACGACGGCCACGCCGTCCGCGGTGAGGGAGGCGACGATGCGGAACAGGTTGTCGACCTCGTCCGGGTCGAGCGCGGCGGACGGTTCGTCCATGACGATGAGCCGTACGTCGTGGGAGAGCGCCCGCGCCATGGAGACGATCTGCTGCTGGGCCGCGGACAGTTCCCCGACGAGCCGGCCGGGGTCGACCTCCGGATGCCCGAGGCGCGCGAGCAGTTCGGCGGTCGACGCCCGCGCGGCCCTCCCCCGTACGACGAAGCCGGCGGCCGTGGGCTCATGGCCCAGGTGGACGTTCTCGGCCACCGACAGGTGCTCCACCAGGTCGAGTTCCTGGTAGATGGTGGCGATGCCGAGACGCATGGCGGCGCTGGGCGAGCGGAGCGTGACGTCCTCGCCGCGCCAGGTGATGGTGCCGCTGTCCGGCTGGTGGGCGCCCGCGAGGACCTTGATCAGGGTGGACTTGCCGGCCCCGTTCTGACCGAGCAAGCAGTGCACTTCACCGGCCTGGACATCGAGGTCCACGCCGTCGAGGGCCCGGACGCCGGGGAACGACTTGGTGATTCCGGACATGCTGAGCAGCGGTGGTTCTGGTGCCATGTGTGTTCCCCTCGGCGGGCGTGCGGAGCCTGAGTCAGGGTGAAGCCGCCTGGATGTCAGGCGTGGTGGCGCGGGGCAGGCAGAGCGGGCGCTGTACTGGTCGAGGCCGGAAGGCGGTCGGCTATGCGGGCGAGAACAGGTGGTCGCTGATGAGGCGGGCCGCGCCGATGACGCCGGCGTTCTGGCCCAGCTCCCCGAGGACGATGGGCAGGTTGCCGGTGGCCAGCGGCAGTGACTGGCGGTAGACCTGGGTGCGGATCGCGGCGAGCAGGGTGTGGCCGAGGCCGGTCACCCCGCCGCCGATCACCACCAGGCCGGGGTTGAAGAACGAGACGAGTCCGGCGATGACCTGGCCGACGTGGTTGCCGCCCTCGCGGATCAGGGCGAGCGCCACGGTGTCACCCGCGGCGGCAGCGGCGGAGACGTCGACGCCCGTGAGGGTGCCGTTCGCCGCGAACCGCGCCGCCAGCTCCGTCGACCGGCCCTGCTGGGCGGCCTCCAGTGCGTCGCGGGCGAGTGCCGCACCGCTGAAGTGGGCTTCCAGGCAGCCCCGGTTGCCGCAGGGGCACGGCCGGCCGTCGGGCACCGCCTGGATGTGTCCGATGTCGCCCGCGCTGCCCGTCACCCCGCGGTGGACCTCACCGCCGGCGACGATGCCGCAGCCGATACCGGTACCGATCTTGATACAGAGGAAGTCGCCCACGGAGCGCGCGACACCCGCGTGCCGTTCGCCCATCGCCATCAGGTTCACGTCGTTGTCGACCATGACCGGGCAGCCGAGTTCCTGGCTGAGTGCCTCCCGTACCGGGAAGCCGTCCCAGCCGGGCATGATCGGCGGTGCGACCGGGACGCCCTCGGGAAAGCGGACCGGTCCCGGCACGCCGATCCCGGCGCCGTCGAAACCCTCCGCGAGGCCGGAGGCACGCAGCTTCGCCGCCATGGCCAGGACCTGTTCGAAGACCGCGACGGGGCCCACGCGTACGTCCATGGGCTGGTTGAGGTGTCCCAGCACTTCCAGTTCGGCGTTGGTGACGGCGACGTCGACCGAGGTCGCGCCGATGTCGACGCCGAGGAAGCGGAGGTTCGGGGCGAGCCGGATGTTGTGGGACCGGCGTCCGCCGCGCGAGGCGGCGAGGCCGTCGGCGACCACGAGGCCGGTCTCCAGCAGGCGGTCCACCTCCACGGCCAGCTTGGACCGTGAGAGGTCTATCTGGTCGCCCAGCTGCGCACGGGAGTTGGGACCGCCGTCACGCAACAGCTTGAGCAGTCGGGCCTGATGGGCGTTCGCGGGTCGTGCGGTCATGCGTCTCACGTGCCCCTCCCCGCCTCAAATCGGCCATCCGGGTGTGTCTTTCGAGGGGAACGTAGCAGTCACCGCCGCACCTGGGAAGAAGCTGTGCATGGATTGGCGCTGACTTTTCCCACTCACAGGACAAAGCGAGAGTGGCTACGGCTGTGAAAGGCGGCCCTCAGCCGACGCGGCGGCCGTCCCCGAGCCGGACCGCCCGCACGGCGGCGCCGTCCTCGTGACCGGGCGTCCGCTCCTCCCACGCGAACGGCATGCCGCCGCCGGAGCCGGGCGACGGCGGGCATGCGTGGGCGTGACGACGAGCCTCGGCGGGCTCCGGTTCCGGCTTCGACTCCGGCAGTCGGCTCCGGCGGTCGGCTCTGGCTCCGGCTCCGGCGGTCGGCTTCGCCTTCGGCGGCCGGCTTCGTCCTCGGCCCGCACGCGGCACCTGTGGGGCGCCGAAAAGATCACCGTGCCGCGGGGCGCCGCCCTGTCCACCGCCATGGAAGGGCCGGGCGGCCGGGCCGTAGCCTCACGCCCGGAGGTGGTTTCGCGCCCTGCGCTGCGGGTCCGCTCGTCCCGGGGTCAGGAAGTCGTACGGTCGTGGTACGAGTGGCGGGTGTGCTCGGTGTGCTCGCGCATCAGCTGCGTGGCGAGCTGTTCGTCGCGGTCGGCCACGGCGGCGATCATGGCGCGGTGCTCCACCCAGGACTGCCGGCCGCGCTGCCGGGCCACCGGCGTGTAGTACCAGCGCACCCTGCGGTCGACCTGCCCGGCCAGCTCGGCGAGGACCGCGTTGCCCGCCAGTTCCATGATCTTGGCGTGGAAGGCCGCGTTCAGGGCGACGGCGCCGTCCACGTCGTCGGCGGCGACCGCCTTCTCGCCCCGCGCGCACAGTTCGCTGAGCGCCTCGATCCCGGCGCTGCCCGCGTTCGCCGCGGCGAGCCGGGCCGCCTCGGCCTCCAGCAGCGTCCGCACGGTGAGCAGCTGATCGGCCTCTTCCTCCGTCGGCTCGTGCACGAAGGCGCCCTGAGCGGGCCGCAGATCCACCCAGCCCTCCGTGTTGAGCCGCTGCAACGCTTCGCGCACCGGCTGCCGGGAGACGCCCAGATGCCCGGCGAGTTCGCTCTCGACCAGGTGCTGGCCGGGCTGCAACGCACGCGTGGTGATCAGTTCGAGCAGCGCCTCGTACACGCGGTCGCGCAGCGGGCCGGGCCGTTCGAGCTTGGGCACGGCACCCTGTGGCAGTCCGGTCGACAACATCGCGGTCCCCCTCCTGGGCAGGGCCGTGCACGGCGGACGAGATTCGTGCGCGCACTTCCGTCCAGTATCAATTGTCTTTCGTCTACAGTCTACGGCGCACGGATGCCAGGGACGCACACAGTCGCTCACGTCACATCGAGCCGGTCCGGACCGGCTCGCGGCGTGGGTCGGGGCGCGTCAAGGGCAGCGGACGACCTGCCCGGCGTACGACAGGTTGCCGCCGAAGCCGAACAGCAGGACCGGGTCGCCGCCGCGGACCTCGCCCCGTTCGATGAGCTTGGACAGGGCCAGCGGGATGCTGGCCGCGGAGGTGTTCCCGGACTCGGTGACGTCCCGGGCGATCACGGCGCGCGCCGCGCCCAGCTTCTCGGCGAGGGGTTCGATGATGCGCAGGTTGGCCTGGTGCAGCACGACCGCGGCCAGGTCGGCGGGGGCGATGCCGGCCTTGTCGCAGGCGCCTCGGGCGAGGGCGGGCAGCCGGGTGGTGGCCCAGCGGTAGACGCTCTGCCCCTCCTGGGCGAACCGCGGCGGGGTGCCCTCGATCCGTACCGCGTGTCCCATCTCCGGCACCGAACCCCACAGCACGGGTCCGATCCCGGGCTCCGCCCCCGGTGCGCAGGGCTCGACGACCGCCGCCCCCGCCCCGTCGCCGACCAGGACGCAGGTGCTGCGGTCGGTCCAGTCGGCCACGGCGGACATCTTGTCGGCGCCGATGACCAGGGCCCGTTCCGCGGCGCCCGCGCGCACGGTGTGGTCGGCGGTGGCCAGGGCGTGGGTGAAACCGGCGCACACGACGTTGACGTCCATCGCGGCGGGCCGCGGTATGCCGAGCCTGGCCGCGACCCGGGCGGCGGTGTTCGGGGAGCGGTCGATGGCGGTGGAGGTGGCGACCAGGACGAGATCGATGTCCCCGGGAGCGAGACCCGCCGCGGCGAGGGCCTTGGCGGCGGCGTGCGCGGCGAGTTCGTCGACCGGTTCGTCGGGCCCGGCGATGTGTCGCGTCCGGATCCCCACCCGGGACCGGATCCACTCGTCGCTGGTCTCGACCAGGTCCGCCAACTCCTCGTTGGTGAGGACCTTGGCGGGCTGGTAATGGCCGACGGCGGCGATGCGCGAGCCGATCAACTGGTCCCCCTCGTGGACGCGGGTGGCGGGAGGTCCCAGTGTGTTCGGTGACCCGCGGGTACGACGGCAGGTGAAGCCACAGGATTCGGGCGCCCGGGTTGTCGGCTTCCGTCAGCCCCGGGCGCCGCGGGCGTCACCCCGTGAACAGCTGGGTCGCCTTCTGGACCAGCTCGTACACGCCGTAGACCAGGGGGGCGCCGACCCACACCCAGGCGAGGGCGATCAGGCCGCGCCGGTCAGGCGGGCTGTTCTCGTTGGACATCGGCGGCCTCCTTCGGCGCGGTGACGTGGTGGCGGGCGTGGACCGGGCGGACGAGTTCGTTGGCGACGAACCCGATCGCCAGGAGCCCGATCATGATGGTGAAGGACAGGCCGTACAGGGACGCGCCGTGTTTGCCGGCCGATTCCTGGTGGTCGGCGATCCAGTTGACGATCAGCGGGCCCAGCACGCCCGCGGTGGACCACGCGGTGAGCAGCCGGCCGTGGATGGCGCCCACCTGGTAGGTGCCGAACAGGTCCTTCAGATAGGCGGGGACGGTCGCGAAGCCGCCGCCGTAGAAGGAGAGGATCACCAGCGCGCACAGCACGAACAGCGGCTTGGCCGAGTCCCCGAACAGCGCGATCGTCAGGTACATCAGCGCACCCACCCCCAGGTAGACGCGGTAGATGTTCTTGCGTCCGATGAGGTCGGAGGTGGAGGACCAGCCGATGCGGCCCGCCATGTTGGCCGCCGACAGCAGGGCGACGAACCCGGCCGCCGCGGACGCCGAGACGGGTGTGCTGGAGTCCGCGAAGAAGTCCGTGATCATGGGCGCGGCCTTCTCCAGGATGCCGATGCCCGCGGTCACGTTGGTGCAGAGCACGATCCACAGGAACCAGAACTGCGGGGTGCGCAGCGCGCTGCGGGCCGACACCTGCACCCCCTCGGCGGGGCTCGGCCCCTCGTCCGCCGCCACGCGGTCCGCGGGGCGCGGCACCCGGACGAGGAACACGCCGAGCGCCATGAACACCGCGTACGACAGCCCGTGCACCAGGAACGCGAGCGCGATCCCGGAGTGGTCGGAGCCGAAGGACTCCAGCATCTGCGCCGACCAGGGCGAGGCGATCAGCGCGCCGCCGCCGAAGCCCATGATGGCGATGCCGGTGGCCATGCCGGGCCGGTCCGGGAACCACTTCATCAGGGTGGAGACGGGCGAGATGTAGCCGATGCCCAGGCCGATGCCGCCGACGAAGCCGTAGCCGAGGACGATCAGCCAGTACTGCTGCGTCCAGGCGCCCAGGGCGGAGATCAGGAAGCCCGAGGAGAAGCAGACGAGGGCCACGGTCATCGCCCAGCGCGGCCCGTTGCGCTCCACGAGGGTGCCGCCGAACGCGGCCGACAGGCCGAGCATCACGATCGCCAGTTGGAAGGGCAGCGCGCTCTGGGTGCCGTCGAGGTTCAGCGCGGATTCGAGCGGTGGCTTGAAAACGCTCCAGGCGTACGCCTGGCCGATGGAGAGGTGGACGGAGAGTGCCGCGGGCGGAACGAGCCAGCGGCTCCATCCCCGCGGTGCGAGAGGGGGACTCATGATCGCGCACGATAAGGAGGGCACCCGGTAGTTGAGAAGGAGTCGGTCGACCGTATGCGATGAGCGGTATGCGACCTGCGCCGAACGGTCATCGTCCGTCCCCTTGCTGACCCCCCCTCCATACTGTAGACAATATTTCGTCGACAAGATTCACCCCACCCCCCACCTCCGCGGTATCCCTCAAACCGAACGGAGTGTTCCCGTGAAAGTCGCAGTTCTCGGCGCCGGAGCGATCGGCGCCTATGTCGGGGCGGCGCTCCATCGCGCCGGCGCCGATGTGCATCTCATCGCCCGTGGACCGAATCTCGCGGCCATGAGGCAGGACGGAGTCCGGGTGCTGAGCCCGCGCGGTGACTTCAC